>NZ_JBIAVX010000008.1:152084-338791 GCF_042894725.1 Streptomyces sp. NPDC001480 | reverse complement strand
GGGGGGGGGGTTGACCCCCCGCCACATTGGCCCCGGGGGGGCCCCCCGGGGGGGGGGGGGGGGGTTTGGGGGGTGGGGGGGTGGGGGGGTGGGGGGGTGTCGTCCCGTCGCTGGGGGCTGCCGCCCCCAGGCCCCCGCTTCGGCCTGAACGGCCTCGTCCTCAAACGCCGGACGGGCTGATTAATGCGGACCGGGTATGGCGTGCGCCGACCGTGGACTGATGATGTGGACCGGGATTGACGTGCGCCGGCTGGGAGCTGAGTGATGCGGACCGGGATTGGCGTGCGCCGGCCACGGCCTGAGTAATCGCGCGAAGAAAATGCGTCGCCCCCGCCACGCGCCCCTGTTACGGTCCCCCACATGAAGCGCGCCCCGTCCTCCCTCTTCCGTACGACGACGCCGGAGTACGTCCCGGTGCGCTGACAGGTGACCTCAAGTCCGAAGCCCCGGGGCGAGTGCCCCGGGGCTTCGGTGTGTGTGCGTCCCGGTTCTCGTCCCGGTCACCACACCATCCGTGAGGAGACCGCCATGCACGACCACCGACGGCTCGGCCGTGAACTGGGTCTGTTCGACACCGATCCCCTGATGGGCGCGGGGCTGCCGTATTGGCTCCCCGACGGGGCCGTCGTACGGCACACCCTGGAGGAGTACGTCCGGGAGGCGGAGCGCGCGGCCGGGTACCGGCACGTGTACTCGCCCGTCCTCGGCAAACGGGAGCTGTACGAGCTGTCCGGCCACTGGGACCACTACAGCGAGGACATGTTCCCGCCCATGCGGCTCGGGGCGGAGGAGGTCGTGCTGCGGCCCAGCCTCTGCCCCCACCATGCGCTCATCTACCGCTCCCGCTCGCACAGCTACCGCGAACTGCCGTTGCGGCTCGCGGAGTTGGGTGCCATGTACCGCTCCGAGCCGTCGGGGGTGCTGGGCGGGCTGACCCGGGTGCGGTCCATCCAGCTCAACGACGCGCATGTCTTCTGCACCCTGGAGCAGGTGGTCGAGGAGGCCCGGGCGGCCCTGGGCCTGATCGCCCGCGCCTACGCCGACCTCGGCATCCGGGCCTCCCGGTACCGTCTGTCGCTCCCGGGAGAGGGCGGCAAGTACGTCGCAGGCCCGGACCTGTGGCGGCGGGCGACCGCGATGCTGCGGGAGGTGCTGGAGGAGTCCGGGCAGGAGTACGAGGAGGCGGCGGGCGAGGCCGCCTTCTACGGTCCCAAGATCGACGTGCAGATCACCGACCCCGCGGGCCGTGAGGCCACCCTCTCCACCGTCCAGATCGACTTCCACCAGCCCGAACGCTTCGACCTGCACTACGTCGGCGCCGACGGGGCCAGGCACCGCCCGGTCATGGTGCACCGCAGTGTCATCGGCAGCATGGAGCGCTCCGTCGCGCACCTCGTCGAGGAGCACGGCGGCGCGTTCCCGGCCTGGCTGGCCCCGGTGCAGCTGGTCGTGCTGCCGGTCGCCGAGGGCCAGGTGGAGCAGGCGGAGGCGGTGGTGCGGGAGGCCGCCGCGCGGGGACTGCGGGCCGAACTCGCCGGTCCGGAGCGGGGGACCCTGGGCGCCCGGATCCGCGCGGGGCGCCTGGTGCCGTACCAGGCGGTGATCGGCGACCGGGAGGCCGGCGCGGGCCTGGCCGCCGTACGGCTGCGGGACGGCCGGCGTGCCGGAGCCCTCCCCGTCGACGAGCTGCTGCGGCGGATCGGCGACCGGGTGCGGGCACGCGGTACCGCACTGTGGGAGTGACCTGGTGACCTAGGGACTTGTCCTAGGGGTGCGAACTGCTGCTGGCTGACAGTGCATGGGTGCGTTCTGGTGTGCGTGAGTGGGCGTCTCGGTCATCTCGCGCGCTTGTCAGGACAGGGAAGGAATGAGTGTTCCTGCTTCGAATGCGTGACCTTCGCGGGAGGTGGTCGTTGGGTCCGGTGACGGCTTCTTGGTCACCGGGCAGAGGGGGTGGGGCGATGGGCGGGCTGCGTGAGGTGGCGGATTCGTTCGTGGTGCCCGGCCCGTCCGGGGTGGCGGTCCGCACCAGTCTCAAGGGGCTGACCGCCCAGGACGAGAAGGTCCTGCGCCTGGTCGGTGACCTGCTCGGATCCCTGGCCTCCCGCGACCTGAAGGCCCGCTGCGCGGCCGGGCTCGATCACGACAGTGACCGGTGGGCGGAGCGTAAGCGTGCTCTGACCGGGGAGTCCTCCTCGCGCTGGGCGGGCAGCATCACGAAGGCCACGCATGACCAGTGGGCGCTGGCCCGGCGCGGTCAGCTCGCCCACATCCACAGCCTCCAGACGGGCGTGGACACGATCGCGCACCGGCTTGCGCTGCCCGTCGGGGCGAAGGGCTCGGCGGGTCGGCCGGGCGGTTACCGCTCGAAGCGGGAGTGGTTCGCAAAGTCCCGGCGCCTGCACCTGCTCGAGGACCGGCTGGAACAGCAACGCGCCCAGTGCCAGGCCGGGCGCGTGCGGGTGGTGCGCGGCGGTAAGAAGCTGCTGCGCGCCCGGCACAACCTTCAGGCCGCCCACCTGACCGAGACCGGGTGGCGGCGCCGGTGGGAGGCCGCGCGCTGGTTCTGCCAGGCCGACGGCGAGTCCGGGAAGCGGTACGGCAACGAGACGATCCGGGTCAGCCCGGACGGTGAGGTGAGCATCAAACTCCCCGCGCCGCTGGCGGGCCTGGCGAACGCGCCGCACGGCCGGTTCGTGCTGGCCTGCCGGGTCGGTTTTATGCACCGGGGCGAGCAGTGGGCCGACCGGATCACCGCCAACCGGGCCGTGGCCTACCGCATGCATCACGACGTCGGCCGCGGGCGCTGGTATCTGACCGCCTCCTGGCAGAACTCGCCGGTGCAGATGGTGCCGCTTCAGGCCGCCCTGGCCGCGGGGGTGGCCGGTGTGGACATGAACGCCGATCACCTGGCCGCCTGGCGCCTGGACGAACACGGGAACCCGGTCGGTGAGCCTCGCAGGTTCGACTACGACCTGTCCGGCAGCGCACCACACCGCGACGCCCAAATCCGGCACGCCCTGATCCGCCTGCTGCACTGGGCCCAACACCATGGCCTGGCGCTCGCGATCGAGGATTTGGACTTTGGCGAAGAGAAGACCCGAGAGAAGCACGGCCGACGCAAACGGTTCCGCCGGCTGATCTCCGGCCTGCCCACCGCCAGGCTGCGCGCCCGGCTGGTGTCCATGGCCGCGGAACTCGGCATCCCCCTGGTCGCCGTCGACCCGGCCTACACCAGCCGCTGGGGCGCCCAGCACTGGCAGAAACCCCTCACCACCACAACCAGGAAGACCACGCGCCACGAGGCTGCCGCCGTGGCGATCGGAAGGCGCGCTCTGGGACACCCGATCCGGCGACGGACGGCACCGCCCCCACCGCACCGGAGTGATGCGGTGGGGCATCGGACCGTCCAGGCCGCATCGGGAGTACCGGGGCGTGAGGGAACCCGCCCCCGCATTCCCGGACCACGGACAGGATCCGTCGGCGCCGGACGCGGAGCGAAAGCGGGCGACCAGTGTGCCCACAACCGTTCGGGGCACGCGGCTGAGCACGAGTCCTGGCACCAGGACTCACTCCCGCTCAGTCTTTAGGAACGGTCGGTACGAAGGAAGGAGTCCGCCGTGACCGGTCAGCCCATCCCCGTGATCATCGACTGCGACACCGGTGTCGACGACGCCCTGGCCCTGCTGTTTGCCGTCCGCCACCCGGACCTGGAGCTGCGCGCGGTGACGTGCGTGGCCGGGAACACGGACGTCGACGGGGTTGTCCGCAACACCCTGACCGTGCTGGAGCAGGCGGGCGCGCCGGACATCCCGGTGGCCCGGGGTGCCGAGCGGCCGCTGATCGAGCCGGCCCGCTCGGCGCGGCACGTGCACGGGCACGACGGGATGGGCGACCTGGGGCTGCCCGCGCCCACCCGGGCCCCGGCCGCGGTGGACGCGGTGACGCTGCTGCACCGGGAGATCCTCGCCTCGCCCCGCCCGGTCACCCTGGTCCCGACGGCCCCGCTCACCAACATCGCGCTGCTGCTGCGCACCCACCCGGAGGTGACCGGCAACATCGAGCGGATCGTGTTCATGGGCGGCGCGGTGGCCACCGGCAACGCCACGCCGGTCGCCGAGTTCAACGTCTGGCACGATCCGGAGGCGGCGGCGGTCCTGCTCACCGCGGGGGTGCCGATCACCATGTACGGGCTGGACGTCTTCCAGCGGGTCGTCGTCCCCGGCGTCGAGGTGCGGCGGCTGCGGGCGAGTGCCGAGCCCGGTGCCCGGCTGGCCGGGGAGCTGCTCGCCCACCGGCCGACCACGCAGGGCGGTCCCGCCGAGGCCGAGGCGGCGGGCGGCCTCGGCGACGCGGGCGCGGTCTGCGCGGTCGCCGACCCGGAGGGCATCACCACCCGCCTGCTGCCCGTCGAGGTCTCCCTCGCCCCCGGTCCGGGCCGGGGCCAGACGATCGTCGACCGCCGGCCCCGGCCGGGCGAGTCGGAGATTCACGAGGGCGTCCGCGAACAGGCCCTGGTGGACGTGGCGTTGGACGTGGACGTCGACCGGTTCGTGAAGCTGTACCTGGAGACGGTCGAGCGGTAGGGCGAAAGGGACTGGGCCAGGAGGGACTAGGCCAGGAGGGGCCAGCACGGGTCGCTGACGAGGGTGTCCAGGTCGGGGGCCGTGTCCGCCGCCCAGGCCGCGTAGCCGTCGGGGCGGACCAGCACCGCCCCGGGCAGTCCGGCCACCGGTTCGGCGCGGACGGCGTCGAGGTGGGGCGGGAGGAGGCCGGCCAGGTCGAGCAGGACGGGCCTGCCGGACCGGAACAGCGACGGGTCGAGACCGGCGACCCGGTGCCCGGCGAGCGGGTGGCCGCCGGGCACGTCGTACGAGTGCGACAGCCCCGACATCAGCCCGGCCAGGTGCCGGTTGGCCTCGGGCAGGCGCATCAGGTCGGTGAAGACCTGGCGCAGCTCGATGGCGTCCGCGCCGGGGCGGGGGGCGGCGAAGACCCGCTGTGCCTGGGTGATGTGCAGGACCCAGGCCCCGGCCGGGTGCCGCTCGGCGTGGTAGGTGTCCAACAGGTCCGCCTCGGCCCGGCCGCGCAGTACGGCGGCCAGCTTCCAGCCCAGGTTGAAGGCGTCCTGCACGCCGAGGTTCAGGCCCTGCCCGCCGAAGGGCGGGTGGATGTGCGCGGCGTCACCGGCGAAGAACACGTTGCCCACCCGGTAGTGGTCGACCTGCCGGGTCGCGTCGCCGAACCGCGAGGCGTTGTCCACGGTGGCCAGGACGGTCTCCTCGCCGTACACCACGCGCAGCGACTCGGCGATCTCCTCGAAGGTCACCGGCCTGTCCCTGGGCAGGTCCTCCTCGCCCACCGTCCCGCCGGTGAACCGGTAGCGGTCGCCGCCGACCGGCACCAGCATCACCCAGCGGTCGCCGGCCTCGCGCGTGAGTGTGCTGATGTGCCCCTGGGTCTTCGGCACGAGGTCGGACACGGACGACAGCCGCACGTCGGCCAGGACCGCCGTGTACGTCCCGGGCCTGCCCGAGAAGGGCACGCCGAGCAGCTTCCTGACCGTGCTGTGCCCGCCGTCGCAGGCCACCAGGCAGCGGGCCTCGATCCGCCGGTCGCCCGCGGTCACGACCACGCCGTCCTCGGACTGCTCCACGGCCGTCAACGGGGTGTCGCGCAGCACCTTGACCCCCAGCTCCGTGGCCCGCTGTTCCAGCACCTCCTCGACCTCCCACTGCGGGATCGACAGCGGGTAGGGGTGCGCGGTGTCCCACACCGTGCAGTCCAGCGGCACGGGCAGCAGCGCGAAGTGCCCGCCCACCGGCTCGCGTGCCGTCGCCCTGGCCCGCATCGGGTCCAGCAGGCCGCGCAGCTCCAGCAGTTCCTGGGTGCGCGGCTGGACCGCCCCGCCCTTGATCTGCTCGACCCGCTGCGGCAGGCGTTCGACCACCAGCGTCTGCACGCCCGCCAGCGCCAGTTCGCAGGCCAGCGTCAGCCCGGTGGGTCCGGCGCCCGCCACGATCACGTCGGTCATCGCTCCTCCTTGGACTCGACCGAGTGCAAAGCTATACCCAGTGCAAGAAATATTCGAGTGCAAGAAACATCTTGGTGCGAGAAAAATCCGGGTGCAGATTTTTGGTACGGTGGCGGCATGACAGGGCTGCGTGAACGCAAACGCGCTCGGACCCATGCCGCTATCTCCGACGCGGCCATCGCGCTCTTCCTCGAGCACGGGTTCGACCAGGTGTCGGTGGCGCAGGTGGCGGAGGCCGCCGAGGTGTCGAAGCGGACGGTGTTCGCCTACTTCCCCACCAAGGAGGAGCTCGTCATCCACCGCCTCGCCGACCACGAGACCGAGGCCGCCCGCGTGGTGCGCGCCCGGCCGCCGGCCGTCGGGCCGCTGTCGGCCCTCCGCGACCACTTCATGGCGGGCCTGCGCGACCGCGACCCGATCACCGGCCTCAACGACGTGCCGCAGATCCTGGCGCTGACCCGGATGATCCTTCGGACCCCGGCGCTGCGCACGAGGATGGTCCGCTTCGACGAGGGCGCGGAACGCGCGCTCGCGGAGGCGCTGCGGGACACCGCCGAGGTCCCCGCGCTGACCGCGCGCCTGGCGGCCGGTCAGATGGTGGGTGCGCAGCGGCTGCTGTCCATGGACAACTTCCAGGCGGTGGCCGGCGGCCGGTCCGCCGACGACCGTTACCCGGAGGCGGTCGCCGACGCCGAACACGCCTTCACGCTGCTGTCCGAGGGGCTGGCCGCGTACGTGTGACCGGCGACGGACCCTGGAGGGCCTGTCCGGTCAGCACACCTGGTCGGTGCCGGCCGGTGCCGGTGCCGGTGCCGGTGCCGTCCAGCGTTCCTCCACCCTGGCCACCTTCCAGTAGGTCAGGGCCGCCGCCCACACCACTACGAACAGGACGACGATGGTGTAGCCGACGTTGTCCAGGTCGAGGCCCGCGATCCAGCCGGTCAGACCGTCGCGGAGGTCGAGCTTGTCGTGCAGGACGCCGACCAGCTCGATGGTGCCGATGAAGAAGGCGACGGCGATGGACAGCCCGGTGATGGTGAGGTTGTAGAAGACCTTGCGCACCGGGTTCGAGAACGCCCACTGGTAGGCGAAGTTCATGAACGTGCCGTCGAGGGTGTCGAACAGGCTCATCCCGGCCGCGAACAGCAGGGGCAGGCAGAGGATCGCGTACCAGGGCAGGCCGGCCGCCGCGCCCGAGCCGGCCATCACCATCAGCGTGACCTCGGTGGCGGTGTCGAAGCCGAGGCCGAAGAGGAAGCCCAGGGGGAACATCTGGCCGGGGCGGGAGACGGACTTCGTCAGGCGGCCGAGGACGCGGTTCATGAAACCGCGGGAGTCGAGGTGGGCCTCGAGTTCCGCCTCGTCGTACGTGCCTGCCCGCATCGCCCTGAACACGCGCAGGATGCCTGTCAGGGCGACCAGGTTGAGGGCGGCGATGAGGTAGAGGAACGTGCCGGAGATCGTCGTACCCATGAAGCCGAGGACCTGGTGGGTGCGCGAGCCCTCGTTCATCACCTTGCCGGCGAGCTGGGTGCCGCCCGCGATCAGCGCCGCGAGGACGACGACCACGCTGGAGTGCCCGAGCGCGAACCAGAAGCCCACCGACACCGGCCGCTTGCCGTCGGCCATCAGCTTGCGGGTGGTGTTGTCGATCGCGGCGATGTGGTCGGCGTCGAACGCGTGCCGCATGCCCAGGGTGTAGGCGGTGACGCCGAGGCCGATACCGAAGGCCTTGGAGCCGACCTTGTAGTGCTCGGGGACCACGAGCAGGAAGAGGATCCCGAAGGCGACGACGTGCAGGGCGACGATCACCGTCAGCAGCCCCGCCGTCCTGACCGTGTCCTCGCGCCGCCACTTGAAGGAATTTTCCGGCAGGGTCATCCGGTTCACGCTCCAGCACCTCGTGGATCACTTCGTGAGCTGCCGTGGCCGGTCTCCTGGCTTACGGGTCATGCGTCCGCCGTCCCTGCCTTCCCGGTCGTACGACCAGTGGCCCGGCGGGTGCCGGACGGGACGGGAACTCCCCGATCACAGTGGCGAGGGCCGCGTCGACATCGCATCGACTTCCCGAACACCACGGCCCGCCCACCGTAGGTGCGCGGGCGGTCGTCTGCATAGCTGCGCACCTGCGCAGGTATCGAAGATCACAGAACGGTGCCTGCGAACATGGCGGTATGCATCTCGTGCCTGCCGACCGCGCGGACCGTCGCACCATCGACGGTCACCGGGTGTGCGACGCCATCGCCGCGATCGGCGAACCCGGCCATGTGCGCGCCTGGGCCGACCGCTTCGCCCTGCTCGCCGACGCCAAGCGCCTCGCGCTGCTGCTCGCCCTGCACCGCACCGGCCCGCTCGCCGTGTCCGACCTGGCGATCGCGACGGGAATGAACGACCCCGCGGTGTCGCAGGCGCTCAGGCTGCTGCGGGCCGCGGGGGTCGTGGAGGGGGAGAAGGAGGGCCGCGTGGTCAGGTACCGGGTGGTGGACACGGAGGTCCAGGACCTGCTCGGGCACTGCGCGGCCGACGGAGGCTGACCGGACCCGGCCCTCCCGGGGCGGGGTCAGCCGCGTGCGGTTCGCTTGCGGCGGGTTGCTACGACGATGGCGGCGCCGCCGGCGAGGAGCACCGCCGCGCCTCCGGCGATGATGCCGGAGCCGCTGCCGCCACCGGTCTCGGCGAGGTCGCCGCCGCCACCGTCGGGGGTCGGGGCCGGGGTCGGGGTCGAGGTCGACTCAGAGGCGGACGGGGTCGGGGTGGCGGTGGACTTCGACTCCGAGGCGCTCGGGGTCGGGGCCGTCGGCTGGGCCGGGGCGGAGGCCGGCGTGGTGGGGGTCGGCGTGGCGGACTCGGTGGAGGTGCACTCCTTCGTGCCGCCGTTCCAGGCCGCGATCAGCTTGTCCTTGATCACCGGGTGGTCCGGGCCCTTGGGCAGGTCGCCGTGCTCGAAGCCGTCCTTGGCGTGGAGCTTGCCGTCGAACTTCACCGCGCCCCGGTACAGGTCGAGCTGCGCGAAGCAGCCCGCGTCGGGCACCGCGATGTCGAGGGAGTCGGTCTGGCCCGGCTTGACGGTCACCGAGTCGAAGTCGACGAAGACCTGCTCGCCGGAGGTGTTGAAGGAGGCACCGTGGGCGAGGTAGGAGGCCAGCGAGGCGGTGCAGGTCGAGGCGTCACCGGCGGTGCGGACCTTGATGTGGACCTTGCCGTCGCCGGTGGGCCTGAGGTTCTGGTCGTCGACCTTCACCGAGTCGAAGAAGCTGGTGCCGTCGAGCGAGAACTGGCAGCGGTCGGTACCGGTCTCCGTGCCCGCGCCCGTGCCCGGCTTGTAGGTGCCGCCGGACTTCCAGCCGTCGCCGCCGGGCGCGTCGTCGGCCAGAGCGGCGGAGGCGGCGGCGACGGAGGCCGCGCAGAGGGCGAGCGTCGCGACGCCCGTCCCCAGCAGGCGGCGCGTGGTGGCACGGATCGCTATGGACATGTGTATCCCATCAGGAGTTCTGAGAGTGCTTCAGGCAGCGTGAGGCGGCACGCGGCAGGCAGAAGCAGGTCGAGGACACCGGGCCCATTGGTCACATGCGCCACAGCGTGTGCACATGGTGGGTCGACCGGCTGAACCCTGTCAACCTGCGCCGGAACAAGGGGAGTTCGGGAAGTCATCACAACTTCGCCACACTGGGAATGATCTATTCCGCAGAGTGTGAAGGTTCGCTTTCCCGGCAATGTGGACAGGCTTTCCCTGTCGTCCTTCCCAAGGGAGCCACTGTGAACGACCTCTCGTCCAGGAACCCCGACTGGTGGCGCCAGGCCGTCGTCTACCAGGTCTATCCCCGCAGCTTCGCCGACGCCGACGGCGACGGGCTCGGCGACGTCCGGGGCATCGCCGAGCGCCTGCACCACGTGGCCGCGCTCGGCGTCGACGCCCTGTGGCTGAGCCCCTTCTACCCGTCCGAACTCGCCGACGGCGGCTACGACATCGCCGACCACCGGGACGTCGACCCCCGCCTCGGCGCACTGGACGACTTCGACGCCATGGTCGCCGAGGCCCACCTGCTGGGCCTGAAGGTCGTCGTCGACATCGTCCCCAACCACACCTCGCACCGGCACCCCTGGTTCCAGGAGGCGCTGCGGGCCGGTCCCGGCTCCGCCGCCCGCGACCGCTACGTCTTCCGCGCCGGGCGCGGCGAGCGCGGCGAACTCCCGCCCACCGACTGGCAGTCGGTGTTCGGCGGCAGCGCCTGGCAGCGGGTCCCCGACGGCCAGTGGTACCTCCATCTGTTCGCCTCCGAGCAGCCCGACCTCAACTGGGACAACGAGGAGGTGCGGGCCGACTTCCGCACCACCCTGCGCTTCTGGTCCGACCGGGGCGTCGACGGCTTCCGGATCGACGTCGCCCACGGCCTGGCCAAGGACCTCACCGAACCGCTCCGGGACGTCGGCGACCTCGGCCCGACCGGCGAGGAGGCCCTGGAACACGTACCCCCCGGCAGCCACCCCTACTGGGACCGGGACGAGGTCCACGAGATCTACCGCGACTGGCGCAAGATCTTCGACTCCTACACCCCGCCCCGCACGGCGGTCGCCGAGGCCTGGGTCCCGGACGCCCGCCGCGCCCTCTACGCCCGCCCGGACGAACTGGGCCAGGCGTTCAACTTCGAGTACCTGCAAGCCGGTTGGGACGCGGACGAGCTGCGCCGCGTCATCACCGGCTCGCTGCGCACGGCCCGTACGGCAGGGGCCTCCGCCACCTGGGTCCTGTCCAACCACGACGTCGTACGCCACACCTCGCGCCTGACGCTCCCGCCCGGCACGGACCACGACGCCTGGCTGCTCTCCGGCGGCCGGGCACCCGCGATCGACGAGGCGGCGGGCCTGCGCCGGGCCCGGGCGGCGACCCTGCTGATGCTGGCCCTGCCGGGATCCGCGTACGTCTACCAGGGTGAGGAACTCGGCCTGCCCGAGGTGGCCGGTCTGCCCACCAAGGTCCTCCAGGACCCGATCTGGGAACAGAGCGGCCACGTCCGCAAGGGCCGCGACGGCTGCCGGGTGCCGCTGCCGTGGACGACCGGCGGCCCGTCGTACGGCTTCGGCGCGGCCGGCGCCTGGCTGCCCCAGCCGCCGGTCTTCGCCGCGTACGCGGTCCAGGCCCAGGACGGCGTCGAGGGCTCCACCCTGGAGCTCTACCGCAGGGCCCTGCGGCTGCGCCGCAAGCTCCTGGAGGGCGAGTCGCTGACCTGGGCGCCGGACGCACCCGCCGGCGTCCTCCAGTTCGCCCGCTCGGACGGCTGGCGGTGCGTCACCAACCTCGGCGACGGGCCGGTACCGCTGCCGCCCGGGGAGGTGCTGCTGAGCAGCGTGCCCTTGCCGGGCGGCGGGGTACTGCCGCCCGACACCACCGTGTGGCTCGCTTAGCCGCCCGACGCGCCGGGGGAGGGCGCGGCGGCGGGGGCCGAGGGGGCCGAGCCGACGCCCAGGCCGCTGAGGTCCAGCGCGGTCGACGTCTCGGTCGGCGGCGCGGTGAGCACCACCTGCGGCTGCCCGGCGGGCGGTGCGGGCGGGGTCAACTGGGAGGCCGGCATCTTCGGCGGGTTCGTCTGCGTGTTGAGGGTCGTGTCGAAGTCGACGTCGCCCGTCTTCTCCATGACCGTCATGTGGTCCAGAACCGTGTCGTTGGCCTGGTCGGCGAGGGCGCGCACCAGCGAGTTCTTGGTGGTGGAGCGGACCTTCGCGATGGTGTTGAAGATCGATCCGTGCGTCATCCGCAGAATGTTGGCGAAGTCGACGTCGAACTGCTTGCCGCTGTCACTCTTCAACTGGGTGACGAAGCCCTCCTGCTGGGGGCTCGCGATGTTGGGCAACGTGATGTTCAGCAGGGGTGCGATCTTGCGGCAGGAGACGTCCAGCGCGGCGTGACCGTCGATCAGGTGGTTGCTGGCCGTCTTGACCGCCGCCGACTGGCCCTTCTGGAGCCCGAGCTGGCCGACCGGGTACTCCCAGAGTCCCGCCGCGCGCACCTTGACCACGAAGTCCCGGTCGCCCTCCGTCAGCGGTCCCCACTGGGTGTTGGCGATGATCCGGGACTGGTCGCTGGAGACGGTGGAGACCCCGAGCATGCTCGGGTAGACCATTGCAGTGAGCGTCACCGCCATGGCCCCGCCCACGAAGAGAGTTCCCGTCGCGTTCCGCGAAAAGCGCACCGTGCCTCCTGCCCGGTAATGGTTCCCACTCGCGAGGCGAGCGGTTCGGACGCACAGCAGTACGGATGGGGAAGCCAGATGACTCTATGGTTTCGGTAAAAAGTTGCGGGAGTGTGTGGCGGTGGCCTGTCTTTCCGCTGGTCGAACCCCTTTCCGTTGACCGAACATTGACCAGTCGTGGGGCGAGTCCAGACGGACCCCGGCTATACGTTCACCGCATGTCCATGCCATCACGGCCCGGTCGGCCCGCGCGGGCCGCCACCCCTCTCCCCGTGCTTCCCTACCGCAAGCCCACCAAGGGCCGCGACTACTGGGTCCTGGACGACGTCCTGCCGGACGTGGACGCCGTACGGCAGCGGTGTCTCGCCAAGGACGACTGGGTCGAGGGCTACCCGTACACGCAGGAGACCTGGCCGGGGCTGCGGGCCATGCCCGGACTGGAGCCGGACGAACTGGCGCGGATCGAGCGGCTGGTGAAGAAGGCCACGGGCGCCGGGGAACTGTGGGTGCAGCGGGCGCCCGGCGGCGGCACCCTGAACCACAACTGCGTACAGGTGGTGGGCGAGGGGGAGAGCGAGCCCCGGCCGCACACCGACTCGCGCGCCCTGTGCCGCTACGCGGCCGTGCTCTACCTCAACCCGCGCGTGCCCAAGGACTGCGGCACCGGCTTCTACCGGCAGTCCCTGCCCGGCGGACGCCTCGGCGGCAACGTCGTCCAGGCCCCGCACAACAACCTCGTCGAGGCCCTCGGCACCCGGTTCGTCGCGCCGGACGCCTTCGAGGAGGACGTGCGCGTCCCCCACAAGTACAACCGTCTGCTCCTGTACAACGCCAACCTCGTGCACAGCGCGACCGGTTACTTCGGCAAGACGCTGGAGGAGAAGCGGATGACGGCGGTCTTCTTCTGGATGGCCTGAGCCGGGCCGCGGGACGGCGGGGCCGCGGATCCGCGAGGACGCGGGGCGGCCGGTGGCGCGGGCGCCTCAGTACCGCAGCGCCCGCGCCACCGCCGTCTTCACCTGTCCCGTCAGCTTGCGGTGACTCCGGGCCGTCGCCCTGCCCGACTGCCCCGCGGCCACGTCGGAGACGGTCACGACGGTCGTGTCCAGGAGGTTCCCGCTGCTGTCCGTGAAGTTGACCTGGACGGCGAAGGACTTGGTGGAGCTCGCTTTGTTGACGGCCGTGACGTCGACCGTCATATAGCCGTCGGACGTCGGGGCCGGGGTGCCCAGTGTCACCGCGTCCTTGGCGTTGACGCCGTTCTTCACCTCGTTCAGCTTGTTCCCCGCCTCGGCGCTCGCCGAGGCCAGCGCCGACGCGCCCTGCGAGGCGAAGGACGCCGCCTTGCTGACCGCCGACGACGGGCTGGAAGTGTTGCCGTTCGAGCAACCGCCCAGCCCCGCGCCCAGGCATGCGACGAGCGTCAGTGCCGCGCCCGTCCGTAGATGCGTCATCGCGCACTCCGTCCGTGTCCCTGCCCCCGCCGTTCTCCCGTCCAGTCAAGGCCAGCGACCGCGGACGCGCATGCCGGGTCATCCGTACGGCGTAACAGCGCACGCGTGATGTTCCATGGGCGGCCTGGTGACCATGGCGCGCTTTTCGTCGTCTGACATGGCGTAAACAAAAGGTCGTAGGACAGGATGCCCAGGTGAACGACGACTACATGGAGCAGTCCGCCGGTCAGCGGTCGGACCGGACCGCGGAGTGGTGTGCCGTGGGCGGGCTGCTGCTCGCGGGGGCCGCCTGGGCCCTCCGGGCGGTGTGGCAGGTGCGGCTGTCCCTGGCCGGGGAGCCGGTGTCGGGGCCGCCGGACCAGGGGGACGGCGTGCACCGGAAGCTGACCGCGCTCGAGAACTCGTACCACGTCGTCAGTTCGCTGGGGGACGGTGCCGCGCTCATCTGCGCGCTGGCGTTCGTGTCCTGGATGTGGCGCGTCCGGGACGACGCGAGCGCCCTCTCGCCCGAGCCGCCGCGCTATTCGGGCTTCTGGGTCTACCTGGGGTGGATCGTGCCCGTCATGAACCTCTGGGTGCCGCGCGGCGTCATCGCCGACGCCTACGAGAAGAGCGTCCCGGGGCGGCCCGTGCCGCGTTCGCTGAACGTGTGGTGGGGGCTCTGGGTGGTCGGCATGCTCAGCGGCGTCGGCCTGATGTACAAGGACTCCACGGACCAGGTCATCGAACGCGCCTACACCGAGGTCTGGCCCCTCCTGGTCTCCGAGGCGGCCGTCGTCGGCGCCGCCATCGCCGGCGTCTGCGCCGTCCGCACCATCACCGCGGCCCAGCACCCCCGCCCGGCAGCCACCCCCACCCCCTCGCCCGCCGACCCGGTCGGCTCGGCCACGTAGCAGTCCTGACCCGACGGCCCGCGTCCGGCGCCACAGCGGCCTGGTGTTGCACTGTTCCACCGTTGGTGAAATGTCCCCTGCGTCCCCTCCGGTGTCCGTTGTCCCGTTCATGCGTAACGATGGGGTAAGGCCGGTTCCGTGATCGGCTGTGTGGCCGGATGCTCTCACTGAGGGGGCCGATATGGCTGTGGAAATACCTCCCCTGATCAAACCCTCCACGCTCAGGCGTCGCGGGGGCCTGCTGGGCGAATGCATGGCGGAGTTCCTGGGGACGTTCGTCCTGATCTCGTTCGGAGCCGGTTCCGTGGCCGTGGCCGTGGCCGGACTGCCCGGCTCGGGCCGCACGGAGTCGCCCACCACGATCTTCCTCGCCGCCGGCGACTGGCTGCTGATCACCTGGGGCTGGGCCTTCGCGGTGGTCTTCGGCATCTACGTGGCCGGCGGGGTCAGCGGGGCGCACCTCAATCCGGCCGTGACGCTGGCGTTCGCGGTGCGCCGCAAGTTCGCCTGGGTCAAGGTCCTGCCGTACTGGTTTTCCCAGCTGGTCGGCGCCTTCACCGGGGCGGCCCTGGTCTTCGCCGTCTACCACGACGCGATCAACGCCTTCGACGCCGCCTCGAAGCCCCCGAAGACGAACGGGCACACGCTCGCCACGTTCTCGATCTTCGCCACCTTCCCCGCGCCCTACTTCCACGGCGGCGTCTGGGGACCGCTGATCGACCAGATCGTCGGCACCGCCTTCCTCGTGATGCTGGTCGTGGCCGTCATCGACCTGCGCAACACGGCGGTGCAGGCGAACCTCGGCCCCCTGATCATCGGCTTCGCGGTGGCCGCCATCGGCATGTCCTACGGCACGAACGCCGGCTACGCCATCAACCCGGCCCGTGACTTCGGCCCGCGCCTGCTGACCTGGCTGGCCGGCTGGCAGGGACTGGCCTTGCCGGGGAACGGTCCATGGTTCAGCGACTACTTCTGGATCCCGATCGTCGGACCGCTCGTCGGCGGGGTCATCGGGGTGCTGGTGTACGACCTGTTCATCGGCGACGTACTCCACATCCGCGCCCAGGAGGGCGAGCTGCCGGAAGTCGGCCGCACCCGGCCCACCGAGGGCACGGACGAGAGGTGACCGCCCGGGCGCCACTCCACGCGGCCGCCGAACCTCGCCGCGCCCTGCCGGCCCGTGGCCTGGTTCTCCGCGACGTACGGCCGCAGTTCGGCCTCGTACCCGGCGAACGCGGCCACGTACTCCACGTCGGCGGCGGTGATCCGGTGCAGGATCCGCGTCAACTCCCGCTTGGGCACCTCCAGCTCACCGGCGAACACCTCGGCCGGTAACTGTCCGGCCGCGGCTCCCGTCTCGTCCAGGAGGGCGGTGCCGCACATCCTGTCGTACCCACGGTGGCTGACTCTGCTCGGCGGCCGGGGGCGGGCCGTCAGCCGGCGAGCTGCTGGGCCTTGGCCTTGGCCTGGACGTGGGCGACGTAGCGGACGGTGAAGACCATCGGGACGACGAAGCCGGCGATCTGGACGAGGGTGGCCGGGGTCGAGTGGGCGTTCCCCGCGTGGGCCATGAAGGCGAGGACGGCGGCGGTCAGGGCGAAGGCGGCGGTCCACACGGCGGTGATGACGATGTTGGTCCGGATGAACGGCTTCAGCCCCCACACCTCGCGCGGGGTGGTGCGCTTGGCGATGCCCAGAGTGAACGGCTTGCCGATGGCGAGGGACACCCCGGCGATGACCGCGAGGGTGCCGGAGGAGAGGGCCGCGGAGTAGTCGTGCACCCCCGAGTGCGGGTCGGCGAAGGCTATGACGGCCAGCACGGCGAAGAAGGCCGCCGAGCCCAGCTCGATGATCAGCGCGTCGAACCCGACGCCGGCCCGCGCCTGCTGGCCGATCAGCACCGCCGCGACCACCAGGGCGGCGAGCGCGCCCCACTGCCAGCTGCCGGAGGGCAGTACCGCGAAGACGATCCACGGGAGGAAGGTGCGCAGGTAGGACATCAGGGTCTCTCCGTTTCGGCGTTGCCGTCCGGGCTTGCGTACTCCCGCTGGCTTTCTCTTCTGACATGTCAAAAGTAGAAGGTTCGATAGTGACATGTCAATGCTGGAAGGTAGGGTAGTGGCATGAGCCTTCGACACGCGCTGCTCGGCCTTCTCTCGGAGCACCCCGCGAGCGGCTACGACCTGCTGAAACTGTTCGAGACGTCGCTGGCCAACGTCTGGCCGGCCACCCAGAGCCAGATCTACACGGAGCTCACCAAACTCGCGGACGCCGGCCTGATCACGGTGACGGCCGAAGGCCCGCGCGGCCGCAAGGAGTACGCCCTCACCGACGACGGCATGACCGAGCTGCGGCACTGGCTGACCGAGACCCGCCCGCAGCGCACCGTCCGCAGCGACATCCTGCTCCGCGTCTTCTTCCTCGGCGTCCTGCCCCCCGAGCAGGCCCGCGCCTACCTGGCCGAACTGGTCGAGCTCTCCGACCGGGTCCACGACGACCTGCGCCACCTGGTGGACTCCATCGACTGGGACGAGGGCGACCTCTCGGTCTACGGCCGGATCGTCCTGGAGTACGGCCTGCGGTTCAACGCCATGCGGCGGGAGTGGGCGGAGTGGGCGGCGGGGCTGATCAAGTAAACCCCCTTGGGCATCGTGTGACACAGAGCACAGGAACTCCCCGCGTTCCGCAGTGAGTACCAGATGTGAGGCGGCAACCGGAACGAGGAGAGTCAGTGCGTGCGCGGATACGGGCGGGGGACCGCGAAGCCTTCGGCGAGCTGTACGAGCAGTACGCGCGGGCGGTCTACAACCACGCCCTGCGGCTGACCGGCGACTGGGCGGAGGCCGAGGAGGCGATGTCCGAGACCTTCCTCGCCGCCTGGCGGGCCCGGGAGACGGTGGAGCCCGAGGGCGGCTCGCTCAAGCCCTGGCTGCTCGGCATCGCCACGCACAAGGCACGCAACGCCAACCGCGGGGTACGCCGCCGGCTCGCCTTCCTGGCCCGCAGCCCGGAGCCCCGGCCGGTCGAGGACTTCGCGGACGAGACGGCGGGCCGCATCGACGACGCCCGCCGGCTCGCGCTGGTCCACGACGCGCTGCGCCGGCTGCGCCGCCAGGACCGGGAGGTGCTCACCCTGTGCGTGGCCTCCGGGCTGGACTACCAGCAGGCGGCCGAGGCCCTCGGCATCCCGGTCGGCACCGTGCGGTCGCGGCTGTCACGGGCCCGCGCGCGGCTCGCCCGGCTCAGCGCCTCCGGTGAATCCGACCGCGAGAAACCGGAACCGCCCCGGCCCCGCGGAGAGGTGGAGAGTGAGGCTGCCTTCGCGGCCCTGTTCCTTCAGGAGGAAACCCCGTGAACGCTGACGACCTGCCCCGCGCCGGCTCCGCCCGGAGCGAGGCCGAGGAGCTGCTGTCGGCCCTGGCCGAATGGGACCTCCCCCGGAACCGGCACCTCCACCACAAGGACGTACTGATGCAGCGCATCGACCAGGACCTGAACCCCGCCCCGCAGACGCAGACGCGGACGGCCGGGACAACGCGCCGCCGCAAGCTGCTGCGCCCCGCCGTGCTGCTGCCCGCCGCCTCGATGGCACTGGCCGGGGCACTGGTCGTCACCCTCTCCGGTGGTGGCGGGTCCACCCCGAAGGACGGGTCGGTCGCCGCGGGCCCGGCCGGGGCCCACGGCGCGTCCGTGACGCTCGGCCGGATCGCCGCCGCGGCCATGGAGACCGACACCAGCCCGGTGCAGGACGGGCAGTTGGTCTACGTCAAGACGCTGCTCCGCGCCAACAAGGGCACGTTCGAAGGCCCGGTGAAGCTCGGCGCCCTGCACACGTCGGAGGAATGGACGGTGCAGAAGCCCGGCCCCGTCAAGACCGCCGGGTGGCTCAAGGAAACCGGCAGGGACGCCGTGATGCCCGGTGAGACGATCCCCATCGAGGAGGGCGGCGCCCCCGTCCCGGCGGGCTGGAACCGCCCCACCTACAAGTGGCTGGCCTCCCTGCCGACCGACCCCGACGCCCTGCTCCGCCTGGTCTACTCCAAGACGAAGGCGGACGAGACCGAGTCGCACGACCAGGCCGCCTTCGACAAGATCGGTGACCTGCTGAGCGGGACGGTCATGCCCGCCGCGAACACCGCCGCGTTCTACGAGGCCGCCGCGAAGATCCCCGGCGTGACCGAGCTCCCCGACGTCACCGACGCCGCCGGCCGGCACGGCCTCGGCATCACCCGCGAGGACCCCAGGTCCGTGATCCGCGACGTCTGGATCTTCGACAAGCACAGCCTCGCCTACCTGGGCGCCCGCTCGTACATCACCAAGGACAGGAAGAAGGAGCCGCGGCCCACCACCCTCTTCGGCGTCACCGCCGTCATGGAACGCGCGGTCGTCGACCACCGGGACGGCGAACCGGCCAAGAAGGCGAGCTAGCCTGCCGTCGGCAACGTCGAGGGCCGGGACATTGCCGGACACGGCACAAGCGGGCGC
Source organism: Streptomyces sp. NPDC001480 (assembly GCF_042894725.1). Lineage (NCBI taxonomy): Bacteria > Bacillati > Actinomycetota > Actinomycetes > Kitasatosporales > Streptomycetaceae > Streptomyces > Streptomyces sp. NPDC001480. The sequence continues at coordinate 319,737 of NZ_JBIAVX010000008.1, read as the reverse complement.
GGCCCCGCCGGTGTCAGGCTCCCGTCCATGACCGATGTCCGGGAAGTGACCTGTCTTCCCCCGCGCCAGCGCACGCTGTGGTTCCTCGTCGTCCTTGGAGCGGCCGGGACGGTGCTGGCCGGAGTGTGCCTGGCGTACGCGGGCGGGCTCGTCGGTGTGTGGGTCGTCGGTCTGCTGCCGGCGCTGATGGGCGTCATGGCGCTCCACTGGGTCACCGCCCGGGTGAGCGCCGACGCGTACGGCGTGCGGATCCGCACGCTGTGGGGGACCCGGAGCGTGCCCTGGGGGGATGTCGCCGGCCTGTGGGTGTGTCTGAAGTACGGGAGGAACCCGAGGGTCCCCGTCTCCCGGCGCGTCGGCCTGGCAATGCGCGACGGCCGCAAGCGGCTCCTGCCGCTGCCGTGGAGCGGGCCGTCCGATCCGGAGTTCGACGCGACGCTGGAAGCCCTCCGCACGCTGCACCGCCGCCACGGAACCCCGGAGTCCGGTCACGTCCCCGTCGTCTCGTACCGCACGGCCGGGCGCGGCTGGGCCGGCTCGCTGAGCCTGTGCGCGCTGCTGCTGGTGTGCGCCGGGGTGGCCGCGTGGTTCGTGCCGAACGCCGCGTCGACGGAACGCGCGTGGCGGTCGGCCCGCCCGTGCACGTCGGCGACGCCCGCCTCCGCGCGCGCCGACTGTCTGACCACCCTGCCGGCCGTGATCGCCCGCACCGACGCCAACAGGCCGAAGAAGAGCAGCTGGCTGTACTTCGCCGGCGGCAGTCCGATGGCGCGGGTCGAGGTCTCCCGGGAGGCCGCGGAGGGGTTCCGTCGCGGCGACCGTGTCGAACTGACCGTCTGGCGCGGTGAGGTGAGGGAGGTCAGCGGACCTCACTACGTGTGGCACGAGCACGTCACGGGCGCCGGGGACGTGGCCGCCGTGGCCGCCGCGCTCGCCCTCGCCGCCGGCTACCCCGCCGCCCAGGTGCTGCTGCGGCTGCGCGGGCGCAGGCTGCCCGACGACGAGGTCCTCCCGTCGGTGCTGCCCTTCGCGGGCGTGCTCGTCGGCACCGCCCTGTGGCTGCTGCCGCTCTGCTACCTCCACCCCACCACTCTGCTCACCTCTCCCGTCGCGCTCGCCTGGGCCGCCTCGGGCTCCCTCGCCACACTGGCCCTCCTCACCTGGGCCTGGCGGACCACACGTGTGCGTACGCCCCAACAGACCGCGGCCCGCGAGGAGTCCGGTGCCCGGGAGGCGCACGAGGTCTTCCTGGCCGCCCGTTTCCTGGAGCACACCGACTACAACCCGCACGGCTTCGGTACCCACATCGCCCTCGGAGACGGCGCTCCGGCGGTCGCTCCCGGCCCGGGCAGGTTCGCCGCGAAACGCATCCCGGTGGAGCGGCTCGCCCTGAGGAGCGTGCGCCGCGCCCGGGGCAGCGACGGCGACACCGTGCCCAGGAGCTGGCACATCGCCGAACTCGACGACGCGGGCCGGACGGTCCGCCTCGCCGCCGCCCCGGCCGACCTCGACCGCGTCCTTAGCGAGCTGAACCTGGTGAGGGCCACCGCGAACACCTGAGGCACGGCGCGGCACGCCTCAGGACGGCCGGCCTACGACAGCCCGGACGCGCGGAGGACCGCTCGCGCCGTCTCGGTGTCGATCCGCTCGCCCAGCCGCCGGAACGCGTCCTCTCCGTGCAGCAGGGTGCCCCGGTGCGCGGAGCGGCGCAGGCCGGTGTCGAGTTCGTGCCACAGGAAGGGGTTGGCGGCCAGCACCCGGGTGTCGAGTTCGAGGCGCCCGCCCTGGGCGTCCCGCAGGACGAGGCGGGCGGTGACGCCGTCGGACTGCCGTACGGACACCAGCGCGTACGTCCGTACCGCCCGCCGGCCGAGCGGGCCGCGCACCATCAGCCAGCCGGGGCCCGCGGTGACCCGCTGCGGCAGCAGGACGGCGAGGACGGCGGCGGACAGGGCGAGCCACAGTGCGGCGCGGGCGGCGGTGAGGGTGCCCGCGTCCCAGTCGACGAGGAAGGTCAGCGCGCAGAAGGTGAGGGCGCAGCTCGCCGCGAGCCGCGCGCCGCTCTGCCAATGGCGGTCGGTGACCGGACTGCCGCCCGTTCCGCTTCCTCGCATGCCGTCGACGCTAGGCCGCGTGGTGCCCCTGGGCGAAGGGCGCTGACGGTGTCCTGACGCGATGAGGTCGGCTTTTGACGGGGTCCTGACGCCGACGTTGATTTCCAGCCCGGATCTCAGTCGGGATTCCAGTCCGGTTTTCCGGCCGGGACTCTCAGCCGGTGTGCACGCGCGGCCGCCGCTCGCGGTTCGGTTCCGCTTCGCGCAGCACCTCGCGGGTGACGGGGGCGACCTCGCCCTGGCCGAAGAGGAAGAAGCGCAGGAAGTTGGCGAGGGGGGCGCCCTCGGTCCACTCGAAGTAGATGTGCGGGATGCAGCCCGTGGTGTCGCGGACGTGCAGGAGCAGGGCGGCGAGGGCGTTCGGGACGGAGGAGGACTCCAGGGTCAGGACGCGGTAGCGGCCGTGCAGCACCTCGCCGCGCACGCTCAGCTCGGCCTCGAACTCGGACGGGTCGGTGACGGTGACCTCGGCGAAGATGAAGTCCTCCTGCTCCGGCAGGTCGTTGTCGGCCCGGATCTGATTGATCTTGTCCCGGTACTCGGCCTTGTCCCGCTCGCCGGGCTCGTTGGCGAGGAAGCGGATGCGCCGGTGGGCCATGTCGCGGACGAACCGCTGCGCCATGTCGTCCAGCGTCACCTCGGTCACGCGCAGCTCGAAGGCGCGGGCCAGCCGGGACAGCAGCGAGACCAGGATGATGCCGACGATGAAGCAGGCGCCGATCTTCACACCGTCGGGGCGTTCGATGACGTTGGCGACGGTGACGTAGAGCAGGACCGCGGACACGACCGCGAAGCCGGTGGTCCAGCCGTGCTGCTGGGCCTTGCGCGCGGCGATGGTCACCGCGATCGCCGCGGAGGACATCAGGACCAGCACACCGGTGGCGTAGGCGCCGCCCTGCTTGTCCACGCTGGCGTCGAAGATCCAGGTGACGAGGAAGGCGATGAGGATGAAGACGATGACCATCGGGCGGACGGCGCGCGCCCAGTGCGGGGCCATGCCGTAGCGGGGCAGGTAGCGCGGCATCAGGTTGAGCAGGCCGGCCATCGCGGAGGCGCCCGCGAACCACAGGATGGCGATGGTGGAGATGTCGTAGACCGTGCCGAACGCGCTGCCGAGGTACTCGTGGGCGAGGTAGGCGAGCGCGCGGCCGTTGGCCTGGCCGCCCGGCTCGAACTCCTTCGCCGGGATCAGCACCGTGGTGATGAAACTGGTGGTGATCAGGAAGACGCTCATGATCAGCGCGGCGGTCGTGAGCAGCTTCTTCGTGTCCCGGATCCGGCCCTTCGGGTTCTCCTCCGTGTCGCCCGGGTCGCCCTCGACGTGCGGCATCACCGCGACGCCCGTCTCGAAGCCGGACAGGCCCAGCGCCAGCTTCGGGAAGACCAGCAGGGACAAGCCGATCATGACGAAGGCGCTGCCGTGCTCCGCGGTGAGGGCACTGGTCCAGTCGGTGATCACGTGTTCGGCGGTGAACACGTGCCAGAGGCCGGCGACCACGACCACGGCGTTCAGCCCGAGGTAGACGGCCACCAGCGCGTACGCGACGCCGATCGCCTCCAGGAAGCCCTTGAGGAACACCGCGCCGAGCAGAGCCACCAGCAGCAGGGTGAACAGCATCTGCTTGCCGTGCAGGGCGCTGGTCAGATGAGGGTTCTCGACGAGGTGCGTGGCGGCGTCGGCGGCCGACAGGGTGATGGTGATCAGGAAGTCGGTGGCCGCGAAGCCCAGCAGGGTGAGGACGAACAGCTTGCCCTGCCAGAAGGACAGCAGCCGCTCCAGCATGGCGATGGACCCCTGCCCGTGCGGGCTCTCCTCGGCCACCCGGCGGTACACCGGAAGCGCGCCCGCGAGGGTGACCACCACGAGCACGAGCGTGGCGATCGGCGACAGCAGGCCCGCGGCGAGGGCCGCGATGCCGGGCTGGTAGCCGAGGGTGGAGAAGTAGTCCACGCCGGTCAGGCACATCACCCGGTACCAGCGCTGACCCTTGTGCGGGGGCTCCGGCTTGGCGTACGGGCCGGTGTGGCCGCCGGGCTTGCCCATGTCGGACAGGCCCTCCAGCATCCACGCCCGCAGCCGGCTCTGCGGGGGGTGTTCGGTGGCGGCCATCGACGTGCTCTCTTCTGCCGTGCGGCTCAGCGTGTGCGGTTTTCGGCCGACACGCGGAGAACGGCACCAGCGTAAGCAGAGAGTGACGCGAGGGCGCGCTGAGCGCTACTTGTGCTTTCCGCCGCCCTTGTCCCCGTCCGACCGGCCTTTTCCGGAGGTGCCGCTTCCCGAGGCGCCGGTGTTGCCGGACGTGCCGTTGCCGTTGCCGTTGCCGGGGTTCGCGGAGCCCGCTCCCGGGTTGTTCCCGCCGCCCGGCGTGGCCTTCGCCCCGGCCAGTTGGGCGGAGCAGTACGCGGCGACCTTGTCCTTTCCGCCGGCGGCCGCGACGAGCCGCTGCCAGGCCGTCGAGTCGAGCGCCTTGCCGCGGTTTCGGACCTGCTCGTAGGCGCGGCAGTGCGCCTCGGTGTCCTTGGCGGTGGCCGGGCGGTCCGTCGGCCCGTGCCCGCCGGCGGACGTGGGCGGGGCTGTACCGCCCGGCCGGTCCGGGGCGACCGACGACGGGTGGGCGGTCGCCCGGCCGGCGTCGGCTCCGTCCGCGGACGAGCCGACCGAACCGATGGCCGCCACCGCGACACCGCCCAGGGTGAGGCCGGCGAACACCAGGCCGAACGTCGTCTTCACCGAGCGCCCGGTACGCCGCTCGGCGGGCAGCCGCCAGTCGTCCCGGCGCCGGGTACGCGCCTTGTGCGCGCCCGTTCCGCGGGCGGCCCGGAACGCTGCCAGGGCCTCCCGCTCGGCCTCGGGGGCGAGACCGCCGTCGCGTATGGCGGTGGCGAGGGCCGTTTCCAGCGCGGCGGAGTCACCTACGTCCCGCGGGCCGGACACGGCACCACCGTGATGCGCACGTCGACGGCCACGGCCCGGAACCCCGCCACCGCTCAGCCGCTCACCCATGTCCGCATCCGTTCGTGTCCGACAGGTTCGATCCGTTCGTCGTTCATTTCGACTCACCCAGCGTCCGGGACGCCTCATCCGTCACACCCTGGTCCGCCTCACCGCCGAGACCCAGCTGATGGGCGAGGCGTTTCAGGCCCCGGTGGGCGGCGGTGCGTACCGCCCCCGGACGCTTGCCGAGGACGCGTGCGGCGGCGGGACCGTCCAGGCCGACGACCACGCGCAGGAGCACCGCCTCGGCCTGGTCCCGGGGCAGCCCGCGCACCAGTTCCAGGGCACGCTCCGTGGAGAGGGACTCCAGGGCCTGCTCATGGGTGCTGTGCGGGCCGGCCAGGTCCAGTACGTCCTGTTCGGTCCCGCCCGCCCGGGGCCGTACGCGCTGCCGGCGCAGATGGTCCAGGGCCCGGCGCCGGGCGATGGTCGCCGTCCAGCCGCGGAACCCGGCCCCGTCCCCCTTGAAACGCCCCAGGTCACGCGCGATCACCAGCCAGGCGTCGGACGCCACGTCCTCCGCGTCGTCGCCGACGAGGCCGCGCAGATAGCCGAGCAGGCCCGGCTGGACGATCCGGTAGGCGACCGCGAAAGCGGCCTCGTCGCCGTCCTGGGCCCGCGCGACCGCCGCGCCCAGTTCCCCGTCGCGCGTCTGTGCGCGCCGGGGTTGCCGTACCTGGCCCAAGACCGTCCTCGTTCGCACCGGTTCCGCAGCGAGTCCATGCCGTCCGCCGCGCTCCGGTCGCGTCGACGGCCCCCATGGTGACCAGCGTCCGCCCTCACGGAAGTGTCACAACATGTCGCGAGCCCTTCACGTGGCCGCCGACGCCGCCCATCCAACGACGCCCCGTTGCCGAGCCGTTGGTGCACGGGAGCCGGCACGGCGGTTCGAGACGGCCCGTCGCGCCCGCGGACCGGCGCCCGCGCCGGGTGACGTTTCGCGCCGGGCGCGCGCTGCATGATTCGCGAGCCCCCGCTCCCCAAACCTCTCTCCGTGCCGCTCCTCACTCCCCCCGTGGGGCGGCACGGAGAGAGCCGGAGTGAGAGCCGGAGTGAGAGCCGGAGTGAGCCGCGGCGGGCCGCGTAATGCTTCGGAGCCCCCGTGCGCTCCTTCTGGCATGAGTACGCACCTCCGCCTGCGAGCGGTGCCGCCCCCGGCGCTGCGCAACAGCGCGACCTGGCTCGACCGGATGTTCAAGGACGACTCGGAGACCGTCCGGCACCACCTGGACCAGGAACGCATCTACGCCGGCCCGCCCCCGCGCCGTGCCGAGGCCCCGCCCCGGACCCAGGTGGTGCTCGGCGGCCGGCCGGTGTTCCGCCCCGACCCGCACGAGCCGCCGCTCCTGGTCCTGACGGCGGCCCAGACCCGCCGGGTGGCCAGGTTCCTCACGACGGCCGACTTCGACGAGCTGTGGCAGTTCGCCCGCGACGAACTGCTGCCGCGCCACGGCGGTGTGACCGCGGAGCCCGAGACGTGGGGCGCCTTCGCCTCGACACACCGCGAGCTGACGGCGTTCTACGCCCGGACGGCCGAGTGCGGGGACGCGGTGGTGAAACGGCTGCCGGTCTGAGCCGGGCCGGCCGATGTCACAGGGGGCGAGGCCATCTCGTCTCGGGTGTGTAACCACTGACGACCTCAGAGGAGGCACACCATGGAAGCGCGACTGGACTACTTCGCCACCCCGACCGCCGGCAAGGCCCTCAAGTACTTCATGTCGGCGGGCAAGGAGGTCAAGGACTCACCGCTGCCTGCCTCCACGCGGGAGCTCGTGGCGCTGCGCGTGAGCCAGATCAACGGCTGCGCCGTCTGCATCGACATGCACACCAAGGACGCGGCCGCCGCCGGCGAGAGCCCGGTGCGGCTGAACCTGGTCGCGGCATGGCGGGAGGCCACCGTCTTCACCGAGGCCGAGCGTGCCGCGCTGGAGCTGGCCGAGGAGGGCACCCGGGTCGCGGACGCGGCCGGCGGGGTCGGTGACGAGGTGTGGGCGGCCGCCGCCAAGCACTACGACGAGGACCAGCTCGGCGCCCTGGTGATCCTGGTCTCCTTCATGAACGCGGTGAACCGGCTGAATGTCATCAGCCGTCAGCCGGCCGGTGACTACGTGCCCGGTACCTTCCACTGAACGGCATCGAGGGAGGGCGTCAGGCGTGAGCAAGGTCGAGGAGTTCGAGGAGCTGCGGCCGCTGCTGTTCTCGATCGCCTACCGGATCCTGGGCAGCGTGGCCGAGGCCGAGGACGCGGTGCAGGAGACCTGGCTGCGCTTCGACGGGTCCTCGACCCGGCCCACATCGGTCAAGGCCTTCCTGTCGGCCGCGGTGACGCGGATCTCGATCGATGTGCTGCGGTCGGCGCGGGTGCGGCGGGAGGAGTACGTGGGCCCGTGGCTCCCCGAGCCGCTGCTCAGTGATCCGTACCAGGATCCGGCCCGGTCGGCGGAGCTGGCCGACTCGGTGTCGATGGCGGCGCTGTTGCTGCTGGAGCGGCTCAGCCCGCTGGAGCGTGCGGTGTTCGTGCTGCGGGAGGTGTTCGGCTTCGGGTTCGACGAGGTCGCCGCCGCGGTGGGGCGGTCGGAGGCGGCGTGCCGGCAACTGCTGGTGCGGGCGCGACGGCACATGGAGGCCGGGCGGCCGCGTTTCGAGACGGTCCGTGAGGAGCGGGAGGAACTGGCGTCGCGGTTCTTCGCCGCCCTGAGCGGTGGCGACGTCGCCGGCCTGCGGGAACTGCTCGCCGCCGACGCGTCGATGGTCGGCGACGGCGGCGGCAGGGCCCCGCAGCTGGCCAGGGCCGTCATGGGCGCCGAGAACGTGGCCCGGCTGCTCGCCGCCGTCTTCCCCCGCATGGCCCGGGTCGGCGTGACGTTCGAGCCGCACGAGATCAACGGCCGGCCGGGCGCGGTCTTCCGCGACCGGGACGGCAGGGTCCTCAACACCCTGGCGCTCGATGTCCTCGACGGCAAGATCCACACGATCCGCTCGGTGATCAACCCCGACAAGCTCGGACACGTGGGCCCGGTGGCGGACGCCTGGGCGATCGACCGCGAAGTGAGACGGGCGGGCCGGTCCACGTGACGACCCCGTGGCTCATGTACTCGGGTGCGGCTGAGTACATGAGCTCTGGTCGGCGTCGGGGACGGGCCGGGACGCTTGGGCCATGCGCCAAGGACTCGTGAAGCCCCTGTCCCAACTGTCGTCGATCCTCGTACTGGCCGGGGTCGCGGCGGCGGTGTGGGCCGCCTGGCTGGGCTGGGACCAGCACCGTGACGAGCATGCCGACGGCACGACGACCGGCCCGTACGAGGCGTGGCAGGTCGTCGGGCTGGTACTGACCCTGCTGCTGCCGGTGTGCTGGGCGGCGTTCCGGCACCATGTCGCGGGCGCCGTGCTCGGCACCACGCTCGGCCTGTCCGCCGCCGCCTACTACGACTGGTCGGACGACTCCAGCGGCCTCTTCGTGGTCGGGGTGGGGCTGGTCATGATGGGGAGCCTCGCCGCGACCGGGGTCGTCTCCGCGGTGATCGCCTCCGCGACCGGCCGGTCAGCCGCCGGCCGGTGACGTCCGGGCCGTGGGACGGTCGGGGCGTACGGAGAAGGCCGTGTTGCCCGCCACTGCCACGATCGCGCGGCCGTGCGCCACCGCTCCGCTCCGGTCTTCCGGTCCAGCGCGAGCAGACGGCCGAAGTGGTTGGCGAAGTAGAGGTCGTCGTAGGCCGACGAGAACACCGGCGTGGGGACGTTGCCCGGCTTCAGGTCCCGGTGGACCGGACCTGCCTGGTGGATGTCCCGCAGCGCCTCGACGAGCCCAGCCCCAGTATGCGCAAGTCCCGCCCTTTGAGCGGGACTTCCTCGGCCACGACCTCCGACAGCGTGCGGCCCGGCACATACAGCGTCGACATCCACGGCTGCCCGGCCTCCGGATCGGCGTCCACCACACCTTCCCAAAGTCCGTGCTCAGCACGCGATTTCGGTCATCAGTCCAGAGGCTGCCCCGGCAACCCGTGCGCCGGTCGACGCGGTCGCCGGGCGGGAGCGGGCGCCATAGACTCGAAGGGCCGGGGGAAGCCCACCCCAGGAGGACGCGATGTCGCGGCAGACCAGACTGGCCGGGGAATCACCGGACTACCTCGCGGCCCGCGAAGAGCTGCGCCTCGCCGAGATCGACCTCATGCGCCACCGCGAGACGGTCGCGGCCCTGCGGCGGGCGCTCCCCCAGGGGCCGCCCGTGGACGACTACGTCTTCCTCGAAGGCCCCGCGGACCTCGACGCCGGCGACACACCGGTCCGCGAGGTGTCCCTGAGCGAACTGTTCACCGCCCCCGGACGTCCGCTGATCGTCTACCACTTCATGTACGGCAAGCTCCAGACCAGCCCCTGCCCGATGTGCACCCTGTGGATCGACGGCTTCGACGGCATCGCCCGCCACCTCGCGCGCAACACGGACTTCGCCGTCGCCGCGGCCGCCGACCCGCCCACCCTGCGGCAGTACGCCCGCGACCGCGGCTGGCGCCGGCTGCGCCTGCTGAGCTGCGGCGACAGCACGTTCAAGTACGACCTGGGCAGCGAGGACAAGGCCGGTGAACAGGATTCCACGGTGTCCGTCTTCACCCGCGACGACGACGGCACGATCCGCCACTTCTACTCCGCCCACCCCCGCATGGCCGACGACATCGACCAGCGCGGCATCGACCTCCTGGTCCCCGTCTGGCACCTCCTCGACCTGACACCGCGGGGCCGCGGCGAGTGGTACGCGGGCCTCGACTACTGATCCTCCGGTACGAGGCGGTACTAGGATCCGGTCCATGGCGCTGACCGTGCACGACGTGGACCGGTTCGAGGCGTTCAGGCCCCGCCTGGAGGCCGTCGCCTACCGTCTCCTCGGCTCGGCGAGCGAGGCCGAGGACGCCGTGCAGGAGACGTTCCTGCGCTGGCAGGCCGCCGACGTCGACCACATCGAGGTGCCCGAGGCCTGGCTGACGAAGGTGCTCACCAACCTGTGCCTCAACCAGCTCACCTCGGCCCGCGCACGGCGCGAGACCTATGTGGGGCAGTGGCTGCCCGAGCCGCTGCTCGCCGGGGACCCGATGCTCGGTCCGGCCGACACCGCCGAACAGCGCGAGTCGGTCTCGTACGCGGTCCTCGTCCTGCTGGAGCGCCTCACTCCCAATGAGCGGGCGGTGTACGTGCTGCGGGAGGCCTTCGACTACCCGCACCGGGAGATCGCCGAGATCCTCGACCTCACCGAGGCCGCCAGCCAGCAGATCTTCCACCGTGCCAAGAAGCACGTCGCGGCCGGCAAGGCCCGCAGCGGGATCGACGAGGCCGCCGCCCGGCGCGTCGTCGAGGAGTTCCTCACGGCCGCCACGAGCGGCCGGACCGAGCCGCTCGTGCGGCTGCTCACCTCGGACGCCATCTCGGTCGGCGACGGCGGCGGGAAGGTCCCGGCCCGCGCCAAGGCGTTCGAGGGCGCGCTGGCGGTCGCGAAGTTCCTGCGGGGCCTGTTCAAGCCCAGCGAGGCCAAGCGCGCCCTGGTCGGCGGCTCACCCGAGGTGTATGTCGCGACCGCCAACGGCGCCCCCGCCGTCGTGGCGGTCGTCGACGGCCGGGTCGTCGGTGTCATGTGCCTGGAGATCACGGCCGAGGGCATCGCCGCGTTCCGCAACCAGGTCAACCCCGACAAGCTCGAACGCGCGACCCAGCGGTGGGCGGCCACCGACCACGGCGAACCCCTGCTCAACGCCTTCTGACGTCCATGTGACCTGCTTCACACCCCGGTCCTGTCAGGGAACGGCGGCCCGCCCGGTTCAAGGGGCGACCCGCTGAAGACGGGACCGGACAGGTCCAGACAGGAGCAGGACATGCAGCAGCACCGCATCGTCGTCCTCGGAGCCGGATACACCGGAGCCATCGCCGCCGGCCGCCTCGCCAGGCGACTGCGCCGCGAAGACGTCGCCATCACCCTCGTCAACGCCGAGCCCGACTTCGTCGAGCGCGTCCGGATGCACCAGCTGGCGACCGGGCAGGAGCTGACCCCGAGGCCCTTCGGCGAGATGTTCGCGGGCACCGGCGTCGCACTGAGGCTCGCGCAGGTCACGGGCGTGGACGTCGAGCGCAGGACGGTCTCCGTCACCGATGCGAACGGCGCCGAGGAGCTGGCGTACGACACCCTCCTCTACGCCCTCGGCAGCGGCTGGAACAGCCAGGGCGTCCCCGGCACCGCCGAGCACGCCCACGAGATCGCCGGCCGCCCCGGAGCGCTGCGGCTGCGCGAGCGCCTGGCCCGTCTGGAGGCCGGGCAGCCCGTGGTCGTGGTCGGCGGCGGCCTCACCGGGCTGGAGGCCGCGACCGAGATCGCCGAGGCCCGCCCGGACCTCGACGTCGCCCTCGCCGCCCGCGGCGGCCTCGGCGACTGGCTCTCCGCCAAGGGCCGCCGGCACCTGCGGAAGGTCTTCGGCGAGCTCGGCATCACCGCGTACGAGCACGCCGCCGTCACCGCCGTCGAGGCCGACCACGTGACCACCGCCGACAGTACGGTCATCCCGGCCGCGGTCACCGTGTGGACCACCGGCTTCGCCGTGCACCCGATCGCGAAGGCCACCACCCTGGAGGTCACCGGTACGGGCCAGATCGTGGTCGACCGGACCATGCGCTCGGTCTCGCACCCGGACGTGTACGCCATCGGCGACGCGGCCATGGTGACGGGCCCCGGCGACAAGCCGCTCAGGATGTCGTGCGCCTCGGGCGTCCCCACCGCGTGGCAGGCCGCCGACGCCGTCGCGGCACGCCTGACCGGCGGCAAGGTCCCGAACGTGCCCGTGCGTTACTTCAACCAGTGCATCTCGCTGGGCCGCAGGCAAGGCCTGATCCAGTACGTCACCGCCGACGACCGCGCGGTCCGGGCGGCCCTGACGGGACGGCTCGCCGCCGTCTACAAGGAGCTGGTCTGCAAGGGCGCGGCCTGGAGCGTCGCCAACCCCACGCTCGGGCTGCCGGTGCGGCCCCGCCGCGTCGTACGGCAGCCCGCCCGGGCCGCCCGGGCCGCCCGGCCCGCCCAAGCGGTCTCGGCGGTGAAGTCACAGGCCTGACGCGCCGGCCAGGTCGTCCAGCTCGGCGGTGAAGAGCTGTTCGGGGTCGAAGCCCATCCCGGTGAAGTGGCCGGCGAGTTCCAGGGACAGGACACCGTGCAGCCGGGTCCAGAAGGTCAGGGCCCGGTGGAGGACCGCGGGCGGCGCGGGATGCCCGCCCGCCCAGTCCCGGTGGCCTTCGAGGTGCGCGTCGAAGGTGTTCACCGGGCCGTTCGGCGGCAGCGCGGCGAAGGCGTCCAGGAGGATCGCCATGATCTCGGACGCGATCGCGGTGATGTCGTCGGGCGCGTGGTAACCGGGGACGGGCGTGCCGTAGATGAGGAAGTAACGGTGGGGGTCCGCCAGGGCCCAGCCGCGCAGGGCGTGCGCCAGCGTGGGCACGTCGGTGCCGATCTCCGAGGCCGCGCGGAAGGTGTCGGCGAGGCTGCGGTACGCGTCCCGGACGAGCTCGGTCATCAGCTCGTCGCGGCTGCCGAAGTACCGGTACAGCGCGGGCCCGCTCATGCCCATCCGCTTGGCGATCGCGTTGAGGGAGAGCGCGGACGCGCCCGCCGCGGCGATCTGCTCCCACGCGCGTTCCTTGATCTCCGCACGCACCTGGGCGCGGTAGCGCTCGCGCGGGGTCTTCGTGCCCTTTTCCATCACCGGCCTGCCACCTTTCCACGCCGCTGCGACTGTACCCACAAGCTTTAGTTAGAGGCTATCACGGAAGCTATTGACTCTCCTTGCGTCAATGAGTTACAACATCTAACGAACGCGAAAATACGTAACCACCGCAGTGGAGGTCACCATGAGCGCCGAAGGACTCGTCGAGGTCGTCCTGCCGGGCAAGGTCGAGCCCGAAGGACTTCAGATCCGGCACGGAGCCGTCCCCACCGCGGGCCCGGGCCAGGTCGTGATCCGGATGGAGGCGACCGGCGTCTCCTTCGCCGAGCAGCAGATGCGGCGCGGCCGCTACTACGACCAGCCGCCGTTCCCGTTCGTACCCGGCTACGACCTCGTCGGTACGGTGCTCTCGACCGGCGAGGGCGTCGAGCCCAGGCTGGCCGGCACCCGGGTCGCCGCGCTGGTCAAGGTCGGCGGCTGGGCCAGCCACGTGCTCGTCGACGCGGCGGACGTGGTGCCGGTGCCCCACGGGATCGGCGCGGCGGAGGCGGAGACCCTCGTCGTCAACGGCATCACCGCCTGGCAGATGCTGCACCGCAAGGCCCGCGTCCGCGCCGGGCACACCGTCGTGGTGCACGGCGCCAACGGTGGCGTCGGCTCGGTCCTGGTCCAACTCGCCCAGGCCGCCGGGGCCCGCGTGATCGGCACGGCGTCCGCGCGCCACCACGACGCCCTGCGGAAAGGGGGAGTGACCCCCGTCGACTACCGCGACGCCGACGTCGCCGCACGGATCCGCGAACTCGCCCCCCGCGGGGTGGACGCCGTCTTCGACCACGTCGGCGGGCGCGGCATCGTCGACTCCTGGCGTCTCCTCGCCCCCGGCGGCACGCTCGTCTCGTACGGCAGCGCCTCCACCCGTGACGACGAGGGCTCCAAGCAGTGGCCCGTCCTCAAGCTGCTCGGCCGGGTGTGGCTGTGGAACGCCCTGCCCAACCGCCGCCGCGCGTACTTCTTCAACGTCTGGGCCGGCCGGGCCCTGGCCAAGAACCGCTTCCGGGCCCGTCTCCGCACCGACCTCACCGAGGTCTTCACCGCCCTCCAGCGCGGCGAGGTCACCGCCCGGATCGCCGCCCGACTCCCGCTCGACCGCGCCGCCGACGCCCTGCGGCTGGCCGAGTCCGGCACCGTCGCGGGGAAGGTCGTCCTGAACCCGTGACGGACCCGGACCGGCGTGGAACTCCAGCGCCACGACTGCGTCTTGTGGAGTGGACCCGTTGTCGGTGACGGGCTGTGTATCGAGGAAGGGTGGCCACCTGTGGACCTTCAGCTACCGCCGGAAGCGCGAGCCCTGTCACGGTTCCTCACCGCGGACCCGGACGACTGGCCCCGTCTCGCACCCCGTGTGGCGGAAGCGGTCGGCGCGGACACCCTGGAGCGGATCGTCCGCGCCACGAACGCCCGCGTCGGAGAGCTCGGCACCGTCACGGACAGCCCTGACGGGCTGATCGTGTCCGGCAGCAAGGGCCGGGTACGGGCCTGGGCCCAGGTGGCCCCCGGCGGCGAAATCACGGGCCTGCTCATCGAAGGCGGCAACTACACGCCGTCACGGCGCCGCCGACGCCGGCTGATGCCCCTGATCTCGGCGGTGTGCCTGACCCTGGTCACGCTCTGGAACGTGCTGACCATGTGGACGGCAGCCGACCGCACCGCCTGGCTCGGCGACATCGCCACCCTCGCCGCCTTCTACGTGATCGTCCAGGGGTGGGGCGCCCCGGCGATGCACCCCCGCCCGCTGCGCCGCACGGTCGAAGCGGGCGCCGTCGCCGCCGTCGCCTCCGCGTGGCGGCTGCCCGGTCTGCCGACGGGACACGGCACCCTCGGCCTCGCAGGCGGCGTCGCACTCCTGACCGCGGCCGTGTGGCTGGTGACGGCCGCACGGCTGCACCGCTGGAAGGCACCGCTGTCCCGGCCGCTGCTGTTCCCGCTGGAGGGCACCTGGTACGTCGTACAGGGCGGTGGCCGTGCGCTCAACCACCACGCGAGGGTTCCGGAACAGCGCGGCGCGCTCGACCTGGTCGCGCTGGGCCCGTACGGCACCCGTACCGGATCCGGCCACGCCCTGACCGCGTACGCCGCCTACGGACGTCCCGTCCGCTCTCCCTGCGACGGCGTGGTGATCTCCGCCGCCGACACGTTCCACGACCAGAAGCCGGGCGAGATCCGCTACCAACCGCCCTCCGGCAACCACGTGTTCCTCGACACCGGCCGGGAGATCGTCAAACTGGCCCACCTTCGCCCCGGCTCGGTGACGGTCACCAAGGGCGACACCGTCCACCGGGGCCAGCTCCTCGGCGAGGTCGGCAACACCGGCAACACCACCGAACCGCACCTCCACATCCACGCCGAACGCGAAGGCATCGGCCTGGACCTGGAGTTCACCGACGTACCCGGCCGACTCCACCGTGGCCGCAGGATCCGCGCCTGAGGGGCACGCAGGCGCAGGCGCAGAGCCGGTCGGTCCGGTGGCAGGAGCCGTGGTGGATCAGGTCCCGGTCAGGGAGGCGAGGGCCGTTGACACGGTCCGGTGCAGGGTGGGGGCGTCGGCCCCGGTGCGGGAGCGCAGGTTGACGCCGTAGGCGAGCGTGGCCAGCAACTCGGCGGCTTCGGTGAGGTCGGTGCCCGGGGCCAGCTGCCCCCGCGCCCGGGCGGTGCGGAGGGCGGCGAACAGGGCATCCCGCAAGCGGTGATGGTGCCGGTCGAGGACGCGGAGGACCTCCGTGTCGCCGTTCTCCGCGCCGGCGTGCGCATTGACCACCATGCAGCCCCACCGCGCGTACGGTCCCGAGCAGCGGACCTCGATCAGCCCGGTGAAGAACCCGGCGACGGCCGGCAGTCCGCGGTCGTCCTCCGCGAGGCGGCGGAACGCCGGCTCGGAGTGGGTCTCGACGTAGCGCCGGAGCGCGGCGAGGTACAGCTCCTGCTTTCCGCCGAAGGTGGCGTAGAGGCTGGAGCGGTTGAGCCCGGTCGCGGTCACGACGTCCTGTACGCCGGTCGAGGCGACGCCCTGCCGCCAGAACAGCCGGACCACCGTGTCCAGGGCCGCCTCGGGGTCGAAGTGCTTGATGTCCGGCATGCGTCCCTCACCATCCTGAAACGATAGTTCCAAGATAGCCCGTCACCCGCTATCCTCGGATCATCTTGGAACGTTCGTTCCGAGTTGAGCCGTCGTCAGCAGGGGGAACAGCAACGATGAGCCTTGATGCCGAACTGCGCGCCTTCTACACGTCCCGCTTCCCGCAGATCCCGGCCGCACAGCGGGACGTCATGGAGCGCGCGGCCCAGGAACTCGCCGCCTCCGGCGCGTCCGGGCGCGCACTGTCCGCGGGCGCCCACGCACCCCGCTTCAGCCTGCCCTCCGCCGCTGGACGCACCGTCGTCCTGGACGAGCTGCTGGCCCGGGGCCCGGTCGTGCTGACCTTCTACCGCGGCGCCTGGTGTCCGTACTGCAACCTCGCGCTGCGCGCCCTCCAGCAGCACCACGACGCCATCGTCGCGCAAGGCGCCCGTCTGGTGGCCGTCTCCCCGCAGATCCCCGACGAGTCCCTGACCGTGGCCGAGAAGCACGAACTGGCCTTCGACGTGCTCAGCGACGTCGGCTCGGACACCGCCAAGCAGTACGGCCTTGCCTTCGACCTGCCCGACGACCTGACCGCCGTCTACGACGAGTTCGGCTTCGACCTCCAGCGCGTCAACGGCGGTCACGCCCGCACCCTGCCGCTGCCGGCCACGTACGTCATCGACCGTGACGGCATCATCCGCTGGGCGTTCGTGGACACCGACTACACCAAGCGGGCTGAACCCGCCGACATCCTCGCCGCCCTCGACTCCCTCGGATGCCACTGAGCGGTGAGAACGGCCCCTGACTCGGGTGGATGGCCGGGGCCGGTTCTGTGCCCGGCATCCGTGGCTGCCGAGGGGGAGCATGTCAGGCGACGTGGCGGTCGCGGTGATCACTGCCGGGTCCGCGTCGACGGCCGGCGTGATCACCGGCGGCATGGCCTGGCTGGTGACGCCGGCCCAGGCCCAGGAAGCCGCGAAGGTGGAGAAGACCATGGCGGACTTCGTCAGCAGGGCCGGCCACGACCTGAGGCCCCTCTGACCGACACGACGCCGATCCTTCCGACCAGGCAGGCCTGTTGGTCGTGGACCGCCGCCGCCCTCACCGCCGAACGCCGCACTCACTCGGCGTCGGCGGGCCGGTGGGTGTCATGGGCGGGGAGGAGGGTCGCGGCCACGTGGTGGGTGTCGGCGTACTCCACGACGGAGACGATCCTGCCGTCGCGCACCGTGTAGATGCCGAGGCAGCGGTTGTCGTAGGTGCCGCCGTACACGGTCTCGCCCTTGGCGGTCCATTCGGCCACCACACGGTCGCCCTCGGCGATCGTGCCGACCAGTTCGATCTCCAGGGTGCCGGGGACGAAGACCGTTCCCATGTTGCCGAGGAACTCGTCGATGATCTGGTCGCGGCCGCGCCACACCCTGGACATGGGCAGGCTGCCCGGGTAGTGCCAGGTCGCGTCCGCGGCGAAGCTGTCGTGGATGACGTCGGCGGCGCCGTCGCGTACGGCCTCGACGTAGCGGATGACGACGGCCCTGGGATCGGTGGTGCTCGGCATGGTGCTTGCTCCTTCGGTCGTTCCGGCGTGGTTCAGGAGAGGTCGGGACCGGGTCAGGACAGGGTCAGGACGGCCTTGCCGCGGATGCGGCGGTCGCGCAGGTCGGTGAGGGCGGTCGCGGTGTCGGCCCAGTCCGCGACCCGGCCGATCTCGGGACGCAGGCGGCCTTCGGCGGTCAGCCGGACGAGTGCCGCCAGGTCGTCGTCGAGGCGGGTGTCGGCGTCCAGGTAGTGGAAATGGCGGATGACAGCCGATTCGGGCCCGGCGAAGAAGTCGAAGAAGTCGAGCGTCACCGGTGTGCGACTGGCCTGCCCGAACCAGATGAGCGTGCCGCGCCCGGCGAGCCGGGCCAGCGCGAGGGGGAGGGCCTGGCCGCCGGTCGACTCCAGCACGATGTCGAACGGTCCCCGGGCGTCGGCGACGTCGTGGACGATCTCGGCGGCACCGAGTCCGGCGAGCCGGGCGCCGCGTTCGGCGTCCCTGGTCACGGCGGTGACCTGGGCCCCGGCGGCGGCCGCGAGTTCGGTGACGAAGTGGCCCACGCCTCCGGAGGCACCGGTCAGCAGCACCCGCCGGCCCAGCACCGGCCCTGCGGCGCGCAGCAGCCGCAGCGCGGTGAGACCGGCCAGCGGCAGCGCCGCGCCCTGGATCACGGAAACGCTGTCCGGCAGCTCGGCGAGCGCGGTGGCCGGCACCGCGACGTACTCCGCCCAGCCCCCTGACATGGGGTGCCCGACGACCCGCGCGATACCGGACGGCCCGCTGCCGTCGGCGGCCGGCTGCACCACCAGGCCCGCGACGTCCTTGCCGGGGCGCTCACCGGCGGCGGGCTTCTCCAGCCTGAACGTCTCGCCCCGGTTGACCGAGAACGCCTCGACCCTCACCAGCGCCTCGTCGCGGCGCGGCGTCGGCTCGGCGACGTCGGCGAGCACGACCGGCTCGGCGGGATCCCCGGTCGGTACGAAGGCTTTCAACGTGGTCATCTCCTCGTCGGCCTCGGGCCGCCCCTCGACGCGGCCTCCGGGACCATCCGACCGCGTGGTGCGGCACCCCGGCCAACAACCGGGCCGCCCGGCCGACAACGGGCGGTTGTCGCATAGGGTCAGCGCCATGGACCTCGACCTCGCCCTGGTCCGCGCCTTCGTCGCGACCGCCGGGACACTGCACTTCGGGCGGGCCGCGGAGGACCTGAACACCAGTCAGCAGGCCCTGTCCAAACGCATCGCGCGACTGGAGGAGTCGCTGGGTGTGCGGCTCTTCGAGCGCCAGGGCGGCATCCGGCTGAGCGAGGCGGGGGAGCGGTTCCTGCCGGCCGCGCGCGAGGCGCTCGCGGCGGGCGAGCGGGCGATCGCCGCGGTGACCGGCGCCGGGCCGGTCGTACGGATCGACACGTGGGGCCATCTGTACGCGCCGATGCGCACGGTCGCCGAGGCCGTACAGGCGCTCGGCGCGGTGCGGTGGGAACCGGGCCCGGGACGTGACTGGCCGTCGGTCGCGCAGGCCCTGCTGCGCGGTGACACGGACCTGGGATTCGGCCGGGTTCACCCGCTGCCCGACGGCCGGGACGCGGGACTCACCCAGCGCCTGGTGCGTCTGGAACCCGTCGACGCGGTGGTCGGCCCGTCCCACCCGTCGGCCGGCGCCGACAGCCTGCGTCCGGCCGACCTGCGTGACAGCGTCCTGTGGTGCCCGGCCGAACTGGACCGCCTGGACTTCCTGCGCCGCTTCGCCGACGAGTTCCGGATCACGCGGCGGCACGACGGCCCCAATCTGGGCCTGGACCACCTCCTGCGACACCTCCGCGCCGACCCGGAGGGCTTCACCGTCTTCCCCGCCGACGCGCCGCTGCCCGACCACATGGGCCTGCGCTCCGTCCCGCTCGTCGAGCCGACACCGCTGTACGCCTGGTCGCTGGCCTGGCGGGAGTCGTCCCGCCACCCGCTGCTCGACACCCTGCTGCGCGGCTTCGCCGAAGCCGGCCGTACCCGGCGCTGGCTGGAGTACGCACCACACCGCGACTGGCTACCGGACACCGACCACCCGAAACTCAGTCGGCCAGGCGGTTGATGGCGGCGGCGGCGATGCCTTCCACGTAGCCGGGGTCGTCGCTGGGCTGGCCGGAGAGTTCCACGATGCCGAACCTGTGGCCACTGCGGATCACCGCGACACCGCCGGCGACCTTGCCGTCGCCGTTGAAGGCCGGGTACCAACTGCCCATGCCGCCCCTGACGGTGAGCGCGTGCCCCTTGCCGTAGTACCAGTGACCGTCCGGCTCCTGCTGGCAACCGCGCACCAGCTTGTTCAGCTGCTTCACGAACGAGGCCGCCGACGCGTCGGCGGAGGTGTCCGCGACGGATTCGGTCAGCAGGGTGTCCTTGGTGTCGAAGGTCCAGGTCACGTCGGCGTAGGCGCCGGCCTTCCCCTTGGTGAACGCTCGCATCGTCTCCTCGCCGGAGCAGGCCGAGAGAGCCTGCTTGCCGGTCAGGTCCACCTTCGCGCTGACCGGGGCCAGGCCCTGCTGGAAGAAGTCCTCACGCTGCATCAGGTTGCCGGCGCCGAAGCCCTGCGCGGCGGCGGGCTGCGTGCCGAGGACGAGCGCGGTCAAGGCGGCACCGACGACGGCAGCCACTCCCGCGGTACGACCGCGACGCGAGAACTTCCTGCCGGCTGTCCGGTTGGCGAGCTTGTTGCCGAACTGGTTGCCGAGCTGGTTGATCTGGTTGTCGAACATCTCGTCTCCTGTCTGGGCGCGACGCGGTTCGCGTCGTCGTACACCGGGGGAGATGCCGGGGGCACCGGAGATGTTGGATGGCGATTTACCGAGATCGGCGTGATCCAGCTCACTCCTGTCAGCGGCGGCGGGGTGGTCTCAGAGCCGTGTCACGGCCGCGCGGACGATCCGCGTCATCGCGGCCGTGTCCAGGCAGGCATCGACCTCCAGGACCCCGTAGTGAGAACCGTTCCGGAGTACGGCGATGCCTCCGCACGGCTCCTTGCCCCGTGGGGCGGTCCCTGTGGTGTTCAGGTCGCCGTCGTAGTAACCCATCCAGCTCGCGGTGATCCTCGGAGCGACATCGATCGTGTGCGTCGGCCCGTAGACCCAGTGGGTGGCCGGTTCCTCCTGGCACGGGACTTCCTCCAGCAGCAGGCGCTCGGCGAAGTTCTGAGCCAGTGCCGGGCTCCTGGCGTCGGCGGCGACCTCCCGCGCGACCTGGTCGTCGATGCTCCTGGCCATGGTGGGGTCGCTGCCGTCCGCGTCCTTGGTCGTCATCAACCCGCGGAAGTGCGCGTCAGACCCTCCCAAGGTCTCGCCGAGGGTCTTCTCCCCGGTGCAGGCGGCGTTGGCGTAGTTGCCGTCTCCGACACGGTCCCGCACGTAGACGTGCTTGGAGAACCCGACCTTCCCGAACTCGGCCGCCGCCAGCAGGTGCCGGTCCGTCATGGGCCCGCCGGCGGGCTTCGGCGTCGGGGAGCCGTTGCCCGGCGAGGACGCCGCCGCACCCGGCGTCGCTTCCGGGCCGGCCGGAGCGGAGCGAGCGGGGAGGACGAACCGGCCGGTCAGCAGGCCGAGTCCGACGGCTGCCGCCAGGATGACGACGATGGTCCGGGTTCGCACGGCAGGCGCCTTTGGAGAGGGATGTCTCAGAAGCCACCGCCGAGGCGGTCCCGCATGAAGCGACGGGCCTGGTGGATGCGGTCCTTGACCGTGCCCAGGGGAGCGTCGGTGATCTCGGCCACCTGAAGATAGGTCAGGTCCCCGAGATCGCGGAGCACGAAGGACTCCAGCAGGGCCGGATGCCGCTCCTCGAGGGCGGCCAGCGCCTCCATCAGGTCCAGGCGGGTGCCCGCGATGACGCTGGTCGTACGGGGGTCGGCACCCTCGGGGAGGACAGCGTGACTGTCCTCCGCGCGCCGGCGCATCGAACGGTACGTGGACCTAGCGGCGTTCGAGGCGATCACTGTCACCCACCCGAGGAACGAGCCCCGCCCGCTGTACTCGTGCAGATGTGTGCTGATGGACAGCAGAGCGTCCTGCGCGGCCTCTTCGGCGTCGGCGTGGTGCGGAAGGAACCTGGAGCAGCGGCGCATGACCGTGGGCCGAAGCCTGACGAGGAGGCGGTCCATGGACGCCCGGTCACCCGCCCGGGCGGACGCCACGAGCCGTGTCAGCTCATCCTCTTCGATCACCCTGCTGTCCCCCGATCACCTTGCCGTCCCCCATTGCGGCCCGACCCGGACACCACCCGGCAAAATGCTTCCACATGCAGAAGCTAGGTCGTTATCTCCTCGAGGAGAGACTGGGAGCCGGTTCGTTCGCCACCGTCTGGAGAGCATACGATCCCGAGTTCGACACGGACGTCGCGGTCAAGGTGCTGGCCGACAACTGGGCTTCGAACGCCGATGTACGCCAACGCTTCCTGGCGGAGGCGAGGCTGCTCCGCAGGATCTCCAGCCCGCGTGTCGTGCGGGTGCACGACGTCGGTGTCCAGGACGACCGGCCCTACTTCGTCATGGACTACGTGCGGGGCGGCACGCTGGCCGAGAGGATCGGGCACTGCCGGCCCGCGGAGGCACTGCACCTGGCGGCCGAGGCCGGGTACGCCGTCCAGGTGCTCCATGACGCGGGCGTCGTCCACCGCGACATCAAGCCGTCGAACCTCCTGCTCGACGCGGGCCGCACCCCCACCGCCGTACTCGTCGCCGACCTCGGCAGCGCGAAGCAACTGGCCGACGCGTCCGGGCTGACCGTGACCACCGGCACGCCCGCGTACATGGCGCCCGAGCAGGCCTTCCAGACCGGCGGGTTCGACGGCCGGGCCGACGTGTACGCCCTCGGTGTCGTGACGTTCGAACTCCTCACCGGATGCAAGCCGTTCGGTCCGGCCGGTCGCGCGATCCTCGTGACGGAGCGGGCATCGACGGCACCGTCGCCGACGCTTCCCAAGGAGCTGGGGCTGCCGAACGGCATCCACACACTTCTTCGCGCCGCGCTGTCCGCGGACCCCGAGGACCGGCCGCAGACCGCGCAGGCGTTCGCGGATGCGCTGCTGTCTCGGGAGGGTGAGGGGGAGAGGGAGCGGGAGGAGCGGACGCCGGCCCGGTCATCGGGGCCGACACGTCTTGTGGTCTGGCTCGCGGCGGTAGTCGTGTTCCTGGTGACGACGCTGCTGACCTGGTCGGTCCGCTGAACCCGAGGCTCATTCGCCGTAGCGGTGTCACAGGGGCGTGACAGCAGCGTCCTGGACGTGAGACGGCGCCAACCGGCGTTCAGGAGCCGCCGTCTTGGTGATCGTAAGCGCGCGGTAACCGCGCACCCGGCGTCCCGCAACTGTCACCCTGGAAGGGAAATCCCTGATGAACCGTCGTCTGCGCACCGCTTTCGTCGCCACCGCCCTGCTCGGCACGGGCCTGCTGATGACCGCTTGCGGCAACGGTGACACGTCGTCGGCGTCGGCTGACGTGGCCGCCACCCCGCACTCCTCGGCGGCATCCGGCAAGGGAGGCGCGACGACGACCAACGGCGGCGCGAACGGCAACAAGAGCGGCGCGAACGGCGGAAGCAGCGGTGCCGGCGCTTCGAAGACCTCCGGCGGTGGGACCACGGGAAGCGGCTCGTCGGGCAAGTCCGGTACGGGCGGCACCGGCACCTCCGGGGACAAGAGCGGCTACTGGCAGGTGTGCGGCACCAACGACATCTCCTGGAGCGTGAGTTCCGAGACCCAGGCCGGCGGCTACTTCCTGATCAAGGCCAAGGCCAAGCCCGGCATCACCTGTGTCCTCCGGGCCGCGCTGCCGGTCGTGGCCTTCGGATCGGACGGTACGGCCGCCTCGCCCGCGGAACAGTCCGCGGGCCAGGACATCACGCTCCGCGCCGGGGTCACCGCCTACGCCGGCGTGAACCCGAAGACCACCAAGGAGGACGGCGGCAAGGAGCTGGACAGCCTCATCGTCTCCGTCTCCGACGCCGACCCCAACCCGGTGTCCCTGAAGGTCGGTTCGTTCGTCGTGGACAAGCCGATCGTCAGCAGCTGGCACACGTCCGCCGCCGACGCGGTCCCCTTCTCGGACTGAGGCGGACCGCACGCGGCCGACAGCCACCTGACGGGGCACCCCTCGTGCGACAAGGCCCAGGTCACCGACCTGGGCCTTCTCCGTCACTACCAGGTGAGGGCGTCCGCCGCGTTGTCCTGCCAGTAGGTGACGGCGGCCGCGCTGTTGAAGAAGACTCCGCCGTTCGGCAGGTTCAGGGTCTTCTCCTTGTCGGTCGCGCCGCCGTTCCGGTCGGCGAAGATCACGCCGAGGGTCTTCTCGGTGCCGCCCCCTTCGCCGTCGGGGGAGGACGTCAGGACGCCCGCGTAGGCGGACTCACCGGGCTTGAGCGTCACCACGGCCTGCGGCGTGCTGTCCTCGTTCCACGCCACCGGGGCCTGGGCGTCGGCGCCGGCCCTCAGGAAGGGGGCGCTGTACGCGTAGCAGGGCTTGGTGCCGGTGTTGGTGGCCTTGAGAAGCAGGTGGTTGATCGGGCGGGACACCTCGGTGACGGTCAGCTTGGTGTTCGCCGCGGTGCAGGTGACGACCGAGGCGGCCGTCTTCGGGGCGGCGGAAGCGGTCTGCCCGGCGGCCTGGACGCCGACGAGCGCGAGGGCGGCGACGACCATGGAGGAGGCGGCCGTGCGGGAGACGGAACGAGTGGTCATACGCATGAATGGACTGCTTTCTCTGAACATCAGGAACGAACATCAGGAAGACGGGGCGCGGCCGGAGGCGCCGCAAGCACGCGCCACGAAGGCGGAGTTGAGCGGGCCCGATCACCGTGTCCGGCGAGGCGCCGTGCTTGGATGGCCCAAGCCTGTGCCATGCGGCGTCCCAACCGCCATTCCATCGGGAGTTTTGGGACGCCGGGATGCGCGAACCGGCTTTGACCTGGGGAAACGTAACCCTTCTGGGATGGCGAACGGAATGGAGGACTGGTGGGGGCGGCTGAGGAGATCGCTGATTTCGCGGCGCTGCTGCGCGAGTTGAAGCAGCGGTCCGGGCTGAGTTACGAGGCCCTGGCGAAACGCGCGCACATGAGCACCTCGACGCTGCACCGGTACTGCAAGGGGGAAGGAGTGCCGGCCGACAACGCGGCCGTCTCCCGCTTCGGCCGGGTGTGCAAGGCGACTCCCGAGGAGCTGGTCGAGTTACACCGGCGCTGGGTCCTGGCGGACGCCGCCCGGGAACGCGCCCGGCGGGCCGCGGCGGCGGCTTCGGAGCCGGACTCCCCGGACCGGGCCGAAGCGTCCACGTCCACGTCGGCGTCCACGCCTACGTCGGCGTCGGCGTCCACGTCCACGTCGGCGTCCGCGTCGGCGTCCACGGCCACGTCGGCGTCCACGCCTACGTCGGCGTCGGCGTCCACGTCCGCGTCGCCGTCCACGGCCACGTCCGCGTCGGCGTCCGCATCCGCGTCCGGCTCAGGCTCGGGCCCGGAGCCACGCTCCGCGCAGGCACCCACGGACCACCCCCAGCCGGAGGCCGTGCCGGACACCCCGTTGCCGCCCCCGCCCCGGCCCGCACCCGTCTCCGAAGCGTCGCCGGAGGCGACCGCCCCCGCCCGCCGCATGCCGGGGCTCATAGGGACCGCCCGCAGGCGGTGGGCCCTGATCGCGGCGGGCACCGCCGTGGTCGTCGCCGTGTCCACCGCGTTCGCGTTCGACCTGAAGGTCGTCAGGCCGGACGCGGCGAACAATGGCCGGCCGGAGGCCACCGTGATCTCCTCCGGACAGCGCGCCCCGGCCGCCCCCACGCCGCACCCGTCGGCGTCCACGTCCCCCTCCGCGCGTCCGGGCCACACCCGGGCCCCGGTCCCGGCCCCCGGAACGCCCGACGCCGAGCCGTCGCCCCACAGCACCGACACCTCGGCGCACGGCACCGACACGGGCCGCGCCCAGGGAAGCGACGCGGTCCCGCTCACGGTGAGCACCCGCACCTATGCCTGGGACGACCCGCAGTGCGAGGCGAAGTACCTGATCGACCGGCCGCCCAGCCAAGTCTCACCGCCGGTCATGGGGCAGGACGTCCCGGGCTGGGTGAAGGCGCACGGCGCCGTCGCCGCCGACGCGCAACGGGTGGCGCTGACCGTGCAGGGCGCCGGGGACGAGACCGTCGTCATCGAGTCCCTGCACGTCCGTGTGGTCGACTCGGGCGCGCCCCCGGCCTGGAACGCGTACGAGGGGTCGTCGGGCTGCGGCGGAGGCGTCGAGACGAGGTCGTTCGACACGGACCTCGACGCCGCTCACCCCGTCATCGTGCCGAAGGCCGGCCAGCGCGGTGTCCCCTACAAGGTCAGCCAGTCCGACCCCGAGGTCCTGTACGTCACCGCGCATGCCAGTGCCCACGACGTGCGCTGGTACGTGGAGCTCCAGTGGTCCAGCGGCGGCCGGCAGGGCACGATCCGGATCGACGACCACGGAAGGCCCTTCCGCACCAGCGGCAGCCGGGGCCGTCCCGTCTACGAGTACCCGGTCGGCGGCCCCGACTGGTTCCGCGTGACGGAGAACTGACACCGGTACCGGTACGGACAGGCCGGGGCCGTCCGGTCCACCATGGGGTGTGCGATTCGACTCCGTGCCCATGCCGGCGACCGTCGAGGCCAGGCCTCGTGACAGCCGCGGCTACCCCGTGCCCGCGATCACCCCGTGGGAGGACGGCCAACCCCAGTTCGCGCTGACCGACTACGCACGCAGCGCCGAGTGCGCGCGACAACGGCTGTGCTCGGTCTGCAACACCCTGATGCCCAGGGGGCCGGTGTGGCGGGTGGTCGGTGCCGCGGAGAGTGCCGCGATCCGCGAGGCGCTCGCCGCCGGGCGGCCGTACCGCAACATGGCGGCGACCCTGGAGGGTCCGGGCCACCGCGCGTGCATGCTCTACGCCTCGATGGTCTGCCCGTATCTGGCACGCCCCAACGCGCGCCGGGGGCTGACGGCACAGAACCCGGACGACATGACCGCGCATGTCGTCCGGGGCGCTGTTCGCGGGCAGATGGGTGCCGTGGTGGGGTACGGCGACTACGAGTTCGCCGTCACCAAGGCCCAGGTGCTGTTCCGTTTCCTGGATGTGGTCGAGTACCTGCCGCATGACACGGCCGACCAGCACCTGCCGGAGCTCCAGGCTGAACTCGCCCGCTCCGGCGGCCGGTTGGGCGGCGGACAGCCCCGGTAGGCGGTCAACCCCGGTAGGCGGGCAGGCCGGTGTGCTTGGAGACCTTGACGGGCCTGCCGAAGCCGTGGGCGGACTTCGTGATGGTGTACGTACCGGTGGGGGCGCGGAAGGCGATGGTCTTGCCGCTCGGCGACCAGGTGGGCTCGGTGTAGTCGGTGGTGGCGGCGGGGGTGACGTCCTTGACGACGTTGTGGGAGCCGCCGAAGTCCTCGACGAAGAGGTGGTCGTGCCCGTGGACGGAGCGGACGAAGACGACCTCGTCGTTGTCGGGGGACAGAGCGGGCTCGGAACCCTTGGTCAGCGCGCCGCCCTGCTGCCGCAGGTAGTCGTCGCGGATGTAGACCTCGCCGGTGTGGGTGTTCTCGTAGACGGCCGTGCCGTAGTCGCCGCCGACGTTCGGCCAGGTGTTGTCGGTCTGGGGGATGGCGCCGTCTCCCGGGTCGCCGTTCAGGCTGATCCTGGCCGGCTTGCCGTGGTTGCTGGTGGCCTTGACGCCCTCCAGGACGGTGTGGCCGTGGATCTTGGCCGAGAAGATGAGGTTGTTCTTCGCGGGGATGTGGTTCGCCCGGTCCGCGGCGGTCACCTGCCAGGTGGGGTGGGACCAGGTCTGGCCGCCCGGGTTGGCGGCGACGGTGACGCGGTGGCTGCCGTCGGGGTCGGAGACGACGAGGTCGCCGTGCCCGTCGACGAAGGCGGCCTTGCTGCCGCTGGGGTTCCAGGCCAGGTCGCGGACGACGGTGCCGAAGTCGATGGACCTGCCGTTGACCACGACATGGCGGGTGCCGTCGCTGATGGTGAGTCCTCTGGGCACGGTGACCCGCTGGGCGGACGAAGCGGCCGTAGCGGTGGCGGCCGTGCCGCACAGGGTGAGCAGTGCGGTGGCACTCGCGGCGACGACGGCTGCGGTGCTCCGGCGGTTACGAGCGGGCATCGAGGTTCCCCCAGGGATGTGAATCACGCTGCGACGAGAGTTTCCCGGTGAGAGAAGTCTTCCAACGAAGGGTGACGGGGCTGTGCGCTCGCTGTCACAGCTGTGCAATAACGGGTCAAATGAGAGTAAGAAGTATCAGGACCGGACATCGCACGGTGCGCGGCAATTGCCCCGCCCGGTCAGGTGGGCTCGGTCAGGTGCCCGGTCAGGTGGGCCCGTCCGGGCTCCGGGAGAAGGCCGTGTCGCCGGCCATCGCCACGATCGCGTCCCTGACGAGCAGCACCCGCGGCGGGTAGCCCTGCGCCTTGTCCCCTGGGTCGTCCAGCGCGGAGGTGCGCCAGACCTCCGCACCGGTGCGGCTGTCCAGGGCCAGCAGACGGCCGAAGCGGTTGGAGAAGTAGACCCGCTTGTATGTCGCGGACACCGCGGGCGCGGACAGGCTCTCCACGTCCGTCACCTTCTGCCAGAGCTGTCTGCCGCTGTCCGCCGACACGGCGGTGACCATGCCGTCGGACCGGACGAAGTAGACGACGCGGTCCACCAGGGTGGCCGCGCCGGTCAGCGGATGCGCCAGCGGAATCCGTCTGACCCGCCCGGTTTCCGGGGCCACCCGCAGCAGCGCGTTGTACGGCCGTTCGTACCCGGATTCGTACACGTCCTTCGCGGTCTGAGGCGCGAGGAACAGGGGCTGCCCGCCGACAGCGCCGAGCGCTTCCGCCTTCTTGGGCAGTGTGGCGGCTTCGTTCAGACTGCCGGGTCCGAGCCTCATCAGTTCGACCGGGGCCTGGCCGGGCTCGGTGCCCTTCGAGCACAGGGCGTAGGGAACACCTCCCAGCGCCGACGGGGTGCAGTACTCGTCCAGCGAGGGCGCCCGCCACAGTTCCTTGCCGGCAGGCCCGTAGGCCACGAACTCCGAGTAGTCGGGAGACAGGGTCAGCAGTCCGCCGTCGTACAGGACCGCGTCCTCGGACGGGTTGGTGTCGCGTTGCCACCGCCGCTTCCCGGTACCGGCGTCGAGGGCCACCACGCGCCTGGTCCTGGCGTCCGGTTCCTCGTACATGTAGACCACGCCGTCGCGCACACCGATCGGCTGCGCCTCCTGGGGTCGGGTGCCGGCCCGCCACAGGGTGCGACCGGAGGCCGCGTCGATCCTGGCGGCGGTGAAGCCCGTACCGCCACAGAACAGGGCGCTGCCCTCCGTCACGCACCCGGGGCTGTCGTATGTGAGGGGGACGCCCTTCACGTCGTACCGCAGCCGCGTCTGCCACGGCCGCCAGCCGTCGGGCAGTGACGCGGTACGGGCGGTGGCGCGGGAGCCGGCGGTCTCGCGGGCAGTGGTGGTGCCCGCATCGGACACGAAGGCCCCCACGCCCATACCCAGCCCCGTGACGGCCAGCACCGCACCGAGGCCGGTGAGCAGCACCCGCGCTAGGCGTCGCTTACCGCTGCCGCTGTCGGTCGAGGCGCCCGCGGAAGTGGCGGCCTCGGAGGTGGCGGCCTCGGAGGTGGCGGCCTCGGAGGTGGCGGCCTCGGAGGTGGCTTCCGCACTCGGAGAAGCGGGACGGCGCCGGGGCTTCGCGGCCGGCCCGGCCTCCGGGGACCCGGAGTCGTCGGATTCCGGCAGCGCCTGGAGCATGCGGTGCAGTTCCGTCAGTCCCGGCCGTGCGGCCGGGTCCTTGTCCAGGCAGCGCTCGACGATGCCCAGGAGCGCTTCGGGCACCCCGCCGAGGTCCGGGGTCCCGAACACGACCTGATAGCCGGTTATGTACGGGCTCTGGGCGTCGAACGGCCCCGTGCCCACGGCTGCGAACACCAGCAGTGACCCCAGCGAGAACACGTCCGAGGCCGGGGTGACGTCTCGCGGAGAGGCCAGTTGTTCCGGCGACATGAAGGGCGGAGTGCCGATCATCCGCCCGGTCGTGGTGCGGCTCTGGTGGTCGGAAGCGCGCGAGATGCCGAAGTCGATGACGCGTGGCCCGTCCTCGGTCATCAGGACGTTGCCCGGTTTGAGGTCCCGGTGCACCAGGCCCGCCCGGTGGATGTCTCGCAGCGCCTCGGTGAGTCCCAGCCCCAGCGCGCGCAGTTCCCGCCGGCCCAGCGGGCCGTCCTTCTCCACGACTTCGGCAAGGGTGGGCCCCGGCACGTAGAGCGTCGCCATCCACGGCCGGTCGGCGTCCGGGTCGGCGTCCACGACCGGCGCGGTGAAGGCGCCGCTCACCCTGCGCGCCGCCGCGATCTCCTGCCGGAAGCGCGTCCGGAACTCCTCCTCCTGGGCATACGGCCCGTGCACGAGCTTGACCGCGACCTGCCGTCCCGAGGCGGAGACCCCCAGATAGACGGCCCCCATACCGCCCGCCCCCAGTCGGCCGAGAAGGGCGTACCCGCCTATGGACTCCGGATCCCCGCTGCTCAGGGGCGTCGCCATCGCCGATCGTCCTTCCCAGCGCCTGCCTGCCTCACGGGGATCACAGTAGGGCCTGCCGCCCCGGAGACGGAGCCGCACCTGTCGCGCACAACTCGGGTGACTGCGAGCTTCGTTTGGCTCTAGCGTTGCTGCGGTGATCAGCAGTGAGGGAGTACGCCTGGGTGCGGAAGCCGCACGCCGTCTGGCAGAAACGGGCCTCTATGAGTTCGAGCCGGGTCTGACGGACGCCGAGTTCGCCCGTATCGAGCGCGAGTACGGCTTCGAGTTCGCAGACGATCACCGAGCGTTCCTCGCAGTCGGCCTACCGGTCAACGTCCCTCCCGAGGACGGGCAGACCTGGTCCAGGCCCTGGCCGGAGTGGAGGGGCGGCGACCTGACCAGCTTGCGTCGGCAGCTCGACTGGCCGGTCGAGGGTGTCCTCCTCGACGTCGAGCACAACGCGTTCTGGTACGACGGCTGGGGCGAGCGTCCCTCCGACGGGGCGGCGGCACTGGAGACAGCGAGGCGTCATCTGCGGGCGGCACCGGTGCTGGTGCCCGTGTACGCCCACCGATACCTGCCGGCCGGCCGGGGAAGCTTCGGACATCCAGTGTTCTCGATGTGGCAGACCGACGTCATCCACTACGGGCTGGACCTGGCCGACTACATGCACCAGGAGTTCGACGAGGCACGCGGCGACGTCGACGAAAACTGGAACCCGACGGCAACGGTCCCTTTTTGGCGAGACCTCGTCTGAACTTCCTCCTGGGCCGACGCCATGAGCTTGGGAAGCTGCGATCGTTTGGGGGCGGCTTGGGTGCTGACCTGGTCGAACGGTCAAGTGGGACCTCGTCGGGCCTGGCTGCTTTCACCGTGGTTCCCCGTCGCTCCCTGCTTGATCTGGTGCGCTTGTGGTGCGGCGGCGGGTGAGGAGTTCGGGCGTTTTCGCTCTCCAGCGTTGTTTGGGCCCAATCTTCGACGGTGGGGGGTGATCAGACGCACGAGCTGGCGGGTGATCGGTCACGAGTTGGCCACGCCGTTGGCGAACGACGGGTTGCACTGCCACGCTTCTGCGGTGGACCTTTCGACTGCTCAGACGATCGGGCTGATCATTGTTCTTTCGGCGGGTGCCGTTCAAATCGTGGTCAGAGCCGTGTCGCCCTTGTGGGCCAAGAGGCTTCAGGCAGACGTCGATAAGGAGCTTGCCCGCATCAAGTCGGGCCTTCCGCCTGGTCAATCAGGTCAGGAGGAGAAGTTCACCGAAATCTTGACCCAGTATTACGCCTTCGGCGTAGTGCAGGCGAAGCGCAGTTTCGCTGTGAGCCTGTCATTCTCTGCGATCGGTGGAACCGTACTCGTCAGTGGCGTCGGCATGGCCGTCTTTCGGGCACAAACAACCGGTGAGCAGTACGCCAATGCGGTGACCAGTGTGGCGGGCCTCTTGACTGGTCTTATCGGTACCCTCTTCCACCGTCGGGCAGACATGGCTCTCAAGCACATGTCAGAGCAGGCCAAGGGGCTTCGACAGGACATGCGAGCTGAGCGTGATGCCGGTCAGTCCATTCGACTGCTCGATGACGTTGATGATCCCGCCCTCAAGGCGCACCTTCAGGCGGCGTTGATCTTGAAGTTCTCGGGGGCGAAGCTGCCCGAACTGGACGGTGTCCTGAAGACGACCGACTCGCTGCCGCAGGCAAACGCAAACGGTATCGTCCCGCACCAGCAGTCGGAGATCTCAGCATCATGACAAGCACCTCGCCAGAGCAGAGTTGTACCCATCGGGCGGAGTGAACCATGAGGCGCTGGGTGTAGGGACGTGACGGGTGGGACGGTCTGACACGGTACTTCGAGGATCACGACCGAGGGCCCTAAGAAGGGCCCTCGGCGGTGCTCTCGGCACCAGCATCCCGCTACGACCTCTCGCGCACCAACATGAAGATGACGGCGATCAGCAGAAGCGAAAACGGATCCATCGTTTGGTCTCCCTACAATCGAGCCCCTCGGGGCGTTGGGTTGAAGGAGAACCGCACTTGGCGCTTCGAGCGCATCCCAGTCTGTCAGAACATCCCTTTGCCGGTGCTCGGTTCGAGACAGGCAGGTCGTAGTTGGCCGCCGTTGGCAGTGGATTGAGAGCGGGACTTGGGTCAACGAAGGTCGGCGGAGTCTTAATGACCGAGTCAAGCTGCTGTAGCGGCCTGTGTCCTGGCTGGGGGTCTGATGGTGAAGGGGCGGTCGTCTACCGGGCGCTGCCGTATGCCGCCGCCCGGGCTCGTTGATGTCAGCGTTGGATGCCAGCGGAACAGCTGCGGCTGCCGGGTTCCCCCCGGTCAAGTAGCTGACGGCCCCGAGACAGCCCCAGCACGCATCAAGCCCCCTCCGACGGAGAACCCGTTGATGGGAGCTTGATCAGTGCGTGATGTCTCTGTCTACCGCACGTCTACGTAGTCCCCGGCGGTCTTGACCGTCGCGGTCGTGCTGGTGCCGGAGAAGTAGTAGCGCCAGTAGCCGTCGCTGGCAGCTGTCGCGGTGGTCTTCAGGTTGCCGGTGCTGTTGGTGTACACGGTTTTGACCGTCGTGTAGGTGTCTGTTCCCGCTTTGCGGAACTGCAGCTTGACCGGCTGATTGGTGTAGCCACGGTAGTCGTGGGTCTCCCAGTTGGCGCGGGTCAGTTTGCCAGTGACGGTGATGGTCTTGCCCTTGGCGACCGGCTCCGGCGAAGCGTTGACGCTGAGCTTCGAGTAGCGCTGGATGTTCGTGTACTTGTAGGCATCCAGGGAGATGCCGCCGTTGCCCTTGTCGAAGGCGTCGACGCCGACCTTCCACTGCCCGGCCCAAGCGTTCTTCTGCAGGTCGCGGGGGTCGAGGGTGAAGGGGACGACGCAGGTCTTCGTCGCTGCGTCGACGGCTGTGCAGGTAGGACGGCCGAACGGCACCGTCATGTCCGTGTCTTCTTCCTTGGGGCCGCCGTGCCACACGAACACGCGGGCCGTTTCGATGCCGTCCGGATCGGTGGCGGTCACCGAAGCCGAGAAGGTGACCGTGTTGGAGGTGCCGACCACGATGGGCTTGCCGCCGTTGACCGTGACGCTGGTGATCGTTGTGTCGCCGCCCCACGACTCGTCGGCCTGAGCCGTTGGAGCGCTTGCGACGGCGAGTGCCAGGGCGCCGGACAGAGCGGCACCTATGGCGATTGAGCGCATGTAGTCCCCAGGGAAATCAGGCCTGCCGGTCGAGCCCCCGCCGCAGGCACCACGATAGATAGCGCGAGCGTACTGTGTTCACGCCAACGTGGCTGATTTCCACCTGCACGTCAGTCACCACACCCAGCGCGACCAACATCGCGGAGGCACCCCGGGTCTTGCGGGGGATCTTGGTGACCTGCGTTTTCCCTGTTCAGGGGCAGTGGGCGCGTACACCTGGTGGTCATCGACGACCTGCACCCCCACTGGCCTCAGCCACGCTGCCGGTGCCGTCGACCAGGGCAAGCCGCGACGGCCGGCCCCGTGGCAATGGTGCCGGAGCCCTCAGCTTGGCAAGCTGCGGCCGTTTGCGGCTGGTTTGGGCGCTGACTTGCTTTGACGGCTGGGCGGCGGCCACATCGGCTCCGCTTGCTCTCACCGTGATGCCCTGCTGCTCCCAGCTCTATCTGGTGCAGTGAACACGGGTGCCTCATGGCACATCCGGTGGTGAATCCAGACGTCCATATGGCTCATTCGTTCGAGTTGAACCAGTCATATTAGATACACGCAGTTGAGTCTGCGATGTGTGATCAAGAACCTCAGACGTGCCGCGATCGCGGCTGCACTCCTTGTCGTGCCCTTCGCGGCACCCGCTCCGGCGCATGCGCAGGATCGTTCC
Source organism: Streptomyces sp. NPDC001480 (assembly GCF_042894725.1). Lineage (NCBI taxonomy): Bacteria > Bacillati > Actinomycetota > Actinomycetes > Kitasatosporales > Streptomycetaceae > Streptomyces > Streptomyces sp. NPDC001480. Next base: position 285,864 of record NZ_JBIAVX010000008.1, on the reverse strand, counting down.
TTCGAGACGTACACCCTTCCGATGGCGGCCGCGGTCGACGACCTCCCGCTCGCGGCGGAGGTGAGGGACGGTTACCAGCGCACGAGCTTCAAGCACTGGAACGCGGGCGCGAACCCGACCGACGGCTGCAACACCCGAGCGGAGGTGCTCATCGCCGAGGCGGTCGTCCCGCCCGAGGTCCTCCCGGGCTGCAAGCTGTCGGGAGGGCTCTGGTGGTCGTACTACGACGCCAAGTGGATGACCCCCGCGTCCGCCCTGGACATCGACCACATGGTGCCGCTCGCCGAGGCCTGGGACTCCGGGGCGTCGCAGTGGACCGCGGAGCGACGTGAGGCGTACGCGAACGACCTGGGCGCCCAGGCATCCCTCGTCGCCGTCTCCGCGGCCTCCAACCGCAGCAAGGCCGACCAGGACCCGGCCCAGTGGCTGCCGCCGGCCGTCGACGCCACGTGTCGCTACGCCTCGGAGTGGATCGCCACGAAGCTCCGCTGGGGCCTCACCGTCGACGCCGTCGAACTCGAAGCACTCACCCAACTCGCGGAAGCGTGCCCGGGCACCACCGTGACCTACGAACCCGCTCCATAGAGGGGGAGGGGAGACGGCCGGGGCCTGAGTACGCGTACTCAGGCCCCGGCCGTCACGACCGGCGAGAATTTCGTCATGCGCGCTACTTCGGTACAGCGGCAAAGTGAGCTCGCGGCGCCATCCGGTGGGGCTCTGGCCATGCGCGTCACGGGCGCTGCCGCAACGGCCGCCGCTCTCACCTACCTGTCGATCCGTCTCGTACAGGGGGCGTACGCCTACGACGCCCGCGTGTGCGCCGATGACACCAGTGTGTGCCTGACGCCGTGGCCGGTCCTCTCGTTCCCCGCCTCGTTCGCCATCGCACTCGTCGGGCTGATCGTGGCGTACAGGCTGTTGGGCATCCGCCCCGGGCTGACGGTCATCCCGCCGACGCTCCTGCTGGCACCGTTCCCGCTCGATGCCACGCTGAGCACGGTCGGCAAGTGGCCGGCCGTCGTGGTGGGAGCCGTATGGGCCGCCGGCGTGGCACTGACGGCATGGCGGCCCTACCGAATCCTGGGGCTGTCCATCGCGGCTGCACTGCTCCTGGCCTCGCTCGTCATTCTCTGGCGCTGACCTCTCGCCCTCGATACCGGGCGGGGTAGGTTTGGATCGAGCTCGGCAGTGATCTGCCGAAGACATGCATGCCGGGCCGGAGCACGGGGAGTCCGACCAACTCACCCGTCCGGCCACGGCTCGCGGAACGGGGGACTCATGACCAGGTACCAGCGCATGCCCGCTGCCGCGGGCACGACTGCCGTCGGCGCCGCGCTTCGATCGCAACGGGTCGGATGACCGGGGAAGCAAGCTCTCCCTGAGGTAACAGCCGCCGCTGTCGCGGACCGAGGTACCACCGTGCCCGCAGCCGGGCTCCACGGCGTCGAGCCGACGTGCGTCGAGCCGGCGTGCGTCGAGCCGGCCGGGCCGCCCCTCAGGGACCGCCAGCATGCCAAGAGCTCCATACATGTTGAGGAAACGTGCGCATAACTCGAATACACAAGCTACTGATGTCAGCCGGTGCGCTGGTCCTGGCGACCGCCACGCCCGCCCTCGCCGACACCCCTCCCCCGATCACACCTTCCACCAGCCCCGCGGCCGCCACGCCGTCGGATCTCTCCGCGCCCTCCGCGCCCTCTGCACCCTCCGCCTCCGCAACACCCACACCCTCTACGCCCGCGCCCTTCGCCCACGCCCACGACGGCGATGACGACGCGGTCGCAGACGCCCGGTGGACGAGCGAAGCGGCCGAAAGGTTCTGGACGTCCGAGCGGATGGCCGCGGCCACACCGGACTCTCCCCGCCCCGAGGCGCCCGCTGGCTGGAAGCCCGACGCACGCCGGTCGGCAGGGGCAGGGGCGGAGGCAGCGGCAGCGGCGGCCGCCAAGGACGGGCACTACTTCGCAGGTGTCCCCACCGTCGGCACCTTCTTCCACTACACGAGGAACCCCGCCACCGACAGACTGGAGGGGCGCTTCTGCTCGGCCAGTGTCATCGACAGCCCGCAGGGCAACGTCGTCCTGACCGCCGCACACTGCTCGGGCGGCAGCAAGGGCATGTTCGTGCCCCGCTACGACGGCGCGGCGAGGAACCCCGCCCCCTACGGCCGGTTCCCGGTGCAGAAGTGGATCCGCGACTCCCGCTGGTACAAGGTGGGCGGCAAGCCCACCCGTGACGCCTACTCCGACCTGGACTACGCCTTCGCCCGGGTAGGCACCAACAGCAGCAACCAGAGCGTGCAGAAGGCTGTCGGCGCCGCCCTCAAGCTCGGCCAGGTGAACGGCGACTACAGCCAGACCGTGACCGTGGTCGGCTACCCGGGCAGCCACAACCCGAAGAACCGGCCGATCATCTGCCCCGGCGTCACGACCCGGCAGCTCCCCGGCTACCGGCAGATGCGCATGGAGTGCGGCGGTTTCTACGGAGGCACCTCCGGGAGCCCCTGGATCACCGGCCTGAACACCACGACCGGCAGCGGAACCGTGATCGGCAACCTCGGCGGCTACTACGGCGGCGGCCTGGAGAACGACAGCGACCGCATCTCCTTCGCCGCCACCTACGACAAGCGCGCCCTGGAGATCTACGCCGCCGCGAAGAACAACACCGAACCGCAGAACTACCCGCGCGGCTACAGCATGTACCCCACCGGCGGCGGCCTGTGGACCAAGGCCAGGAAGATGGCCTCCGGTGACTACAACGGCGACGGCAGGACCGACATGATCGTGGTCTGGGTGGACGGCGAGGTCACCCTCTACGCCGGCGACGGCAAGGGCGGCTTCTCCGGCGAGAAGAGGATCACGAAGTCCGACACCTGGAAGGACGCCAAGGTCATCGCCGGGGGCGACTTCACCGGCAGCGACTCCTCCGACCTCGTCGTGGTCTGGGTGGACGGCGAGGTCACCCTCTACACCGGCGACGGCAGGGGAGGATTCGCCAAGGAGACGCAGCTCCAGAAGCCCAACGACACCTGGCGGAACGCCACCCAGATCACGGCCGGACGCTACAGCGACAACAAGTGGACCGACGACCTCATGGTCCGCTGGGTCGACGGGGAACTCTCCCTCTACACCGACGTCGACGGCCGGGGCCTCCTCCACGAGCACAAGCTCAAGGACCCCAACGACACCTGGAAGCACGCCACGATCCTCACCGCCGGCAACTTCACCGGCGGCCCCAACTGGGACGTGGTGGTGCGCTGGTCGGACGGTGAGCTGTCGCTCTACCGCGACGCGAGCCCCTCCGGTGTGGGAACGGAAGTCCGGATGCTGTCCTCTAACAAGCTGTGGACCCACGCCTCCGTCATGACCGCGGGCGCCTACACGCAGGGCGAACCCGACGACCTGCTGGTGCGTTGGTCGGACGGTGAGACCACCCTCTACACCGACACCTCCACCACCCTCGGCCGTGAACACATGCTCGTGCCGCCCAAGGCCGAGTGACTCCCTCTCAGGAAGGCGAGGTACGCGCGATGTACCTGCGCAGTGCGGCGACCGCTCTCGCCGCGACCGTCATCGGCCTCACGGGCTCTCACACGGCCTCGGCGGCGGACGGTCCGGGCCTGAGCATCAGCATCCGCGAGAACGACAGTGACAGCACCGGGGACGGCCCCCTGCGGCAGGGTGCGCCCGTCGTGGTCACGTCCGACGTCGACCTGACGTCCCTGGCCGTGGACGGCAACGGCAGCTTCACCGTGAAGTCTCCGGCGTTCACCAAGGACGTGGCCATGGAGATGCGGAAGAACAGCTTCGGGGAGGGCTACGGCACCATCAGCTGCGACATCAAGCCGGGAAGCTACCCGGTGGACATCGGCGGGCAGCACGCGAAGTCCGAGGCGATCGGCGACCGGGGTCACCTGACCATCACGGTCAAGGGCGACAACGACCAGTACTGCGCGCAGGCGGCCGGTTCCTCCGGCCACACCGGCACCGGCACCGTCGTCGCGGCCGCGGCCCTCGGCGCGACTGTCCTCGCCGCCGCCGCCGGCTACACCGTCGTACGCCGCCGCAGGACCAGGAACACCTGACCCATGCGGTACCGGGGGCCGCCGTCACTGAAACGGCGGCCCCCCCCGCCACAGGATCGCCGGCCGGAACCGTGGTCAGCTGGGAAACATTCCGGCGGTCGCGTTGACCCACGTGCCTGTGATGGCGGCACCGGCGTCGGAGGCGAGGAACGTCGCCAGCGCGGCGATGTCCGCGATCCGCGGCGAGCGCTTCGTCATCCGCAGACTGTCCAGGTGGGAGCGGATGCCTTGTACCGCGGCCTCGTCCATGCCGGGGGCACCGGCGGCGGCCAGCTTCTCGGGGGTGAGGCTGTCGGTGACACCGGCGGTCCAGATCCCGCAGACGCGTACGCCCGCCGGGCCGACCTCCTGGGCGAACTGGCGGATCAGCGCGTCGATCGCGCCGTCGGCCGCGGCGGTGCCGCCCATCATCGGGCTGCCGTTGCCGGACGCGCTGTCCAGGGAGAGGATCACACCCGAGCCCTGTGCGGTCATCCGGCGTGCCGCGGCCCGGGCGGTGATGAACTGGCAGGCGATGCCCCGCACGACCGGCCGTGTGTAGTCCTCGACCGACATCTCGGTCAGCGGTACGCCATGGAAGTCCCCTCGCGGCACCAGGTTGAGGGAGATGTCGATCCGGCCCGCCCGCTCGACGACCGACGCGGCGTGGGCCTCGACGGCGTCCTCGACACGAGCGTCGAGTACGTCGTACTCGGCACCGTGCTCGGCGGCGACCTTCCGCAGCGCGGTCTCCGTACGGCCGACGAGGAACACCCGTGCCCCCGCCCGCGTGTACGCCTTCGCGACTCCCGCACCGAGGGAACCCGCTCCACCGTAGATGATCGCGACCTTGTCCTTCAGCATGGCTCTTCGGCTCCTTGGGTCGGGGCGCCGTGTGCGCCCGTCACCCATAGGACGCGACCGCCGGGAAAACTCATCGCTCTCATCGCTCTCACAGCGTCATCGGCAACCCGAACGCGGGGAAGAGGTGGGGTTCGAAGGTGGTGATCTCGGCGATCCGGCCTTCCTCCACCCGAACCACGTCGATGAGCTGGGCCCTGAAGACGCTCGTCCCCGGTCGCTGGAGGTAGCCGGCGACCGCCAACTGGCCATTGGCCCGCACGGGCAGGTGCCGCCAGTGCCCGGCGAACATCGGTGACGCCGGATCGAGGTTCGGCCGTACGAACGCGAAGAGCGCGTCACGCGAGGTGAACCAGAACGGGTTCGGCGGCATGGTGAGCACCGCGTCCTCCCGTACGAGCTCGACCATGGCGTCCGTGTCGGCCCGGGCCGCCGCGTCCATATAGCGCTGGAGCAAGGCCAGGTCCTCGGCACTGGGCGGCGCGGCCGACCAGTCCTCGCGCCGCTCCGGCAGTGCCTGCCGGAGAGCCGATCTGCCGTGCTGGACCGCGCTGTTGGCCGAGGCCAGGCTGGAACCCAGCAGATCGGCGGTCTCCTTGGCCGACCATCCTGCGACGTCACGCAGGATCACCGCCGCTCGCTGGCGGGGCGGGAGCTGCTGGATGGCCGTCAGGAAGACCAGCTCCAGCGTCTCGCCTGCCACGGCCTGTTCATCGGGCTCGTGCCGAGGCGTCGGCCTGTCGGGCAACTGGTCGTCGGGAAACGGCTGGAGCCAGGGCAGACGCGGGGGCGCCGGCCCGTCTCCGGAGTCCATGCCCGGAACCGGTTCGTAGGGGGCCGGGCGCCGGTTGTGCTTGCGCAGGAAGTCGAGACACAGATTGGTGGCGATCTTGTAGAGCCAGGCGCGCGCGTTGTCCACGCCCTCCAACGTCTCCCGTGCCCGCCAGGCTCGCAGGAACGCCTCCTGGGTGAGGTCCTCGGCCTCGTCGTACGAGCCGAGCAGCCGATAGCAGTGCACCCGCAGCTCCCGCCGGTGCCCTTCGACGAGAGCGGTGAAGGCATTCTCACGGGAATTCGTCACACCGGCAGGCGTGACGAATTCCCGTGCCTCACGGGCGAGGCGCCGTAGCTGCGCGAAACGCGTCGAGAGGGCCTCGACATCGGCATGGAAGGCGAGCCCGGGTTCCAGCCGCAGCCGGCCCAGCCGGTCCCCGATGTCGTATATCAGCTCCCGGACGGGCACGTCGGCCGGCCGCCGCCGCTCCCGGTAGGCGCGCTGACGGCATGCCTGCGAGCAGTACGCCGCCGCCCGCCCCGGCCCGCCACCACTCTCGATCGGACTCCCGCAGGCTCGGCACCTCATTTGTGGGAGGCGCAGTCGTACAGGGTGAAGCTGCCGTCGGTGCCAAGGCCGTAGGCGGTGGGCCGGACGCGGGTGCAGTGGGACTTCACCCAGGTGGTGGCGGGAGTGGTGGGGCGCCGGGTGGTGAGCAGCGCGTAGCGCAACTGGTGGGCGGTGACCAGGCCGCCGAGCTGCCGGGCGGTCGGGAAGGGGGTGTTGCCGGTGAAGCCGCCCATGACGAGGATGGGCTCGGACTTCGCGCGCAGCAGGGGCTCGGCGGTGTAGGCGGCCTGGGTGGCGAGCAGGTACTTCTCGCCGTGGCGGTGCTTGGTGAGGTAGTCGAGCAGGGCGGTGTCGCGGGCGCTGGGCCGGTCGAGTCCCGTCCTTCGCGGAGCGTGATGGGGATGCTCGTTGTACGACTTGCCGACCGGACCGGTCATCGGCGAGGTGGTCGCGCCCGCGTAGAGCGGGTCGAGGGCGGAGACGGCCCAGCCGGCCGGTACGACCAGGGTGGCCGCGATCCCGGCGGCGAGGGCGGCCTGGACCATCCGCGGGGAGGTGCGCGGTCCGCGGCTCCACAGTCCCACCACGCCGCACAGCGCGAGCATCACGGCGACCGGCAGCAGCCAGGAGACGAATCGGGTCGGCCAGTCGAGCATCAGCGCCCACGCCGCCGTCAGCGCGATCGCCGCCGGCAGCACCAGGTGCCGCCGGCCGGCCGCCTCCTGCTCCGTCGCCGGCTCCGTCTCGTGCTCTGCCTGCCGCTCCGGCGTGTACGTCGTGTCCGGCTCCGGCGGGTACGTCGTCGGCAGCCTCAGCGCGTACGTCTTCTCCGGATCCGTCTCGTGCTCCCTCTCGTGCTGCGCCTCCCGCTCCCTCTCGTGCGCCGTCGCAGGCTCCGGCTTGTGCTCCGCCTCCCGCTCCGGCGCGTACTTCGCCTCGTACTCCGAGCGGAAGAGCGCGAGGCCGCCGCCGGCCAGTGCGGCGAGCGCCGGGGCGATGACGGCCGTGTAGTAGGCGTGGTTGCCGTTGGAGACGCTGAACACCAGGGCGTGCACGGCCAGCCAGCCACCCCACAGCAGGAATCCCGCGCGCGTCAGGTCGGTTCGCGGTCGCCCGGCGCGCCGGGCGACGCCCAGGACCGCGGCGAGCACGGCGAGCGGCAGGAACCAGGCGACCTGCGGGCCGACCGTTTGGTTGATCAGCATGTCCCAGCCGGTGTTGCCGGTGGTGCGGCTGGCGGCGGTGCCCGCGACGGCGCCGAACGCGGTGGGATCGCTGCTGAAGCGGCTCAGGCCGTTGTAGCCGAAGACCAGGGCGAACGGATCGTTGTCGGACGTTCCGTCGAGGTACGGGCGGTCGGCGGCCGGTGTCGCCGAGGCGATCAGCATCCAGGAGCAGGAGACGGCCAGCGCGACCGCCCCGCCCACCAGGACGCGCACAGCCCGGTGCAACGGCCTTCCGGGCGCGACGAGTTGGTACACGACGGCGAAGACCGGCAGTACCAGCCACGCCTGAAGCATCTTCGCCTGGAAGGCGAGTCCGACCCAGATCCCGCAGGTGATCATCGGCAGCAGCCGCTCGGTGCGCACCGCCTTCTGAAGCGCTCCGGCGGCCGCGACCAGGAGCAGCGTGAGCGCGGTGTCCGGGATGGTGGCCCGGGTGAGCACCACGGTGACCGGGGTGAGGGTGAGCGTAACCGCGGCGATCAGCGCCGCGAACGGACCGGCCCAGGCCCGTACGATCCGGTGCAACAGCCATACGGTGAGCACGCCCTCGACGACCTGCGGGAGCGCGGCCGCCCAGGTGTGCGGGCCGAAGAGCCAGACTGAGACGGCGTCGGGCCAGAAGGCGCCGGGCAGCTTGTCGATGCTGATCGAGCCGGCGGCGTCGAGCCCGCCGAAGAAGAACGCCCGCCAACTGCCGGCCATCGAGCGTATCGCCGCACCGTAGAAGGGGTGGAGCGCGGCGTGCCCGATGCCCCAGGAGTACAGCCCCGTGGCGACGGCCAGCACCGCGGCGAGCGCCGGGCGCTCCCAGCGCGGGGCGTCCTCCGGCCGGTCGGAGCGGCTGCTCGCCGCCGGACGGCTTTCCTGCGCTCCGGTGGGCTGGGCGGCGGGGATGGCGGTCATGGCAGTGGTCCTCGGATCAGCAGGTCAGGTGAGGCGGCGGTGCACACGCGGCGACATCACACGCGGAGACATCACACGCGGCGGGGTCACAGGCGGCGGGCCGCCCGGAAGCCGCGGGCGTAGAAGTCGGTGCCGTCCAGCAGCGCGTGGCCCGACAGGTCACCCAGGGTGGGGCCGTTGGCGGCGGAGCGGCTGGAGTAGAAGCGGTGCCGGCCCTGGTCGTCGAGGCCCATGTACATGCCGACGTGGTCGATGAAGTCCGGCTTGTCCTTGATGATGGCGAAGAAGACCAGATCGCCGGGTTGCAGGGCGTCGAGGTCGGTGGCCTGCTTCGTGCCGGTGTGCGGGATCACCATGTGGCCGGGACCGTAGGCGGCGATGGCGAAGGCGCGGCGCGGCAGACCGGGGCCCTTGGTGTTGGTGTTGTGCAGGGGGATGCCCATGCGGTAGCCCCACACCAGACGCTGGAAGCCGGAGCAGTCGACATCGCCGTAGCGGGCCTGCTCCGGCTGCGCGCGCGTGCCGTCCGGGAAGGTCCAGTCGATGCCCAGGTAGTCGTAGAAGTCGGACTGCTCGTCGTAGTAGGCGAAGTCCAGCGGATTCTTGACCGCGGAGTTGCGCGGGCCGAAGTGCGCGGTGCCCGCGTAGCGCACGCCCTTGGCGTTGTGCTTGTCGGGCGCCCCGGCGCTGCTGTACTGGAACGCCACGGCGAAGACGTCCGGGCTGCTGTCGACGAGCGCCTTCTTGAACCAGCTCTTGAACCAGGCGGACTTCTCCGTGCCCCGCTGCCACGCGTGCGGCAGCACCCGTACCCAGGCGTCCGTGGTCACCTTGGCCTCGGTGGTGCGCGGCTCGCTGAAGGTGCGGCTGGGCCCGGTGAGTACGGCCGTACGGGCGCCGTCGGTGAACGTGGCGAGCGTGCCGCCGTCGCCGGCCCGGACCACGGTGCGGTCGGGGGCGGACAGCCGCTCGAAGGTGTGGGGCCCGGTGGCCCGGGCGCTCGGGTCGGCGCCCGTGCCGCCGGCGGCCGTACCGCCGGAGTCGTCGCTGCCGTGCCCGAAGCGGTCCCAGGCGAAGCCGCCCGCGGCACCGGCGGCCGCCACGCCCGCGATCGTCCGGAACACGGCGCGGCGAGTCGGGCCGCTTCGCCTGCCGTCATGTGCGGAGTGCATGACCGATCCTCCTTGAACTGTGAGGGGTGCGGGTGGTGAGCGGGTCAGCCGGTGGGCAGGGCCCCGATCAGCAGACCGGCGACCAGCACCACGTACGTGGCCAGGGTCACCGCGGTGGTCGAGATGACCGTGGCCGCCAGGGGCTGGCGGGCCATCTGGTAGGAGACCAGGCCGGGGACGATGAAGCCAAGGGTCTGTGACGTGTACAGCAGCGGAAACTCGTGGCTGAGGGCGAGCATCACGGTGGTCTGCATCAGCACCGCGCACAGCACGACGGCGGCGAACAGCCGCTTGCCGTAGAGAATCACGGTGCGCTGCACCAGCTTCGTCAGGAAGTACGTCCCCGTCGCCACGGCGACCATCAGCCCGGCCATCCGCACGTCGGTGACGAGCGTGAGGGCGATCCAGCCGGGGGTGATCATCCCCCCGGGGGAGAGGTTGGTGGTCAGGTAGCAGACGAGCGAGAAGATCAGCCCGAGGGCGATCCCGAGCGCGGCGGTCTGTGCGTTGAGATTGGCGGGGATCACGGGTTCCTCGTGAACTGGGACGGGTCGTAGGAGTGGTGCTGGTCGTCCGCGGTGCTCCGGTCGTCGGACCGGCCCTGACGGGCGGCGGCCCGGCGGGCGAGGTCGCGCTGATCCGGGATGCGGATGGCTTGCGTCGGTGAATCCAGCGGTGCCACCCAGCTGTACGGCTCCGGCTCGGGCGGCCGGGCCACCGAGACCCGCTGGCGGGGCAGGGCGATCTGCATGGTCTCCTGGTCCAGGCCGTCGCCGTCGGGAACGAGGTCGAACGGGTCCTCGGAGTCGTCCACCGGCAGCTCGGCCAGGCATTCCAGGAACAACTCGCCCTGGCCGTGGATGTTGCCGATCGCCACCAGCGAGGAGTCCGGGCCGAGTTCCGAGAGGATCGCCGCGGTCAGCTCCTCGGGGTCCCGGCGGTCGCCGCCGAGATCCACCACCCGCCCGGTGAAGCCGGCCGGGATCGCGTCGGCGGCGCTCTTGGTCGGGTGGCCGATCAGGAACACCGTCTCGGCGGCGAGGTCGGGGACGATCGTGCCCATCTGGCCGTTGCGCTCCACCCGGTCCGGGCGGCAGTTGATGACCACGCCGATCGGCCGTCGGATCGCGCCCAGGTCCTCCAGCTGCTTGACGTTCATCAGCGTCGACTCGGGGTCGTTGGCCGCGAAGACGTTGGCGAACCGCAGCCGCTTGCCCTCGGGGGTGACATAGCGTTCCACGGACAGCACGCCCGGGTCGGGCGGCGCGTCCCACATGCCCTGCATCGCGGTCTGCCGCTCGATGCCGAGCAGTTCGGCGACGGCGAGCGCGATCGCCACGTTCTCCTTGAAGGTGAACCAGCTGAAGCCGCGCAGTTCGGCGTCGGTCACCGTCTCCGGATCGACCGCGATCAGCCGGCAGTTCCGCTTGTCGGCCTCCTCCTGGAGGATGTGCAGCCGGTCCTTCTCCGCCGTCACGCACACCCCGCCAACCGGCATCGAGCGGGAGAGCGAGCGGGCGACGTCGTCCAGTGTCGGCCCCATCTCCTCCAGATGGTCCTCGCGGACGTTGCACAGCACGCCGATCGTGGAACGGATCAGCTTCTCCTGGTTGATCTCCTGGAGCGCGGGCATCACCGCCATGCACTCGATCACCAGCGCGTCCGGCCGGTAGGTCGCCGCCCGCCGTACGATGCCGATCTGCTCGACGATGTTGGAGATGTTGAACTTGCGGTAGATCGGCTCCTCGGTGGCGTCCGGATGGACGAACCGGGCCGCGGTGCCGGTGGTCTTGGCCACCGTGACCAGGCCACCGCCGCGCAGCGCGCCCGCGCACAGCCGGGTGATGGAACTCTTGCCGCGGATGCCGTTGACCAGCACCCGCGTGGGTATCTGTTCCAGCGAGTCGAAGTGCCGCCGCTGCTCCAGGGCTCCGGCGATCCACAGTCCGGCGCAGCACAGCAGGACGATGACATAGAGGAAGAGCACGCCGATTCCGTCCTTCTACCGCTGGAGGGTGTTCTCACGCAGGGACCGCGGCGGCCCGGCGGCGTGGCCGGACCTGGCCGCCCGGTCGTGTTCCGCCAGGGTCTGGCGCACCAGCTCCAGGCCGCGGGTGACCGAACCGATCTCGTCGTGGTTGACCGGATGCAGCACGGTGCGGCGGTCTCCGCCCGCGAGCCGCTCGACGAGCACGGCGACCGCGCGCAGCGGCCGGATCACCACGACGTGCAGCCAGCCCAGGCAGGCCGCGCCCACGGCGAGGCCCAGGATGCCGGCGAGCATGGTGCGCTGCTCGGCCTGCACGGCGGGGATCTGGAGCGCCGCCGCGGGCTCCGCGGTGACCACGTGCCAGCCGAGGTGGGCCGTCGGGCCGCTCTGCGCCAGCGGCGCGGCGGCGTCGACCGATGGTCCGGAGGAGGTGCCGTGCACCGCCGAGGTGGCGGTGCCCGTGGTGCCCGGGGCGCCCTGGGTGGTGCGGACGAGACGGGTCAGGCCGGAGTCGGGCAGCGACTGGAAGGCGCGGTAGCCCACGCTCGCCGCCAGCACCCTGTCGTGGCCGTCCGTCACCCAGACGCTGCCCAGCTTCGGCCTGGCCAGAATGGAGTTGAGCGCCTTCACGTCGATCTCGCCGAACAGCACCACCCCGGCCGCCGGGGCCTTGCCCTTGACGGCCGGGACCTGGGCGTAGGCGGCGATCGCCGGGATCCGGCCCGAGGTGTTGACGGTGGTGATCCCGCCGCCGCGGGGCACGTGGACGAGGGTCCGCAGCGGTGTGCCGCCCACCCTCAGCGTGATGCCCCCCGAGCGGTCCAGGAGATACAGCGAGCGGTACTGCCTGTGGTCCGCGAGGGACTGCCGCAGGACCTCGGTCTGGGCCTCCCGGCTCCTGCCCGCCAGACTCGCGGCCGCCTCGCTCAGGTCGGTGTACGACTGGTCGAGGGACTGCCGGATCCGATGCGTCGCGATCTCGGTGCGCGCCTGCTGGTCGGCGAGGACCGGAGCCGGGACCGCGGTCGCGGTGTCCGCCCGGTTCAGCATGAAGATCATCGGAACCGACCAGCAGGCCACGACCACCAGGCAGACCACGGCCAGCGCCCGGTAGCCCGGCCCGCGCCGGTCCGGGAACTCCTGGGGGCCGCTCTCGCCGAGCAGTTGCCCGCGCAGTGAGTCCAGTGCCCGCCCGATCCGGGCCAGCTCCCCGAAGCCGTGCACCGGAACCGGCCTGGACAGCTCCTCCGACGCGGTCGGCCCGTCCCCGGTCGCGCCCCGGGCCAGGCGGCCGGCGGACAGGTACAGCCGCAGCAGTGGCTGCTGCACGGAGAAGTACAGCCCCAGCCCGAGCAGCAGCGCGACCACGGCCAGCGCCCCGGCTGCCGCGAGCGCGAAACGCGAGTAGTCGGCGGCGGTGGTCGTGACGGGCACCGTGCGGGAGGTGAGCACCACCAGGCCGAGGTCGTCGGTCACGCCCGGACCGGTCGTCGAGGCGACCTGGGCCCAGCCGGCCACGGTGCGCCGGCTGCCGGTGGCGGCGCCCAGCAGGCTTCCCGAGGCGTCGGTGTCACTCCCCGACTCGTTCGCCGCGCGGGTCGCCGCCGCGGACAGACCGCTGTGGGCGGCGGCCGGCGAGGCCTTGCCGCGGACCGCGGTGGCGAGCACCGTGCCGCTCGCGTCCAGCGCTTGTGCGGTGCGCCCGTCGCCGTACGCCGCGAGGGCGGGGAGCGCCTCGGAGACCACCAGCAGCCACTGCCGCTCGGTCCCGTTCTGCGCCTGGTACTGGTCCTGGTCGGGGTCGTCCTGCGCGGGCAGCGTGACCCTGGCGAAGTACAGCATTTCCCGCGTGCCGCCCGACGTCACCAGCCGGGGCCGGATCTCCCCGTGCTCGGACGCCGTCCTGGCGACGTCCACTCCGGCCAGTGGCACGGTCCTGCCGCCGGTCGCCAGCAGTTTGCCGGTGCGCGCGTCGAGCAGCGCACGGCCGAGGAACGCCTTCCTGCCGGAGGTCAGCGCTTTGAGCGTGGTCGTGGGGGTCGATGTGCTCGTCGCCGGGTACGCGTGGGCCTTACGCCGTACCGTGCCCGCCTCGGCTTCGATCGCGGTGCGCATCGACACCGCGGTGTCCGCGGCGATCTGCTGCTCCCCGTTCAGGACGGCCTGCGGGATGCCCGCGGTGTGGACGCCGTCGAGGCCGATCACGGTCAGGGCGGCGACCACCAGCAGGAGTACGACGAGTGAGGCTATCGGCGGGCGCACCCCGCCAAGCATCGGCATATCGGCGCGGCGACGAGTGCGGTGCCGGCGCGGGGCACGGGGTGCGGAGGACAGGGGAGCGGGTCCTTCCTCAACTGGCGCCGAGCGCCCAAATGTTCGACAAGACGAACATTTTAGCCCCCGGTGCTCGCAAAACCATCACACTTTCGCGCCGTGTGTCGTACTAGACAATGGGACTCCGCGCGGCGGCGGCACATGCGGGACCCCCACACGCGCCGAAGGGCGGACCCGCGAGCGGGCCCGGCCCTTCGGATGTCCGGTCAGCCGTCCCGTCAGGGGACGAACGAGATCTCCGGGTACTTGCTGGTGGGCCCGTCGAGCAGGGTGCTGTGCTTCTTGCGCAGCTCCTGGTCGAAGAACGCGGCGAGGTAGTCGCGCTGGACCTTCACCGCCCGGTTCGGGTCGATCGTGCCGTACTGCTGCTGGACCTGGGTCTGGGACATCCCGACCAGGCGCGCCCACTGCGGCACCAGGTACTCGTTGTCGCTGAACGACAGGTGCGCCGCGCCCTTCAGCTTGATGTCGACCTTGTACCCCTTCAGGTGCGACCACAGCGTCCGCCACGACGAGTCGTTGTTGCGGTTGTGGGAGCCGGAGCTGAAGAGCATGAAGGGCCGGTCGAGGTCCTTGCTCGGCGCCGTCCCGAAGAACTGGCCGTCCAGGTTGGCACCGGCCTTGATCCGCGTGTCGAGCTGCATGGCGGTGTCGACCGCCGCGCCGCCCAGCGACCAGCCGAACATCCCGATCCGGGACATGTCCACGTTCTTCGACAGCCCGGAGGGCAGCGTCGCGTGGCCGTAGTCCGGGTTGCTGCCACTGCTGATCTTGCCGAGCCCGTTGATGACGAACTTGATGTCGGCCGCGCGCACCTTGAGCGTGTCGGAGGAGTGGGCGCCCGAAGGCATCCTGTTGAGCTCGAGCCGGTTGGCGGGGAACTGAACCTCGTTGGCGTCGTGGGTGTGGTCCACGATGACGACCAGGTAGCCGCGGCTGGCGAGGTCCTGGGCGAGCGCGGTGCCCATCGCGCGGTCCGAGTGCAGCCCGGTCGAGTACAGCAGGACGGGCAGCTTGCCGAGCGAGGTCTTCACCGGGGCGAGGACATGGCCCGCGGTCTTCGGCAGCGTCACCTGCTGCGGCGACAGCCCGCGCGTGCCGAGGAAGTGGGCGCCGGAGATCGACGGCATCCACGGCGCCTGGTAGTGCCCGGACGTCGAGGTGGCCGGATAGAAGAGCGACACCATCAACTCGCGCTTGCCGCCCACGTACGGATCCGTACGGGACGAGTCGACGAGGTGCAGGCCGACCATGCCCACGCTGTTCGGCCCGGTCGGCGCGGGCATGGTGAGCTGGAGACCGGACCCGGCGGTGCGGGCGGACGTGAGCGCCTCGGGATGGACGGGCTTGTGGTGCAGCGGCAGCTCGTCGTTCTCAGGCGCCCAGGGTGTCTTCGGGGCGGGCGTGCCCGCCGGGGACCCGGTGTTCGCAGGCCTGTCGGACGTCTTCCCGGCGGCCATCACCGGTGTCGTCCCCACGCCCAGCGCGAGGGCCAGCACACCCGCCGAGCCGATCGCCCTGGCGATGACTCTACGAAGATGGCGCGGGCGGCGATGTTCCATGAAACCCCCTTGTTGGTCAGCGATCGTAGAACGCGCGATCGACTGCCGCATACGGTACCGCCACGGCGACGGGCGGACTCGCGCACCCCGGACACCGCCACGGCGACCTCACGCACCGGATGTCGAGCGCTGCCACGGCCGGGTGACGTTTGACCAGGCAGGTGCGCTGGACACTGCGGACAGTCCGTGTGCCGACTGTGCCTGAGCCATTTCGATGTGAACCGGGGGAGCAGAGTGGCATCGCGTGCAGCACGTCATCGGCGTTCGTCGAAGCGTCGTTTCCTTGCCGCACCAACTGCCCCGCCGTACTCGGCTCGGCGGTTCCCACTCATCGCTCCGTGAAGGAGATACATGCGCAAGCGCGCTGCCATTGCCGTACTCACCGCCGTCGCCGGACTGGCGGGCTTCGTCGTCCCCGGCGCCTACGCGGACGACAACGTGGGCGACATCCAGGTCGACAGCCTCGTCGTCAACGGCGGTAAGGACATCGTGGTCGACACGGCCGACAGGACGGTCACGGTCTCGGTGACCGCCACCGACCCGTCGGGCATCTGGGACGCGGACTTCTACCTGTGGCGGGGCCCGGACGGCACCGACCCCTACTTCAGCGCCGACAGCTTCGTCGAGACCAACGAGAACAACACCTCGGCGGACTGCGTCGTCTCCAGCAGTACGACGTCGACCTGCTCGAAGACCTTCACCTTCGAACCGGACTGGTGGCTGAAGAACGCCGACGCCGGCACCTGGAAGACCGAAGTCCAGGTGTCGGCCAACGACGGCAGCTACACCGACCGTTGGGCCTACTCCACCGTCCGCCTCCAGCGGCACTCCAAGCTGACCGCCAACGCCGGTCCCGAGCCGATCGCCAAGGGCAGGACGCTCACCGTCACCGGCAAGCTCACCCGGGCCAACTGGGACACCCTCGACTACCGGGGCTACGCCAACCAGCCGGTCAAGCTCCAGTTCCGCAAGGCCGGTACGTCGGCCTACACCACCGTCAAGACCGTGAACACCTCCAGCACCGGCAACCTGGCGACCACGGCCCCCGCGTCCGAAGACGGCTACTGGCGCTGGAACTTCGCAGGCACCACCACGACCCCGGCCGTCACGGCAGCCGGCGACTTCGTGGACGTGCAGTAACCGGAACGCAAGTGCCCTCGCTCCCGGCAGGGAAGCGAGGGCACTCTCGGCTGCCTGCGGCCCCCGAGGCCACCTGGTGATCTCTTTACCGAACAGCCATCCCGAGCTGAAACCTCATCGCTAATCTCGTCTCCAAGATCCACGGCAGACTTCCCGTCCCCGCACAGCGCACCGAGGTTCTCGCATGCTCAGATCCCTCTCCGTGGCCCATGCGCGTGGGCGGCACCGCAAGGCCAGAACTCCCAGTCCGTCGCTCCGCCGAGCGACCCTTGCCGCACTGACCGCCCCTGTCGCCGGCTCGGTCCTGGCCGCCCCGTCGGCGTTCGCCGCGGACAAGCCCGTGGCCAAGGTCGCCGCACTCGACTCCGCCGAGCAGAAGATCGCGAAGAACCTCGACGCACGCGCCCAGGACACCCGGCTGGGCAACACGCTCAGCGGTGTCGTCATCGACGCCGACTCCGGCAAAACCGTCTGGGGTCACAAGGCGACCACCGCTCTGATGCCCGCCTCCAACACCAAACTCGGCACGGCCACCGCCGCGTTGACGGTCCTCGGCCCCGGCCACCGGTTCACCACGAAGGTCGTCTACGGTGACGGCACCCTCACCCTGGTCGGGGGAGGAGACCGCACGCTGACCACCGGCGACCTCGCCGCGCTCGCCGAGACGGCGGCCGCGGGGCTGCGCAACGCGGGTCTCACCTCGGTGAAGGTCCGGGTCGACGACAGCCTCTTCCCCAAGCCCACGCTCGCCACGGGCTGGAACACCGGCTACTACCCGGACACCGTCGCCCCGGTGCGGGCCCTGGTGGTCGACGGCCGCATGGTCACGGACACCGCCCTGGACGCCGGACGATCCTTCGCGCAACTCCTCACCGACCAGGGCGTCACCGTCACCGGGCAGGTCACCCGTGGCACCGCCGGCACCGGAGACGTTCCTGTGGCCCGGCACCAGTCCGACCAGCTGTCCGTCATCGTGAAGCACATGCTCAAGGTGAGTGACAACGACATCGCCGAGACGCTGCTGAGGATGACCGCGCTCGCCTCCGGCCGCCCGGCCACCTTCGAGGGCGGCACGGCGGCCGTACGCACGGTGCTCACCCACTACGGCGTATCCCTGGACCACTTCGTGATCCACGACGGCAGCGGCCTCTCCCGCGCCAACCGCATCCCGGCGCGCACCCTCGCCGACATCCTCGACGTCGCCGCCGACCCGCGCCACAGCAGCACCCTGAAGTACGTCGTCGACGGACTGCCCGTGGCAGGTGAGGCGGGCAGCACCCTCGGGCCCGAATGGGGCCGCTTCGACACCGCGCACTCCCGGTGCGCCGTCGGCAAGGTCAAGGCCAAGACGGGCACCCTCACCGGCGCCCTCGGCCTCAGCGGGCTGACGAAGGCCAAGGACGGCCGCTGGAAGGTCTTCTCCTTCATGGAGAACGGCTCCACAGCCACCCCGGCCGCCACCAAGGACGCCCTGGACGGCCTGGCCGCCACGGTCAACGGCTGCTGGGCGTAGGCACGCGATCACCGATCACGGAGGGACGGCCCGCGCCGGGCGTCAGTCCGGGCCCGGGCCGAGCATGCGGCGCGAGAGCTCGGCGAACTGGAGCAGCTCGGGCATGGTCCGGTGCTTGGAGTAGGCCAGGGCGACCATGCGCGGTGCGACGCCCTCCAGCGTCAGGTAGACGACGTCGTCACGGCGGTAGAAGCCGGCCATGCCGGCCGGCATGACATAACATCCGGCCCCGAAGGCGACGGTCTCCAGGCATTCCTCGATCGTCACCGGGAACCGTCCGGCGTCTCCCGGCGCCGCCACCGGATCGCGCGGGACACGCCCACGCCATTCCGGCACGTCCTTCGGATCCTGGAGCAGGGTCATGTCACGCAGGTCGTCGACGTGCACCGCCTTGAGTTCCGCGAACGGATGCTCACTGGACAGCGCCACCACACGGGGCTCCGGGAACAGCGGAACCACCTCGAACATGCCCTCGGGCAGGGGCAGTCGGACGTAGCAGACGTCGACCCGCCCGTCGAGCAGGAAGTCGACCTGGTCGGTGATCGCGGTGTGCACGACATCGATGTCGAGTTGCGGCGCCATCCGCGCGAACTCCCGCACGATGGGGGTGACGATGACGCCCGGCATGAAGCCGATGGTGAACTGGTTCACCTCCCGGCTCGCCGTCCGCACCCGCTGCTGCACCGCCTGTGCCATCGCCAGCATCGGCCGGGCGTCCTCCAGCAACTGGTGCCCCGCCCGCGTCAGTACGGTGCCCTGCCGGTCACGCAGGAAGAGGACCACGCCCAGATCCTCCTCCAGTGCGCGGATCTGGCGACTGAGCGCCGGCTGGGTCATGTAGAGGCGGCTCGCCGCCCGCACGAAGCTGCACTCCTCGGCCACGGCCACGAAGTAACGCACCCGGCGTATGTCGAGGTCCATGCGGCTCATCGTAGCCACAGCCATCACGGCATATGCCGAAACGGCTTCACAATCGAACAGATTGGCATTGGCGCGGTCCCCCTCGACCGGTCCACCATGGTCAGACCGACGGGACGAGCCCCAACGTCAGCCGCTGCCACCACAGTTGCACGGGACGCTGAGCTCACGAGCGCCCGCCCGCGCCGCCTTCCGGCATCGGCCCCACATCCGGCCCGCGGCCGTGACGGCGGTGGCCGCGTCCACGCCGACCGCCGCTGGTACACCCGCCAGCTGGACCAGAAGTCCACCGATGGAAGGTCCGGCCAGGATCGCGGCGGTCTGGCCCGTGTAGGAGGCCGCCTGCCCGGCCATCGCCAATGCCGATGGTGTCGTCGCTCATGCCGAATGGGCATTTGCCATTGGCCATTGGCCTTTCAGAGGACCAGGTAGAGAGTGAGCAGAGTGGCGCCCGTGGCCACGACGTAGACCTCGAAAGCGCCGCGGAGGGCTGCCGGGGCGTCGCGCAACTCCATGAAGTGCAGGCCGACCAGGCGTACCTTGATCAGCGCGATCGCCACGACCGCGCAGCCGATCGGGGTCGACGTGCTGCCTTCGATGCCCAGCAGCCAGCTCGACAGCGTGGCCAGGACGAGTACCGGAAAGACCCACATGTGTCACGCCACCAGGTAGAAGAGCGGGAAGAGGACGAGCCAGAGCAGGTCCACCATGTGCCAGTACGCGGCCGCCCCCTCGGCGACCAGCACCTGGCCCCGGCTCAGGGCCGGCCGACGGGACAGGACGATGAGGACCGTCAGCGCGCCCAGCCCGATCGCCAGGTGGGCCAGGTGGATGCCGGTGAACACGAAGTAGTACATGAAGAAGTCGTTGCTGCTCGGTGTATGTCCGTCGTGGATCACGAGCGCGTATTCGGAGGCCTTGACGGCGGCGAACCCGAGCGCGCACAGGAGCGCCCATGGCAGTGTCCGCGCGGGTCCGCCGGAGCGCAGCTGCCGCAGCCCGCGGGCCACCAGCGCCGACGCGATCAGCAGGAGCAGTGTGTTCACCAGTCCCAGGTCTGGATGGAGGGCCTGCTGAGAAGCCCGGAACATCCTCGGGTACCGGCCGTGCAGTACCGCGATGAAGCCGAAGAACACCGAGAACATGATCATGTCGCCGAGGAGGAAGACCCAGAGACCGGGCTCGCCGGGGATGTGGCGGTGGCGCTCGGGTGCCGAGTGCTCGGTCCGGGCCGCGGTGGCGGTCATACCGCGGGTTCCAGGACGGCCGGGGCCCGGTCGTCGTCCACCCGGGCCGCTGCCCGCACCATCAGGGTCGTCATGAGAAGGAACCAGGCGCCGAAGGCGCCGGCCGCGACCCAGAACGAAAGGGTGCCGTTCCAGGCGAAGGGGCCGGCCTTGAAGAAGGTCAGCAGGATGCTCGGCAGGAAGAGGAAGGCCATCCAGAAGTTCAGGTACGCGGCCCAGCGGGGCAGGAGCGGCGTGGGGCGCTTGTCGGCCAGGATCGCCACTCCGACCACGGTGGCCTGCCCGATCGCCGGGAAGGCGTTCATGACCAGGGTGATCCAGGCCGTGTCGTTGAGCGCCATCGTGATGTCGGGCGAGCGGTCCGGCCGGTAGGCCGTCGCGGTGAAGATCAGGACCGGTACGAAGATCGCGGCCACGTTCGCGGCACCACAGACGAGTTGTGTGGCGGCCATCGGCGCCAGCCGGGAGTCGATGCGCCGGATCAGGCTCGACAGCGCCGCGACGAAAGGCGCGGTCACCACCGCGCCGACGAGCATGACCACGAGTCCGGCACGGATCGAGTTGGCGTGGTCCGTATAGAAGGCAGCCACCCGCTCCGCCGACCAGCTCGGCGCCATCGGCGGTATCCAGTGGGCGATCAACAGGGCGGCGAAGAACAGCGCGATGAACAGGTAACCGAAGCTCGCGCAGGCGATCAGGATTCGGCGGGACATGGTGGAATCTCCTGGTTCCGGAAAGGGACGGGTACGGAGCGGGCTTCGCTGCACGGACCCGAGGACGTGGGGGTGGGACTGCCGGCCCGGCCACCGTCGGCACGCATGCCGCATGAGCGCTCCGGCTCGACGATCGCCGCGCTCAGGTAATCAAGGCCGTCACCAGGCGGTGTGTCACCGCCGCCGCGCCGGGCACCCCGAGGTCGAAGCGGGTCACGTCGAACATCCTGGCCCGGCCCGGCTGTTCGTCGCCAATGCCTATCCGGTGGACCGGCATGCCGGTTCGGCATCAGCCCCCTCGGCGGCGGGGCAGCCTGCACGTGAGTGCGTAGATCACCGCTCCGACGAGCGTTTCATCCACCATGCGCCACAAGAACCTCACTGTTGCCGTTCCCTCGGCATCACCGAGGCTCCGCGACACGCAGACCGTCGACGCCGTGCACTTAGCAGTGCCCACACCGCTGCGTGGGTGAGACAGATACCGGCAAGCAAGCGCGGGCGGTTCTCCGCGCTTTAAGCACCAGGAATTCGACGCCGGAAATATCGAAGAACGCGGGGAGCGTCCGCCGGCTCATGCCGGATCGACATGGAAAGAAGCAGGATTGGCATTAGCCTTCCGCCGATGCGGCCGCCATAGTCGATTCTGCGAAGCGCCGCCGGCCGCAAAAAATACGGTTTCCGTTCCCCTGCGGACCGCGCCGCTTCCCCATACCGATTCGGCTGGACAACCCGAGAGGAACAACACCACATGAAGTCCACCGCTCGAATCAAAGCGCTGGCGGCTGCCGGGCTCGTGAGTGGCGCGGTCGTGGCCTCGCTGGCCGTGACGAACGCGAGCGCCGTCACGACCCAGGCGAACGACCACGCCGTCGCCTCGCAGACGGCGCACCGCGCGAAGCCGACGGTGGTCCTGGTGCACGGGGCGTTCGCCGACTCCTCCAGCTGGAACAGCGAGATCGGCTACCTGCGACGCCACGGCTACCCGGTCCTCGCGATCGACACCCCGCTGCGCGGCCTGGCCTACGACAGTGCCTATGTCGAGGCACAGGTCAAGACCGTCAAGGGCCCCGTCGTACTGGTCGGCCACTCCTACGCGGGCGAGGTCGTCAGCCAGGTCGCCGCAAAGACGTCGAAGGTCAAGGCCCTCGTGTACGTGGCGGCCCTCATCCCCAAGGCGGAGAAACCGCCGGCTCCCTGATCGGGCAGTTCCCCGGGTCGCAGCTCACCTCGGAGAACTTCCGCACCGTTCCCCTGCCCGGCGGTGACACCGACGTGTACCTCAAGGCCGACAAGTACGGGACCGTGTACGGCAACGGGCTGTCGAAGTCGGCCATCAATCTCGCTTCGGTGGCTCAGGAGCCGGTCGCCCTCTCGGCCTTCACCGACAAGGCCACGGTCAATCCGCCGGCGAGGACGCCGAAGTGGGCGGTCATAGCGACCGAGGACCACGCCGTGCCGACGGCCGCCCAGAAGTTCGAGGCCAACCGAGTGGGCGCCCACATCAGCTACACCCGCTCGGGCCATGACGTTCCTTCGATCAGCCCGGGAGCGGTCGACCGAGCCATCGTCGCCGCCGCCAACTCCGTGCACTGACCGATCCCGGCGGCGGAGCGCCCGTTTGATCGACGCGGGGCTTCCGGCGTCCGACGGGACACCGCCCGGGTCGGCGCTGTCGGCGCCCAAACGCCGCCGACGGCAGAAAGGCTCCCGCGGGCATCCGGCTCGCGGGAGCCCTTCGTCCCCACGGTTCACCAGGGAGGACGGCACCCGCACGAGGCCGGCTGTGGGATGCGCCTCAGGGAGTCCTGGACGGGTGATGTGTCAGCGCACGCCTGCTGCGTCGAGCAGGGTGGTCACGGTGGGTGCGACGAGCCCGGTCAGGTTGTCGGCTCCGATCCCCGCGCGGGCGCCGGCACCGTCGAAGACCAGGCTGAGCTGCCGGGCCAGCAGGTCGGGATCGCTCGCTCCGCCCTGCTCTGCCTCGGCGCGGAAGAGGGCCGTCAGGTTGTCCTTGACCTGATGGGCGACCCGGCTCGCGGGGTGATTCTCGTCCTTGAGCTCGATCTGCACGACCAGGTACCGGCAGCCTCGGAACTCGGGTGCCCCTGCCTGTGATTCCACCTGCTCGAAGACGTGCTGGATGCGCTCACGGGGTGACCGGCCGTCGTCCGACTCGGGCAGGAGAGTGGTCACGTGGGCAGCGGCGCGCTCCTTCAGGCTCGCTGCCAGAAGTTCGTCCTTGCTCTCGAACAGCTGGTACATGGAGCGCTTCGAAACCCCCGCCGCCTTGCACAGCGTGTCAACGCCGATGCTGACGCCCTCTCGGTAGGTGAGCGTGGCCGCTGCCTCCAGCAGCCGCTCTCGGGAGCTTGACTTCGCCTCGGTGGTCATATTGCGAGGTTGACTCGATTCCGCCGCATTGGAAACCGATCGGTTTTCGGCGCTTGGGCGCCAACTCGGAGATGCCCCTCTTCCTGCGCCGAGTTGTGCCATGAGGGCACCAATCAGCGCAGGCATTTCTCACCGCGGTGCATTCAGACTCAGTGGGCGATCACGGGCTCGCCCTCCGACGGCGCCAGAGGCGCATTCGGTATCAGGAGCGGCGAAAGGACAGCGCCGACCACGAAGAACCCTGCGCCCCACGCCAGGGTGGCCGTGCAGCTCTCGACCCCGGCGTGGGTCGGGGTCGGTGCGCCCGGCTTGTGCGAGGACAGCTAGTCGGTCGCGGCCGACGAGGCAACGGTGGTCAGCAGCGCCGTGCTGATCGAGCCACCCACCTGCTGGCCGGTGTTGATCAGCGCCGAGGCGACACCCGAATCCTCGTGGTGTATGCCTGCGGTCGCGCCCTGGAACGCGGTGGTCATCACTTCACCGAGGCCGAGCCCAAGCAGGATCTCCTCGAGTGGAGACCCGCACACTCACCCCGGGCACACCGACACGGAAACCGAACCCCATGACATACCCCTCTCCCCAGGAGGCGCCCGGACGCGGCCTGTGAGGTGTGCTCGGCCGGCCCTCGGCAACGGGGAAACGCTGCATACATCAATCCGGTACATGGACTACGCTTGGTACATGTCCATGAAGCGCACGAACGTCTACGCGGACCCCGAGGACCTGGCGATCATCAAGGAGGCCGCCAAGCGCCGGGGTATAAGCGAGGCCGAGATCATCCGCCAGGGCATCCACCTTGCAGCCATGGCGAACCGGGTCTGGGACGAGCCGCTGTTCTCGCGCACGTTCGAGGGGTCGGGGCGCACGCTGTCCAAGTCGGAGGTCCGTGACACGGTCGCCGAGGCCGTCCGGCGTGAGACCGGCTCGGGCTCCGGATCCGCCGCGTGATCATTGTCATCGCGGATACGTCCGGCCTTCTGGCAGCCCTGGACTCGGCTCACCCGGAACACGGGGCGGCGAACGAGGCCATCATGGCGGCGGGTCTGCTGGTCATGTCCCCGCTCCTGCTGGCCGAACTGGATCACGTGGCGACGCGTGAGCTCGGCAGGGAGGCCGCCGTCAGCGCGGTCGACGACCTGCGGCGCTGGATGAGCCGGGGCCGTGTCGTTCTGCCGGAGATCACGGAGGACCACCTGGGTGCCGCCCAGTCCGTCCGTGTCCGCTACCGCGCGCTTGACCTCGACCTCGCCGACGCGGTGAACGTGGCGCTTGCCGCCGACTACGACACGGACGCGATCCTCACCCTCGACCGACGAGACTTCCGGGCCGTACGCCCGTTGGGCCGTTACAAGGCGTTCCGGGTACTCCCCGACGACCTCCCGCTCTGACGCCTCGGCGGTCAAGTACCCGTTCCCGCAAGGGGCTTGTGCCGCGTGCGCGCGGAGGTCACGCAGGCCCCGAATCGATCTGGACAACAAACAAACCCCAGGTCACTGACCTGGGGTTTTAATCTGGAGCGGGTGACGAGAATCGAACTCGCGCTCTCAGCTTGGGAAGCTGATGTTCTACCATTAAACTACACCCGCGTAAGACGGACGGACCCCGGCGGAGCCGGTGGCCGAACGCTCGCTCACTGTACCTCATCGCAGGCCCTGGGTGCTCGGGACCCGGGGCCTGGGCGCGTTTCAGGGGCATGGGATCCGGCTGCGGGGGAACCGAGTTGGGGCGTACCGTGGAGGGGTGGGAGAGGGGCCGGGCGGGGCCGGGGTGCCGCCTGGAGAGTCGTCTCTTTGATCCCGTAATGTGGCTTTTGTCGTCAGGGCAGTTAGCCAGACGCGGCTCTTGGGGAAGGGACTCTTGGACTTGATGGAACGCACCGTCGTCCGCTGTGCCGATGGGCACGTGTTCAGCACCGCTTCGTTCCCGATGCAACAGGCCGAGCGGCTCGGCCCCGGCCGGCTCATGCGGTGTCCACGGTGTGCCCGGCTGCGCAGTGTCGTGCCGGTGGCTCTTGAGAAGCGATAGCCGGCAGTAGCGAGCAGTAGCCAGCAGTAAGCACCAGCAACCACGACAGCTGTAGCCCGGCGCGTGGAGTCGTCACGATTGTCACGGCTCCGCGCGCCTTGCGTATCCTCGGGACGTGCTTCTCTCAGACAAGGACATCCGGGCCGAGATCGACGCCGGGCGGGTGCGGATCGATCCCTACGACGAATCCATGGTGCAGCCGTCGAGCATCGACGTGCGGCTGGACCGCTACTTCCGGGTGTTCGAGAATCACCGGTACCCGCACATCGACCCCTCCGTCGAGCAGGTGGACCTCACCCGGCTCGTGGAGCCCGAGGGCGATGAGCCGTTCATCCTGCACCCCGGGGAGTTCGTCCTCGCCTCGACGTACGAGGTCATCACGCTGCCCGACGATCTTGCCTCGCGGCTGGAGGGGAAGAGCTCCCTCGGGCGGCTCGGGCTCGTCACGCACTCGACCGCCGGGTTCATCGACCCGGGGTTCAGCGGGCACGTGACCCTTGAGCTGTCCAATCTGGCCACGCTCCCCATCAAGCTCTGGCCCGGCATGAAGATCGGCCAGCTGTGCATGTTCCGGCTCAGCTCGCCGGCCGAGCACCCCTACGGCAGCGAACGGTACGGATCCCGGTACCAGGGGCAGCGCGGGCCCACCGCCTCGCGGTCCTTCCTCAACTTCCACCGGACCCAGGTCTGAGGGCGGCTCCATGGGTGACATCAGGGAGAACCTGACCTACGAGCGGTTCGGCGCCGCCGTGCGTGAACTCGCGCAGACCATCGCCGACGACGGGTTCGAGCCCGACATAGTGCTGAGCATCGCGCGCGGCGGGGTCTTCGTCGCCGGCGGGCTCGCCTATGCCCTCGACTGCAAGAACATCCACCTGGTGAACGTCGAGTTCTACACGGGTGTCGGGACCACTCTTCCCATGCCCGTCATGCTCGCTCCCGTCCCGAACGCGATCGACTTCTCCGACAAGAAGGTGCTCATCACCGACGACGTCGCCGACACGGGGAAGACGCTGAAGCTCGTGCGCGACTTCTGCGTCGACACGGTCGCCGAGGTGCGGTCCGCCGTGATCTATGAGAAGTCCCACTCCCTCGTGAAGTGCGATTACGTGTGGAAGCGGACCGATGACTGGATCAACTTCCCGTGGAGCGTCGAACCCCCCGTCGTCAGGCGGGCGGGGCAGGTTCTCGACGCCTGATGACAGTGGGCTCGACGCCCGCCGTCAGCGAAGAAGGGCCTCCGGCTGTCGTGGCCGGGGGCCCTCCTCGTGTGCGTGAGCGCGTGTGAGCTGCTCAGAACGTTCCGAGCTTCACGATCGACAGCAGCGCGATCAGCTGGATAGCCGACGCGCCCAGTGCCTTCGGCCAGGGCAGGTCGTGGGAGCGGCTGACCATCAGGGTCAGCAGGGCGCCCGCGGCGACCCAGGTGGCCCAGCCCAGGAGCTGGACGAAGCCGGCGTCGCCGCCGAAGAACATGGCGAAGACGAGGCGGGGCGCGTCCGTGACGGACATGATCAGCATGGAGAGGCCGACCGTGGGCTGCCAGGCGCCGTCGCCGCCGAGCTGGCGGGCCAGGGTGTGGGTGACCACGCCCAGGATGAAGGACGACAGGACCATCGCGACGGCCGTCACGAGGACGATCGGGACCGCGTTGGAGAGCGTGGCGTTGATCGCGTCCGAGCGGGCGGTGTCGAAGCCGAAGACGGCGAGGAGACCGTAGAGGAAGGTCACGATGAGGGCGGGGCCCCACATCGTGTAGTCCCGCATCCGCAGAAAGGTCGGGTTGGGGGTCAGGACGATGCCCCGCAGCAGTTCCTTCCAGTGCAGGGGCGGGCCGATCGGGCCGGACGGGGCCGCCGCGCCCGCGTGGTAGGTCTCGCCCTGGGTGTAGGAAGCTGCCTCGTCGACCGAGAAGGCCTGGGTGTGGCCCGGACTGTTGGCCGCGTACGGGTCCGGGGCGCCGCCCTGGCCCGGGTAGCCGCCTCTGTCGCCGTAGCCGTCGCCGAAGTACTCCGGGCCGTCGCCACCGGGGTGGCCGCCGCCCGCCTGCGGCCAGTGGCCGCCCCCGCCCGCCGCACCGCCGTACTGCGGCCGCTGCTGCGGGTGCGGGTACGGCTGCTGCGCCGAGGGGTAACCGTACGACGGCCCCTGCCCCTGCGGCGCCTGCCTGCCGTACGACGGTCCCTGCGGGGCCTGCCGTCCCTGCGGGCCCTGCTGTCCCCGTGGGGCCTGCTGTCCTTGCGGGGCACGGCCGTTCCGGCCCCCGCGTCCGATCCTGAATCCAGCCACGTCATCGAACGTACCTGGTCCCCGGGAGTGACGTGCCGGGCCCGGCCTTCCGGCCCGGCTTTGCTGCCGACCTGTGACATCCCCTAAGGGGTTCCCCAGGGACCCCCCAGGGGTGTTCCGAGGAGGTCACCGGGCGATCACCGAGCCGAAGGCTCAGTCGGCGAAGAGGGAGCCGAACTGCGGGGTGCCGGTCGTCGACACGCCGACGGCGCTCGCGGAGATGGCGCGGGAGCCGGTCGTGGTGATCTTCGTGCCGTTGGACGGCAGGTAGGTCAGGGCGCCGTCGCCGCCGTTCTCGTACGAGCCCACGAGGAGGTCGGCCTTGCCGTCGCCGGTGATGTCGTCGAGCTTGACGTCGACGCCGAAGAGGTCCTGCTTCTCGTCGTTGTCGGGGACGCCCGCGGTGCTCTGGGCGAAGGACTGGGCGCGGGTGGCGGTGTTGATGCCGGTGGCGGAGCCGTACAGGACGGTGACCTGGCCGGTGTCGGTGACGCCGCCGATGTCCTCCATCGGGGAGCTGACGACGAGGTCCTGGTAGCCGTCGTGGTTGACGTCGCCGAGGTCGAGGTCCCAGCCGAAGCGGTCGCCGGTCTCCGAGGTGCCGGGCACGTTGCCGGTGTCCTGGTTGACGGACTTGGTCGTGCCGGGTCCGGAGGCCGTGCCGTAGGTGATGGCGACCCGGCCGCCCTTGGCGCTGTCGGGGACGGCTGTGCCGGCGTCGTCCCTGGTGTCCCAGGAGGCGCCGCTGACGATGTCGCCGAAGCCGTCGCCGTTGATGTCGCCGACGCCCGTGATGACGCCGGACTTGAGGACCTTGGCGGAGGACGTGCTCAGGCCGTTGGCCGTGCCGGGCAGCCAGTAGTTGGTGTTCCAGCCGTGGCTCGTCCGCGTCTCGAACCCGTCGACGATCAGGTCGGTGCGGCCGTCGCCGTTGACGTCACCGGCGGTCAGGTTGAGCGGACCGTTCGGGAAGTCGTTGGTGCCGTTCTGGATGGGCGGCTTGACGGTGGTGCGTCCGCCGGGCGTGCCGGAGTTGCTGAAGCCGCCCTTGTAGACGTAGATCGTGTTGGAGGAGTTGCCGACGGCCAGGTCGGCCTTGCCGTCGCCGTCGAAGTCGCCGGCGGCGAGGTTCTTGCCCCAGTAGTCGTGGGAGCCGGTGGCCGGGTCGGGGACGTCGACGCTCTTGCCGGTGAGGCCGTTCGCGGAGCCCCAGAGGATGGCGAGGGCACCGCCGCCCGTGTCGGTGCCGACCTTCTCCTGCGGGGAGCCGACGGCGAGGTCGTCGTAGCCGTCGCCGTTGAAGTCGGCGTACGCCAGCGCCATGCCGAACTTGTCACCGGCCTCGGCGGTGCCCGGGACGCCGGCGGTGTTCTGGCTGATGGTGGTGCGCTTGGCGGCGGTCACGCCGGAGGCGGAGCCGTACAGGGCGATGACCTGGCCGGCGTCCTTGTGGCCGCTGACGTAGGCGGTGGCGGCGGAGGTCGCCACGTCGCCGATGCCGTCGCCGTTGAAGTCGGCCTTCGCGACCGCGGTGGAGTCGGCGGCCGAGGCGGTCGTTGCCGCGAAGGTGAGCAGACCGCCCGTCAGCGCGGCAGCGGTGGCCGTCGCGAGGGCGAGTCGCAGGGGTTTGTGCATGCGGGGTCTCCTGCTGCATG
Source organism: Streptomyces sp. NPDC001480 (assembly GCF_042894725.1). NCBI lineage: Bacteria > Bacillati > Actinomycetota > Actinomycetes > Kitasatosporales > Streptomycetaceae > Streptomyces > Streptomyces sp. NPDC001480. The sequence continues at coordinate 256,517 of NZ_JBIAVX010000008.1, read as the reverse complement.
CGGGGATGCCGGGTCAGGGCATCCGCAGTCGATGGCGTGCGACCGTCCGGGGGTGCGGTGTTCGTGCTCCGCACAGGAGCGGTCGGCGATCAGGAGACCTGTGGTGGGGCGTAAGGGTTGTACGTGAATTCGGTTGTTTTTCGGGGCTGTTGTGGATCCGGGAAGGGACTGGAAGATATGGGCCATGGGGGAGGGACGGATGACGTCTGCGCTGGCGTGGCTCGTGCGGTTGTGCGGGCTGGTGGGGTGGGTGGCGGGAGCGGTCGCGTGCGCGTGGCTGCTGGGGGCCGGCCCGATGGGACGGCCGTGGCACGAGCCGTTGGTGTGGGGCGGGGTGGCCGCCGGGTGTGCGGGCGTGCGGGTGGTGGCGTTGTGGGCGCTGGTGTTGGTGACCCGGCGGGAGCGAGAGCCTGCGGACGGGGTGTCCCTGGCCAAGGGTGCTGCGGCTACGCGGAAGCCCCGGGAAACACTCGGTGACCTCGGTGACACGCTGTCCGTCGACGGCTCCGAGCCTTGGGTCAAGGGCCGCACCGCCGCCGTATGGCTGCTGGTGGCCTTCGCCTCCGGTGCCTTCTTCGCCTGCCTGATGACGATGTCCACGAACGACCGGGTCGAGAAGCTGCGTGACGCGGGCGCCGAGGTCGGCACGGCGAGGGTCGTGGGGAAGCCGCTCGCGACAAGGGCGGAACGGGACGACGAGGACCAGATCAAGGGCTACGCCTCACGGCTGGTGGTCACGGTGTCCGACGGCCCGCGACGCCTCACCGTGAAGGGCGCGTATACCTACGACAAGCCCCGCGCGGGCACCCGCCTCGACATCCTGTGGGCCCGGTCCGCGCCCGAGCTGGGCGGGTACGTCAACGAGTCCAAGGACCTGCCCACGCTCGCCGCGGGCCGCTGGAAGGCGTTCGCGGACGACGAGCTGGGGGAAGGCGCGCTGATCGCCTTCATCATCTGCGCGGTGATCGGGGGCCTCGTCATGGCACCGGTATTCACACTGGTCCCGGATGCGGATTCCCTGCAGTACCAGGCCTGGTCGGTACCCGTGCAGACGATCCGAGGCGCGTTCACGGTCGCGCAGTACCTGGCCTGGCGGCCGATCATGCTCGGCCACGAGCTCGGCCTGGTGTCGGGGCTGGTGGCCGGGGGCGGATTCGTGCTCGTCCTGCTGTTCTACGTGTTCACCTCCATCCAGGCCATTGCCGCCTGAGCGCTGTCGCGCGCGAGGGGGCAGGATGGGGTCATGAGCGTAGTCAAGATCAACGTACTGACCGTGCCGGCCGAGCAGCGGGAGACCCTGGAGAAGCGGTTCGCCTCCCGGGCCCACGCCGTGGAGAACTCCGACGGCTTCGAGTGGTTCGAGCTGCTGCGGCCCGTCGAGGGCACCGACCAGTACCTCGTCTACACGCGCTGGCGGGACGAGGAGTCCTTCCAGGCGTGGATGGAGGGCCCGATGAAGTCCGCGCACCAGGGCGGCGGCGAGGGCGGCGAGCGGCCCAGGCCGGCGGCCTCCGGCTCGACCCTGTGGTCCTTCGAGGTCGTGCAGCAGGCGGGGCCGAAGGGCGAGTAGGGCCGAGCGACGGCAGAGGCGGCGCCCTCCGTGTCCCGGAGGGCGCCGGTGCCGGCCGCAGGCCGTGCCTAGTCGCAGACGACGTCCCGCGCCGGCCGTTCACCCGTCGCCAGGAAGTGGGAGACCGCCTGGTCGCCGCAGGCGTTGCCGTTGGCGAGGTAGGCCTCGTGGCCGGTGGAGTTCACGGTCACCATGACGGCGCGCCGGCCGAGGGCCCGGCGGAGTTCGAGGGCGCCGCTGAGGGGGGTGGCCACGTCGTGCCGGTTCTGGACCATGAGGACGGTGGAGGGGCCGCGGTCGGTGATCCGTACCGGGGGCTCCTTCGGTGTGTACGGCCAGGCGGCGCACACCGGCGCGTTCCTGGGCATGCCCGCGGTCAGCGGGAACTTGGCGCGGCTTTCGGCGACCTCCTTCTCGTACCCGGCCGCGGACGTGGGCCAGGCGACGTCGTTGCAGACGGTGGCGGCGACGACCGCGGTGACGTTCTGCAGGACCGGCTCCGGCGGCGCCTTGGGGGCGGGCGGCACGGTGCCCTTCCGGGCGGCCAGGATCAGCTTGGCGAGGGCGGGGTAGTCGTCGGGGTCGTAGAGGCTGTCCAGCATCGTCTGACGGAGCACGTTGCCGTTGAGTTCTTCCGGGGTGGCGCCGGGCCATGGGAGGGGCTCACGGTCGAGGTGTGCGGCGAGGCGGAGGAAGAGGCGACGCACCTCGGCCGGGGTCCCGGCCACCCGCTCGGGGTTGCCCGGCCGGGACGCCCACTCGGCGAACTCGGCGAAGTTGTCCTCGACGCCCCCCTCGTACGCGGCGAACCAGGCACGCTCCACCCGCACGTCGGGGTTGTCGTTGCTGTCCAGCACGAAACGGTCGGTGCGGTCCGGGAACAGCTCGTTGTAGACGGCGCCGATGTACGTCCCGTACGACACGCCCCAGGCGGAGATCTTCCGCTCGCCGAGCGCCGCCCGGATGCGGTCGAGGTCGCGGGCCTCGTTGGCGCTGCTGATGTGTTGTACCAACCGGCCGCCGTTGCGTGCGCAGGCTTCCGACATCCGGCGCGCGGTGGCCATGTTCGCCTCGATGGAGCCGTCGGGGGCGGGCCAGGGAAGGAGCTTGGTCCGGGCGAGGTCACCTCGTTCCATGCCGCAGCTCACCGGGGTGGAGCGGCCGTACCCCCGGGGGTCGAATCCGATCAGGTCGTAGGTGTTCCGTACTTCCTGCGGCAGCTTCTGCCCCTTGCTCGAAGGCTGGTCGAGGCTGCCGCCGCCCGGTCCGCCGGGGATCAGGAACAGGGCGCCGCGGCGTGTCCTCGGGTTCTCGGCGGGGATGCGGGAGAACGCGAGGGTGATCTTCTCGCCGTGCGGGTCGGCGTAGTCCATCGGCACCTCGATGGTCGTGCACTGCTGCCGTGGATCGAGACCTGTTCCCTCGCACTTCGTCCAGTGGAGGTGCGGCGGCCTGGCGCTGCCGGCCGTCGCAGCGGAGGCCGTGGCGAGGGGTACGGCGAGGCTCAGGACGGCGGTTGAGGCGGCGAGCAGGGCTGCGATTCGCTTGATCTTCGTCATACGGACGAGCTTCGCCTGACCCGTCCGTCACCGACATCCCGCCAACTGGCCTGTGTCTACGGGGGTTTGCCCCACGGGGTGCCCTGCTCCGCAGGCTTCGCGGTCAGTTCGCACCACACGTACACCTCGCGACCCCGACCAGCCGCACCGGCAGGGCATCTCGGGCGGGGCGACTCCGACGACCGCGTCGAACTCGCCGCCCGCCAAGGCACCGTCCTCCTCCGCGAGAGCGACGACCCAGGAACCGTCCTCAACGCATCCCGGCCCCGGCTCGCCGCCCTCATACGTCACCTCAGCGCGCTGCCCGCCCGCCAGTCGTCCCAGTCCACGTTCCAGTCGCCGTAGCCGTTGCCGGGGGCGACCGTGTCCTTGGAGCCGACGACCGTCACCACGTCACCGGGAATGACCTGGTCGTAGAAGCGCTTCGCCGTACCGTCGTCGGCGAGGCCGACGCAGCCGTGGGTGACGTTCTGGCGGCCCGCGTACGTGTCCGCCTTCGGGTTCTGGTGGAGGTACGTGCCCGAGGCGGTCAGGTGGACGGCGTAGTAGTAGTAACCGGCGTAGGCGTCGCCGTAACCGACGCTCCTGGAGTTCATGAAGACCTTCGGCGCCTTGTCGGAGACGACCATCGTGCCGTTCCAGGTGTCCATGCCCGGTGCGCCGGCGGTGATCGGGACGGTCCGGGTCGAGCCGTTCTCGACGACCTTCATCACGTGCGTGCGCACGTCGACGGTGGCGACGAGCGAGCGCCCCACGGTGAAGTGCCGGGTGAGGGAGGATCCGACCCCGACGGTGACCTTCGTGCCCGGCTTCCAGTACGTGTGGGGCCGGAAGTCGACGCGCTGACCGTCCAGCAGATTGCGGTCCCTGACCCAGCTCCAGGACCCCTCGACATCGGTGCTGACCCTCAACCGGCGTTCCACGACGCCGCGTCGCGCGACCGGGACCGGGTGGCTGAAGGTGACGGATATCGGCATGCCGACGCCCACGGTCTGGCCTTCGGCGATGTTCAGGCGTGCGCCGGCCAGCTCTGGAAGCGGCTTTGGAGCCGAGTGGGTGCGGGAGGCGGTCGGGGTCGGTCGGTCGCCGGCCTTCGCCTCCGTGCCCGTACGGGCCGCACCCTCGGCCGCCGCTTTCTGGGAGCAGCCCGCGAGGGCGAGGACGCAGACCGCTGCCGCTCCCCAAGCGGCGGCGGTTCGACGGGACTTGGCTCTGCTGGTCATGGTGTTCCCCCTGCGATGTGTTTCCATGTGCGGCGTACGGGACCTGTACGCACGGCGCCGACCGCCGGGTTGCACGGGACATCGGGAAATTCATGGCGGGGGCATGACCGAGGAAGAGTTCGACGCTTTCTACGCCGCCGCGTTCCCCCGGCTGACCGGCCAGCTCTACGCCCTCACCGGAGACCACGGCGAGGCGCAGGACGTCGTACAGGAGGCGTTCGTACGGGCCTGGGACCGGCGTCAGGAGTTCCTGGGGGACGGGGCCCCCGAGGCGTGGATCCGGACCGTGGCCATGCGGCTCGCGGTGAGCCGCTGGCGGCGGGCGAAGCGGTGGCTGGAACTGGTGCGGCGTACTCCGCCGCCGGAGTACACGCCGGGACCCGAGTCCGGGCCCGCCCATCTCGCCGATCTGGTCGCGGCGTTGCGGCGACTGCCCGAGGCGCAGCGGATGGCGGTGGTCCTGCACCACCTGTGCGACCTGAGTGTCGAGCAGGTAGCCTCCGAGACCGGTGCCCCCGTGGGGACGGTGAAGGCCCGGCTGTCCCGTGGCCGGGCGGCGCTGGCGCGCGAACTGGCCGAAGGTGACGGGGAGCGGGAGGACGACCGTGTCCGATGACCTCACCACCGGGCTGCGTCAGCTGGCCGAGGCCGGGGAGACGTCGCCGTCCGCGTCGGGTGCGGAGATCCGTCGTCGGGCCGGGCTGCGCCGCCGTCGCCGTCGTACGGGTGCCGTCGCCGGGACGGTGGCCGCGGTCGCCGTGGTGCTCACCCTGGTGCTGCGCCCGGGTGGCCCGGAGGCCGGGCGGACGTCCCCGCCGGCCGCGCGTCCGACCGGCACGTCGAGCCCGCGGGTGGCACCCGACGCGAGGGTGGACCTCTCGACCCGGCTCCTCGCCGTCGGGGGCCGCGAACTGCCCGTCTCGTCCGGCCTCCCGGGTGCACCGACCCCGACCGGGCGGATGACCGTCATCGCCAAGACCAGGACGCGGTTGGTGAGTCCGAAGGAAATCGGCATGCGGGCCGGATCCGGCTATCGCTACACGCTTCCACTGGTGATCCGCCTGCGGGCGGACGACGGCAAGGAGACGTACCTCGCCGCGATGCCGTACGACGAGAAGGCCCCTGGCAACCGCGACGTCACCACCGGCTGGATCGGACTGAGGTCCTCGGACGCGAAGTGGCTCTACGGGAGGCTGCGGCTCGGGGCAGTGGTGGACATCGTCGGCCGGTCACCGGCCGAGCCCAGGGCCACCTCATGACGTACGACGATGCCCCCGTGGCCCAAGCAGAGGGCACGGGGGCATCGGCCGTATGGAGGTGACCGCCGCGACGGGGCCGGTCACCTCGCTGAGCCCTACTTCACCGGCTCCGGCTCCGGCTCGCTCTCCGTCTCGGCCTCGCCCGCCGGGTCGACCGGCGTCCTGACGGAGTCGAGGAGGAGCTGGGCGACGTCCACGACCTGGATGGACTCCTTGGCCTTGCCTTCGTTCTTCTTGCCGTTGACCGAGTCGGTCAGCATGACGAGGCAGAACGGGCAGGCCGTGGAGACGATGTCCGGGTTCAGGGACAGGGCCTCGTCGACGCGCTCGTTGTTGATGCGCTTGCCGATCCGCTCCTCCATCCACATCCGGGCGCCGCCGGCGCCGCAGCAGAAGCCGCGTTCCTTGTGGCGGTGCATCTCCTCGTTGCGCAGGCCCGGGACCTTGCCGATGATCTCGCGCGGGGGCGTGTAGATCTTGTTGTGGCGGCCCAGGTAGCACGGGTCGTGGTAGGTGATGATGCCCTCGACCGGGGTGACCGGGATCAGCTTGCCCTCGTCGACGAGGTGCTGGAGCAGCTGGGTGTGGTGGATGACCTCGTAGTCGCCGCCGAGCTGCGGGTACTCGTTGCCGAGGGTGTTGAGGCAGTGCGGGCAGGTGGCGACGATCTTCTTCGCCGACTTCGGCTTCCTGGACTCCGCCGTGACCTTGCCCTCGTCGTCCAGCTCCTCGCCGAACGCCGTGTTCAGGGCCATCACGTTCTCCATGCCGAGCTCCTGGAAGAGGGGCTCGTTGCCGAGACGGCGGGCGGAGTCACCGGTGCACTTCTCGTCGCCGCCCATGATCGCGAACTTGACGCCCGCGATGTGGAGCAGCTCGGCGAAGGCCTTCGTGGTCTTCTTGGCCCGGTCCTCCAGGGCGCCGGCGCAGCCGACCCAGTACAGGTACTCGACCTCGGACAGGTCCTCGATGTCCTTGCCGACGACCGGGACCTCGAAGTCGACCTCCTTGGTCCACTCCAGGCGCTGCTTCTTGGCCAGGCCCCAGGGGTTGCCCTTCTTCTCCAGGTTCTTGAGCATCGTGCCCGCCTCGGAGGGGAAGGCGCTCTCGATCATGACCTGGTAGCGGCGCATGTCGACGATGTGGTCGACGTGCTCGATGTCCACCGGGCACTGCTCGACGCAGGCGCCGCAGGTGGTGCAGGACCACAGGACGTCCGGGTCGATGACGCCGTTCTCCTCGACGGTGCCGATCAGCGGGCGCTCGGCCTCCGCCAGGGCGGCGGCGGGGACGTCCTTCAGCTGCTCCTCGGACGCCTTCTCCTCACCCTCCATGGTCTTGCCGCCGCCCGCGAGCAGGTACGGCGCCTTGGCGTGGGCGTGGTCCCTCAGGGACATGATCAGCAGCTTGGGGGAGAGCGGCTTGCCGGTGTTCCACGCGGGGCACTGCGACTGGCAGCGGCCGCACTCGGTGCAGGTGGAGAAGTCCAGCAGGCCCTTCCAGGAGAACTGCTCGACCTGGGAGACGCCGAAGACGTCGTCGTCGCCCGGGTCCTCGAAGTTGATCGGCTTGCCGCCGCTCGTCATCGGGAGCAGGGCACCCAGGGAGGTCTCGCCGGTCGCGTTGCGCTTGAACCAGATGTTCGGGAAGGCGAGGAAGCGGTGCCAGGCCACACCCATGTCGGTCTTCAGGGCGACCGTGATCATCCAGATGAACGAGGTCGCGATCTTCAGGCCGGCGAAGAAGTAGGTGAGGTTCTGGAGCGTGGAGACGTCCATGCCCGCGAGCCAGTGCACCACCGGGTACGAGATGAAGAACGACGCCTCGTAGCCGTCCACGTGGTGCTGGGCGCCTTCGAGGGCGTGCAGCATGAAGATGCAGACGCCGACGATGAGGATGACGGCCTCGACGAAGTACGCCTGGCCGAAGTTGGAGCCGGCGAAGCGGGACTTGCGGCCCGGGTTGCGCGGGTGGTTCAGCTGGCGGATGGCGATCAGGACGAGGATGCCGACCACCGTCATGGTGCCGATGAACTCGACGTACATGTTGTACGGCGCCCAGTCGCCGAGGACCGGCAGGATCCAGTCGGCCTGGAACAGCTGGCCGATCGCGTTGACGATCGTCAGCAGCAGGGTGAAGAAGCCCACCGCAACGAACCAGTGCGCCACGCCGACGATGCCCCAGCGGTTCATCCGGGTGTGGCCGAGGAACTCCTTGACCACGGTGACGGTGCGCTGTGTGGGATCGTTGGTCCGCGTGCCGGCCGGTACCGGCTGACCCAGCCGCATGAAGTTGTAGATCTGGAGGAGGGCGCGGCCGAACAGTGCCACGCCGACCACGATCAGGACCAGCGACACGATGATCGCGGCGAGTTGCATTGGGGCTCCTGAGGCGGCCTCGAATTTACTGAGCGACATTACTAAGCGGTAACTTATGCAGTCCGTCTGAGACTACCCCCATCTTCCGTCCGGATGCAGCCGGGCGCGGGGTGATCTGGGTCGCTGAGGCGTGCCTGAGTGGAGGTTAGGGGCGGGGGAGAGGGGGGCCAGGATCGGACCGGGTGCGAGAGGGCGTTCTCGCGCTCCCTGCGTGCGATCGCGGCGGCGGCCCCCAGGGCTGGTCGGCCGCCGCGGACGGCAGTGCCGCGACTCGGCGAGGCAGCTGAGCACGAGCCGGAGCAGCGGTGTGAGGCCGCCGGGCCGGCGGCCCGGCCTCCCTGGGCACGGCGAGACAGAGCGCCGGCGTCCGGCTGCGTGCCTGGCCGACGTCGCTCGGCGGGGACGCGTCGTCGTCGAGGAGCGACCTCAGGTGGTCCAGATTCCCACAAGGGGCGGTCGGTGAATCCTTCCTGCGGCGGAATCGGCCATCCGCCCTGCAATCAGATCGTGTTATTCATCCAGAATTGCTACTTTCGCGCCTAATTTATTGCCGTGCTCTACGGGATCCTCGCCGCCACCGCCGCCCTCCTCCTGACCGCCGTGTTCGCGGCGCTGCTGAGGGGGCCGGTCCTGCGGGCCGGGATCGTCGACCGGCGGCGGCAGCGGCCCGTGCCGCTGTTCGGGGGACTGGCCGTGGTGGCGGTCACCTGCCTCGTCGCCGGGATGGGGCAGTGGACGCGGGTCGCGCCGCTGGGGGAAGGGGTGGGGGACCTGCTGGTCGCCGGGGCCGGGGTGGCCGCGCTCGGGCTGGTGGCGGATGTGTGGCGGCTGCGGGCACGGGTACTGGTCGCCGGTGCGGCGGTGGCGGCGGCCTGTGTCGTGCCGTACGAGGAGACCGGGGTGCTCGCCGGGCTGCTGGCGGTGGCCTGGATCGTCTTCGTCACGCTCGCCTTCCGGGCGCTGGACCACGCCGACGGGCTCGCGGGAACGGTCGGGGTGGTCACGGCCTTCGGGGCGGGGGCGTGCGCGGCGGCCGAGGTGATGGACGGGCTGGCGGTGCTGCTGAGCGTGCTCGCCGCCGCCCTCACCGGGTTCCTCATGCACAACTGGCCGCCCGCGCGGATCGGACTCGGCGCCTGCGGGTCGCTGTTCACCGGGTTCCTCCTCGCATCCGCCGCGGTGTTCGCCCGGGCGGGGTACCCGCTCGGGTCCAGCGTGCGGGTGCTGTTCCCGCTGACCGCGGTCGCCACCGCGGACGTGGTCCTCGTGGTCCTCTCCCGGCTCATGGCCCGGCGGTCGCTGCTGCGGGGCGGGCCCGACCATCTCGCCCACCGGCTGCGGCGGCTCGGGCTCACCCCGCCCGGGGCCACCGTGCTGCTGGGCGTGGGGGCCTTCGCGGCGGTCGTCGTCGGGGTACTCGTGCACAGCGGCTGGGCGGGGGAGCCGGCCGTGCTGTGGGTGGTCGGCGGGGCGTCCGTGGTCGTGCTCGGGCTGCTGCGCGTACCCGTCCACGGACGCCGCCGGACGGTGACGGAGACCGGCATGCGGACGACCACGCAGACAGGTGTGCGGACGTCCACGCAGACCGGGCAGACCGGCGTGCGGACGTCCACCCAGACTGGAATGAGGGTGTCCGCACAGACGTCCATGCACCCATCCGCACGGGCATCCACGCAGGTCAGCGGCGCATTGCGTGTAAGGAACGGATAAGACTTGAGTCCACTCGACTCAGGTCTGTTGACCCAGCGGGCCCCCTCATGCACACTTGAGCCTGTTCCACTCAAGTCATCTGGAGGAATTCACCATGGCACGTGCGGTCGGCATCGACCTGGGCACGACTAACTCCGTCGTCAGCGTTCTGGAAGGCGGCGAGCCCACCGTCATCACCAACGCCGAGGGCGCCAGGACCACGCCGTCCGTCGTCGCCTTCGCCAAGAACGGCGAGGTGCTCGTCGGCGAGGTCGCCAAGCGCCAGGCGGTCACCAACGTGGACCGGACCATCCGGTCCGTCAAGCGCCACATGGGCACCGACTGGAAGATGGAGCTCGACGGGAAGCCCTTCAACCCGCAGCAGATCTCCGCCTTCATCCTCCAGAAGCTGAAGCGGGACGCCGAGTCCTACCTGGGCGAGAAGGTGACCGACGCGGTCATCACCGTCCCGGCGTACTTCAACGACTCCGAGCGCCAGGCGACCAAGGAGGCCGGCGAGATCGCCGGCCTGAACGTCCTGCGCATCGTCAACGAGCCGACCGCGGCCGCGCTCGCCTACGGCCTCGACAAGGACGACCAGACGATCCTCGTCTTCGACCTCGGTGGCGGCACCTTCGACGTGTCCCTGCTGGAGATCGGCGACGGCGTCGTCGAGGTGAAGGCCACCAACGGTGACAACCACCTCGGTGGTGACGACTGGGACCAGCGCGTCGTCGACTACCTGGTGCAGCAGTTCAAGTCCGGTCACGGCGTGGACCTGGCCAAGGACAAGATGGCCCTCCAGCGTCTGCGTGAGGCCGCCGAGAAGGCGAAGATCGAGCTGTCCTCGTCCAGCGAGACCTCGATCAACCTGCCCTACATCACCGCGTCCGCCGAGGGCCCGCTGCACCTGGACGAGAAGCTCACCCGCGCTCAGTTCCAGCAGCTGACGGCCGACCTGCTGGAGCGCTGCAAGACGCCGTTCCACAACGTCATCAAGGACGCCGGCATCGCCCTCGGCGAGATCGACCACGTCGTCCTCGTCGGTGGCTCCACCCGTATGCCCGCCGTGGCCGAGCTCGTCAAGGAGCTCACCGGCGGCAAGGAGGCCAACAAGGGCGTGAACCCGGACGAGGTCGTCGCCATCGGCGCCTCGCTCCAGGCCGGTGTCCTCAAGGGCGAGGTCAAGGACGTCCTGCTCCTCGACGTGACCCCGCTGTCCCTCGGTATCGAGACCAAGGGCGGCATCATGACCAAGCTCATCGAGCGCAACACGACCATCCCGACCAAGCGGTCGGAGATCTTCACGACGGCCGAGGACAACCAGCCGTCCGTGCAGATCCAGGTCTACCAGGGCGAGCGCGAGATCGCGGCCTACAACAAGAAGCTCGGCATGTTCGAGCTGACCGGTCTGCCGCCGGCGCCGCGTGGCGTCCCGCAGATCGAGGTGTCCTTCGACATCGACGCCAACGGCATCATGCACGTCACGGCGAAGGACCTCGGCACCGGCAAGGAGCAGAAGATGACCGTCACCGGCGGCTCCTCGCTCCCGAAGGACGAGGTCGACCGCATGCGCGAGGAGGCCGAGCGCTACGCGGAGGAGGACCACAAGCGCCGCGAGGCCGCCGAGTCCCGCAACCAGGGCGAGCAGCTCGTCTACCAGACCGAGAAGTTCCTCAAGGACAACGAGGACAAGGTCCCGGGCGAGATCAAGACCGAGGTCGAGGGCGCGATCGGCGAGCTGAAGGAAGCCCTCAAGGGCGAGGACACCGCCGAGATCCGCACCGCCACGGAGAAGGTCGCGGCCGTCTCCCAGAAGCTCGGCCAGGCCATGTACGCCGACGCCCAGGCCGCGCAGGCCGCCGGGGCTGAGTCCGCCGGTGCCGGTGAGGCCAAGGCCGACGACGACGTCGTCGACGCGGAGATCGTGGACGACGAGCGCAAGGACGGTGCCGCGTGACGGAGGAGACCCCGGGCTTCGAGGAGAAGCCCGACGTCCCCTCCGGCGCCACCCCTGACGACGCCGAGCCGAAGGCCGCCTCCTCCTCCGAGGAGCAGGCGGCCCCGGCCGGGGACGCGAACCAGACAGCGGGCCTGGTGGCCCAGCTGGACCAGGTGCGCACCGCGCTCGGCGAGCGCACCGCGGACCTCCAGCGACTCCAGGCCGAGTACCAGAACTACCGCCGCCGCGTGGAGCGCGACCGGATCACGGTCAAGGAGATCGCCGTCGCGAACCTCCTGACCGAGCTCCTGCCCGTGCTGGACGACATCGGCCGCGCACGGGAACACGGCGAACTCGTCGGCGGCTTCAAGTCGGTTGCCGAGTCGCTGGAGACCGTCGCCGCCAAGATGGGCCTCCAGCAGTTCGGCAAGGAGGGCGAGCCCTTCGACCCGACGATCCACGAGGCCCTGATGCACAGCTACGCGCCGGACGTCACCGAGACGACGTGCGTGGCGATTCTGCAGCCCGGGTATCGCATCGGCGAGCGCACCATCCGCCCCGCGCGGGTGGCCGTGGCCGAACCGCAGCCCGGCGCGCAGACGGTCAAGGCCGAGGGGGCCGACGAGGCCCCGGCGGCCGGTGACGACAAGGACAACGGCCCTGAGGAGGGCTGACGTCGTAGACACTGAGGGGAAGGAGGGGCGTCGGGGATGAGCACCAAGGACTTCATCGAGAAGGACTACTACAAGGTCCTCGGCGTCCCCAAGGACGCCACCGAGGCCGAGATCAAGAAGGCGTACCGGAAGCTCGCCCGCGAGTTCCACCCGGACGCCAACAAGGGCAACGCCAAGGCCGAGGAACGCTTCAAGGAGATCTCCGAGGCGAACGACGTCCTCGGTGACCCCAAGAAGCGCAAGGAGTACGACGAGGCGCGCACCCTCTTCGGCAACGGCGGTTTCCGCCCGGGGCCGGGCGCGGGTGGCGGATCGTTCAACTTCGACCTGGGCGACCTCTTCGGAGGCGGCGGCGCCGGCGGCGCCCAGGGCGGGGGCGGCGGCTTCGGCGGCGGAATCGGTGACGTCTTCGGGGGCCTGTTCAACCGGGGCGGCGGCGCGGGCACCACCCGCACCCAGCCCCGGCGCGGCCAGGACATCGAGTCCGAGGTCACGCTGAGCTTCACGGAGGCCATCGAGGGGGCCACGGTCCCGCTCAGGATGTCCTCGCAGTCACCGTGCAAGGCCTGTTCGGGCACCGGCGACAAGAACGGCACGCCACGCGTGTGCCCGACCTGTGTCGGCACCGGCCAGGTGGCCCGGGGCTCCGGGGGAGGGTTCTCCCTCACCGACCCCTGCCCCGACTGCAAGGGCCGCGGCCTGATGGCCGAGCACCCCTGTCTGGAGTGCAAGGGCAGCGGCCGGGCCAAGTCGTCCCGCACCATGCAGGTCCGCATCCCGGCCGGCGTGACCGACGGGCAGCGCATCCGGCTGCGCGGCAAGGGCGCCCCCGGCGAGCGGGGCGGACCGGCGGGCGACCTGTACGTGGTCGTGCACGTCGGCGAGCACCCGGTGTTCGGCCGCAGGGGCGACAACCTCACGGTGACCGTCCCGGTGACGTTCGCCGAGGCGGCCCTAGGCGGCGAGGTCCGGGTCCCGACCCTCGGCGGCCCCGCCGTCACGCTGAAGCTGCCCCCGGGCACGCCCAACGGCCGCACCATGCGGGCGCGGGGCAAGGGCGCGGTCCGCAAGGACGGCACCCGCGGCGACCTGTTGGTCACCGTCGAGGTGAGTGTTCCCAAGGACGTGACGGGGAAGGCTCGTGACGCGCTCGAGGCGTATCGCGAGGCGACCGCGGGCGAGGACCCGCGGGCGGAGCTGTTCGAGGCTGCGAAGGGAGCATGAGTGGGATGGACGGCCGTCGACGGAACCCGTATGAACTGACCGAGGAAACCCCGGTCTACGTCATCTCGGTGGCGGCCCAGCTCTCCGGCCTGCACCCGCAGACGCTGCGCCAGTACGACCGCCTGGGCCTGGTCTCGCCCGACCGCACTCCCGGGCGGGGCCGCCGCTACTCGGCTCGCGACATCGAACTGCTGCGCACCGTCCAGCAGCTGTCGCAGGACGAGGGCATCAACCTGGCCGGCATCAAGCGCATCATCGAACTGGAGAACCAGGTCGCCGCCCTCCAGTCCCGCGTCGCGGAACTGCAGGCGGCCCTGGACGGCGCCGCGGCCACGATGCGCCAGCGCGAGGCCGCCGTGCACGCCTCCTACCGGCGGGACCTCGTTCCCTACCAGGAGGTCCAGCAGACCAGCGCCCTGGTGGTGTGGCGGCCGAAGCGGCAGCAGCAGAGCGACTGACCCGCCATGTGCGGCAGAGGGCCCGGAGGCAAGACCTCCGGGCCCTTTCCCGTGCGGGAACCGCCGCCTCGGGCTGCCGCCGGGCCGCGGATAATTTGCCTCGGGGTGGTGGGCGGTCTGCCTCCGGGCCTTGGACGGGCCGCCGACGGGCCGTCAGCGGGACGCTGGCCGAGTTCGTTCGATCCTCTGCTCGGTCGGTACGACGCCTCGGTCGCCGTCCGGGTCGTCGACGAGCGTGACCCGGGAGGAGTGGAGTCGGTTGCACTGATCTTTGCCCGCACATGAACTCCCGTTGAGTGGAGGGTCCGTAAAGGGCGTTTGGAGGCGATTCCGCTCAGCCTTCACAGGAGCAGCGGAGCGTGGTGTTGCGCACTCGTTAAGTGATTCCGCTTGACGCCGGTGGTGGCCTCCGCGTTGGCTTTTCAGACATCTGGGTGGCATAGGAGCCACCACGTCCCGAACGCACCTGAAGTGAGCCCTCGAATGCGTCGTATCGCCATATCCGTGGCCGCCACCACGATGACCCTCTCGCTCGCCGGCTGCGGCGTGCTGAACGCGACGGGGGACTCGAGCGACGCAAGCCCGACGAAGGGCAACGACGTCACCGTGGGCGTGCTGATGCCGGAGAAGACGAACACGCGGTACGCGGACTTCGACTACCCCATCATCAAGAACAAGGTCGCCGAGCTCACCGAGAAGCAGGGCAAGACCGAGTACGAGAACGCGGGTTCCGACGCGAAGCTCCAGTCCACCCAGATGGAGAAGATGATCGACGACAAGGTCGACGTCATCATCCTCGACGCCGTCGACTCGCACCTCATCGCGCCCACCGTGAAGAAGGCCAAGGACGCGGGCATCCCGGTCATCGCCTACGACCGGCTGTCCGAGGGCCCGATCGACGCGTACGTCTCCTTCGACAACGAGCTCGTCGGCGAGGTGCAGGCCCGTACGCTGCTGGAGGCGCTGGGCTCGAACGCGGACACCTCCGACAAGGTCGTCATGATCAACGGCTCGCCGACCGACCCGAACGCCAAGCAGTTCAAGCAGGGCGCGCTCTCCGAGCTCAACGGCAAGGTGACCATCGCCGCGACCTACGACACCGACAAGTGGGACCCGAAGCTCGCCCAGTCCGAGATGACCAAGGCGATCAACTCGATCGGCAAGAACAACATCGCCGCCGTCTACTCCGCGAACGACGCCATGGCGGGCGGCATCGTCGATGCGTTCAAGAACGCGGGCGTCACCACCGTGCCCCCCCTCACCGGTCAGGACGCGGAGCTGACGGCGGTGCAGCGGGTCGTCTCCGGCGAGCAGTACATGAGCGTCTACAAGCCCTACCCGGACGAGGCCGAGGCCGCAGCCCAGATGGCCGTCGCCAGGATCCAGGGCCACGACATCCAGTTCGACGCCCTCACCCGCGACAAGGTGGACAGCCCCACCAACAAGGACATCCCGGCCCAGCTGGTCACGGTGAACGCCCTGACGCGCAAGACCATCAAGAGCACCGTCATCGCGGACGGCATCTACAAGGTGGACGACATCTGCACGGCCAAGTACAAGGCGGCCTGCGCGTCCATCGGTCTGAAGTAGGCCACCTTCCGGTCGATCTCCCGGTCGATTCCCGGTCGACCTGCCGGTCAATGTGACGCGGTGCGAGGCGTTCACCCGCGAGGGTGGGCGCCTCGCCGTGTTCGGTCCGCGGGTGTGCCGGCCCCGGTGCGTGGCCGTGGCGTTCGATTCCACCCCCGTCAGCTTGTTGCGGTGCGACGGGCGGAGGGCGGAGGATAGCGGGTCATTCCGGTGGTTTACGACGACCGTGGCCCGGAGAGCCGTGTTGCGGACCCGGTCGGGGCCGCGCATAGTTGCGCTGCGGATGTGGCAGCAAACCGGGGGTGGAATGGGCGATGGCCGGGCACGGGACGGAGGAGCATCCCCACGGTGCCGACCGACTGTGCGAGGCCGGGGATCGCGTGTATTCCCGGGCCGTACGGCGCGGCCGTGTGGCGCGCACGGACGCCGAGGCGGTGCCCTGCCTGCTGGACCTGGCGCTGCTGCACCCTGACCCCGACGACATGGACTGGCTGGTGCCGACCTCTCCGCAGGAGGTCATGACCCGGCTGCTGCGCGGGGTGTACGACGAGGTCAGGGAGAGCCAGCGGCGGATGGGCTCGGCGGTGACCGCCTTCGAGCGCTACGCGGGCCTGGGACGGCAGTTGCAGGCCTCCGCGGCGGCCTCGGCGGAGGGCACCGCCATTCGCGTCCTGGACGGGCTGTCACGGATCCAGGCGGCGATGGACGAGGCGACGGAGGCGTGCACCACCGAGGTGCTGACCGTGCAGCCCGGCGGCATCCGGCGGGAGGCGGAGCTCACGGAGGGTCTGCACCGGGCGCTGGCGCTGCGCGGCCGGGGTGTGCGCATGCGCGACCTGTACACGCACGTGGCCCGGCACGGGCAGGGGCTGCTGAACTATCTGGAGCTGATGGGCGACGCGGTCGAGGCCCGCACGCTGGACGAGGTCATCGACCGGCTGATCCTCTTCGACCGCACGGTGGCCTTCATCCCCGCCAACGCCGACCGCACGATGGCGCTGGAGCTGCGTCACCCCGCGCTGGTCGAATATCTGGTGACGGTTTTCGAAAGGTTGTGGCGGCTGGCGATCCCGCTGACGGCGCCGCTGCCCGACACCGGCATCGAGGGCATCTCCCACCGCGAACAGTCCATCGCGGCGCTGCTCGCGGAGGGCCACCAGGACGCGGTGATCGCCGAGCGGCTCGGCATCAGCGTCCGCACCTGCCGGGCCCACATCGCCCGGCTGTCGGAGACCCTGGGGGCGGCCAGCCGCACCCAACTGGGCGTGCGCATCGCCCAGGTGGGCCTGGACGGCCCGCCACGCACGGCGGCACCGGCCGTGCTGGGCCTCCCCGGCCGGCAGTCCCCGACGGTGCGATAGCCGCCCCGGCGGCCGACGGCGCCGTCAGGACGACGGCCCCACCGCCGACTCCGCGCGTCGCCCACCGGCTCGGGTCAACGCCGCCGCCGGCCGCACCGGTTCACCGGCATCGCCCCGGCGACGGTTTCGCCGCCGACTCCGCGCGTCGCGCCCCGACTCACCTGCCGACCGCACCGCACGCCGGGCATACGGCCGACGCCGCCGACCGGGTCCTCGGCGGCCGTGCGGGCCGCCGCGGCTCACCGGCAGCCGCAGCCCGCCGGCTCCCCGGCGGCCGTCCCGGCGAAGCGCTGTCTCAGCGGCGTTCGGCCGGGTCCGGGAGTGCGCTGGTTTTGTCCAGGATGCCCGACTGGGCGATGCGGTAGCCGAGTTGGGCGCGGCTGCCGCTGCCCAGGGCCTGGGCCAGCTTGGCGATGTGGGCGCGGCAGGTGCGTACGTTCATGCCCAGGCGGCGTGCGATGGCCTCGTCGACATGGCCCTCCACCAGGAGCTTGGCGATGGAGTGCTGGATCTCGGTGATGCCGTCGGAGTCGGTCGAGTACGGGCCGCCGGCGCTCATCGGGACGGCCCGGTCCCACAGGTACTCGAAGACCTTCATGAGATAGCGGACCAGGCCGGGGTGACGCAGCTCCAGCGCGATCTTCTGGTCGTCGCGGGCCGGGATGAAGGCGATGGTCTCGTCGACGATGATCAGGCGCTCGACCAGTTCGTCGATGGTGCGGTACTCGAACTTGCCGTCCGAGAGCTGGGCGGCGTAGGCGAGCTTCTCCGGGTTGTAGCGCGCGGTGTGCTGATAGAGGCTGCGGACCTTCACACCACGTTCGATCAGCTGCCGGTCCCGCTCGAGACCGCGCAGCAGACTGTGCTCCGAGATACGGTCCGACGGCTGTACGGTGAGGATCTCGGACTGCGACTGTGACGTGGCGAGGTTGAGCGCCGCGTTGATCCGTTCGCCGCCCTCCAGGACGGTGATGGAGTCGCCGGCCGTGCTCACCTCCACGCCGATCGCCATGAACGGCTCGAAGACCTGGGCGAGTTCGACCGACAACTGCCTGCGTTCGGTGATCTCGCGTTCGATCGGGTTGAGTCGCCGGGCCAGGGCGATGGCCGGCGGGACCGGACGGAACCAGGAGGGATCGTCAGGATCCGGGTGGAGCAGGGCGAACTCCATCAGGCAGGGAGCGGCCTCCGCGTCCGCGCGGGCGACGCGTCCCGAGCGCAGGGCGGTGACGTAAAGACGGTTGCCTTCCTCACATAGTTCGGTCAACGCATGAGGATGTGTCCCTTTCGCCCGATTCGTTGCCAAATCTCCACCCCCCAGGGTCCTGAACATGCAGGAACATGATGCACCGATTGTGTGGCCACCACGTGCCCGAATGAGCCATCGTCGTACCTGACGGGGGAAAAGGGGACCTTCAAGTGAGGATGAAGCCGACTATGCGTAACAGACTGCTTCGCTCGGCGGTCGCCGCCGCGTTCGCAGCCCTCGTTGCCTTGGGGGTGGTGAGCGGAGTCTCCGGCGCGAAGGGCGACACCCAGGCGGTCACCGAGTGGCCTTCGGTCGCCGTGAACGCCGACACGGCAGGCGGAGCCGGGAGCTGACGTGACGACTCCGCCCGACGACCGTTCCTTCCGCCGCGAGATGGCCACCGCCTATCGCTCCGGCTGGCACTTCATCGACCTGGTCACCGCCATCCCCCACAGCGGCGACTCGCTGATGGTGACCGTCTTCGGAGAGCCGGTCGTCGTCACGCGGGACGAGGACGAGGACGTACGGGCGTACCGGTGTCTGCGGAAGCCCCGAGGGGCGCCACAGCCCGTGCGATGTGCCATCCGATACGGAATGATCTTTGTGAACCTGGACCGACGAGACCACCGGCTGGCAGATCCGGAGGTCTCGGATGTGAGGACCATCTCGGCCACCCCCCGCAGTGCCTGACGCGATTCCCCCGTCGTAAAAGATCGCTCAGGTGCTTCCCCCCGCAGCGGCGTCACCGTGACCTGAACACGGTGACGCCGCTGTAGTTTGCGGGGACATTTCTCCGTATGGGTGGATTCGGCCAGGACGGCATGGTGGCCGAAACACGCTCAACCCCGCCCGAGGGCCCGCTCCACCCGGATCTCGATCACCACGCGTGACGGGTTGGGGGACGGGGTCCGCTCATAGCGCTCGGCGTAGCGCCGCTCCGCCTCCGCGACCCGCTCCGGTTCGCCGCGGACGTACGCGCGCCCCTCCAGCGTCGCCCACCGCCGCCCGTCCACCTGGCACACGGCGACCCGGGCCCCCTCCGGCCCGGCGGCCAGGACGTGGGCCGCCTTCGCGCTCGCCTTGTTCGTGATCACCCGAGCGAGCCCCGCCCCGGGCTCGTATGTCACACCGACGGGCACGACGTGCGGGCTGCCGTCCGGGCGCAGGGTGGTCAGTGTGCACAGATGCCGCTCACGCCAGAAGCGGAGATACGGCTCGTCGGGGGCACTCGGATCCACGGAGTACGTACTCATGGACCGGAAGCTAGCCCGGAACGGCCTCCGGCTCCACCGTGAGCGAAAACGCGGGAAACCTTGAGTGGAATAGACTCAACTTTGTGTACGTTGGTTAAGTCAGCAGTGGGAGACGCAGGAGTCGGAGACACGGCCGACGAGCCGAAGCCGAGGAGGAGAACGGACACGTGGACGCCGAGCTGACCAACAGGAGCCGGGAAGCGATCAACGCGGCCGGCAACCGAGCCGTGACCGAGGGGCACCCGGACCTCACGCCCGCCCATCTGCTGCTGGCTCTGCTCCAGGGGCAGGAGAACGAGAACATCACCGATCTGCTCGCCGCCGTCGACGCCGACCAGGCGGCCGTGCGCTCCGGCACCGAGCGGGTCCTGGCCGGGCTGCCCAGCGTGACCGGGTCCACCGTCGCGCCCCCGCAGCCCAACCGTGAGCTGCTCGCCGTCATCGCGGACGCGAGCGAACGCGCCAAGGACCTCGGCGACGAGTACCTTTCCACCGAGCACCTGCTCATCGGCATCGCCGCTAAGGGCGGCGCGGCCGGCGAGGTGCTCCAGCGGCAGGGCGCGACCGCGAAGAGGCTCCAGGAGGCCTTCCAGAAGGCGAGGGGAGGGCGCCGCGTGACCACCGCGGACCCGGAGGGCCAGTACAAGGCCCTGGAGAAGTTCGGCACCGACTTCACCGCCGCCGCGCGCGACGGCAAGCTCGACCCGGTCATCGGGCGGGACCAGGAGATCCGCCGGGTCGTGCAGGTGCTGTCCCGCCGCACCAAGAACAACCCCGTGCTCATCGGCGAGCCCGGCGTCGGCAAGACCGCCGTCGTCGAGGGCCTCGCCCAGCGGATCGTCAAGGGCGACGTGCCCGAGTCCCTCAAGGACAAGCGGCTGGTCGCGCTCGACCTGGGCGCGATGGTCGCGGGCGCCAAGTACCGCGGCGAGTTCGAGGAGCGGCTCAAGACCGTCCTGGCCGAGATCAAGGACTCCGACGGCCAGATCATCACCTTCATCGACGAGCTGCACACGGTCGTGGGCGCGGGCGCCGGCGGAGACTCCGCCATGGACGCCGGCAACATGCTCAAGCCCATGCTCGCCCGCGGTGAGCTGCGCATGGTCGGCGCGACCACCCTGGACGAGTACCGGGAGCGGATCGAGAAGGACCCGGCGCTGGAGCGGCGCTTCCAGCAGGTGCTGGTCGCCGAGCCGACCGTCGAGGACACCATCGCGATCCTGCGCGGCCTCAAGGGCCGGTACGAGGCCCACCACAAGGTGCAGATCGCGGACAGCGCGCTGGTCGCCGCGGCCACGCTCTCCGACCGCTACATCACCTCACGCTTCCTGCCGGACAAGGCCATCGACCTCGTCGACGAGGCCGCCTCGCGCCTGCGCATGGAGATCGACTCGTCCCCGGTCGAGATCGACGAACTCCAGCGCTCCGTCGACCGTCTGCGCATGGAGGAGCTGGCCCTCGACAAGGAGACCGACCCGGCCTCCCGGGAACGCCTGGAGAAGCTGCGCCGCGACCTCGCCGACAAGGAGGAGGAGCTGCGGGGCCTCACCGCCCGCTGGGAGAAGGAGAAGCAGTCCCTCAACCGGGTCGGCGAGCTCAAGGAACGCCTCGACGACCTGCGCGGACAGGCCGAACGCGCCCAGCGCGACGGCGACTTCGACTCCGCCTCCAAGCTGCTGTACGGCGAGATCCCCGGCCTGGAGAAGGAGCTGGAGGCCGCCTCCGAGGCCGAGGAGGAGGCCGCCCAGGACACGATGGTCAAGGACGAGGTCGGCTCCGACGACATCGCCGACGTCGTGGCCTCCTGGACCGGCATCCCCGCCGGGCGGCTCCTGGAGGGCGAGACGCAGAAGCTGCTGCGCATGGAGGACGAGATCGGCAAGCGGCTCATCGGGCAGTCCGAGGCCGTACGGGCCGTGTCCGACGCCGTGCGCCGCAGCCGCGCCGGGATCGCCGACCCCGACCGGCCCACCGGGTCCTTCCTCTTCCTCGGCCCGACCGGCGTCGGCAAGACCGAACTGGCCAAGGCGCTCGCCGAGTTCCTCTTCGACGACGAGCGGGCCATGGTCCGCATCGACATGTCCGAGTACAGCGAGAAGCACAGCGTGGCCCGGCTGGTCGGCGCGCCTCCCGGCTACGTCGGCTACGAGGAGGGCGGCCAGCTGACGGAGGCGGTGCGCCGCCGCCCGTACAGCGTGATCCTGCTCGACGAGGTCGAGAAGGCCCACCCCGAGGTCTTCGACATCCTCCTCCAGGTGCTGGACGACGGCCGCCTGACGGACGGTCAGGGACGCACGGTCGACTTCCGCAACACCATCCTGGTCCTCACCTCCAACCTCGGCAGCCAGTACCTGGTCGACCCGGTGCTCGGCGAGGAGGAGAAGAAGGAGCAGGTGCTGGAGACGGTACGGACCTCTTTCAAGCCGGAGTTCCTCAACCGGCTGGACGACCTGGTGGTCTTCTCCGCGCTCAGCAAGGAGGAGCTGGCCCGTATCGCCCGCCTCCAGATCGACCGGCTGGCCAAGCGGCTCGCCGAGCGGCGGCTCACCCTGGAGATCACCGACGAGGCCCTGGCCTGGCTCGCCGACGAGGGCAACGACCCGGCGTACGGCGCCCGTCCGCTGCGCCGCCTCGTCCAGACCGCCATCGGCGACCGCCTCGCCAAGGAGATCCTCTCCGGGGAGATCAAGGACGGCGACACGGTCCGCGTGGACAGGTTCGCAGACGGCCTGATCGTGGGCCCGGCCACCGGCAAGACGCTGTAACCGGCCCCCGCCCGGCCCCGACCCGGCCGCCGTGTCCGGCGGCCGGGTCGGGTGTCGATTTTGCATGCACCTGAATAAAACGTGACGCGTCGTTTCCCGCTCCGTGCCCTGGTTACTTGGGACAGGCCGGATCATGTCAGCCGAGGGCTGACAGGCCCCGTCGGGGCTTGCCACCCCCCTCCCCGGATGAGGGAGGATGGCGGGATCCGTACGAAGGGAAAATCACGGTGACCATCGACCCGTCCTCGATTCCGAACTTCGGGGGCCAGCCCGACCCGCAGCCCCAAGGACCGGCGGGCCCCGTCGTCCCGGATCAGGACCTCGTGAAGCAGCTCCTCGACCAGATGGAGCTCAAGTACGTCGTCGACGACGAGGGAGACCTCGCGGCGCCGTGGGAGCAGTTCCGTACGTACTTCATGTTCCGCGGAGAGGCCGAGCAGGCCGTCTTCTCGGTGCGGACCTTCTACGACCGCCCCCACAAGATCGACGAGAAGCCGCAGCTGCTGGAGTCCATCGACGACTGGAACCGGCGGACCCTGTGGCCCAAGGTGTACAGCCACACCCACGACGACGGCACCGTCCGCCTCATCGGTGAGGCGCAGATGCTGATCGGCACCGGCGTCGACCTCAACCACTTCGTCTCCTCCACGGTCAGCTGGGTGCGGGCCGCGATCGAGTTCGACAAGTGGCTGGTCGAGCAGCTCGGCCTCGAGCAGGAGGTCAACGAAGCGGACAAGCCCGAGGACGAGGGCGACGACGAGGAGTAGTCCTCCCGTCCCACGCGTGAGAGAGCCCGGCCAGGGCACCGGCCAGCACGGCCGCGTGTCCACGGTCGGGCTCACGTCGTACCGCCGGGGTCACACAGAAGTTGACGCCGCAAGTTCCACCTCCGCCCACACCGTCTTGCCCAAGGGGCGACGAGGTGCCGACCCCCAGCGCACGGCCAGGACATCCACCAGGAGCAGCCCTCGGCCGGACTCGCCGTCGGGCCCCGACAGGGGCGGGGCCGCGGGCAGTCGCTTCTCGGAGGCCGCGTCCGAGACCTCGACACGCACCAGGCCCGCGGGCGCGTCGAGGGCGAGCCGGAGGCCGAAAGTACGTCCCGGGACCCGACCATGCCGTACGGCGTTCGCGACGAGTTCGCCGACGACGAGGGCGACCGTGCACGACACGTCGGACGTCGGCGGATGGCCCCACTCCTCCATGCGCCGGACGGCCAGCCGGCGGGCGAGCTGTGCTCCTCGGGGCGAGGAGGAGAACTGCTCGGTGAAGCAGGGAAGCTCGCGTGGCCCGTATCCCGGGGTGGTCGTTCCTGTGGGCACGGCTTGTCCGTCCTTGTCTGTCGAGCCGAGTCATCCCGTGACGTACACGAGTCGTCACGTTCCGTGCCCAAGAATCGTCTGACCGCCCTACGCTCGACAGGTGACACAGCCTTACTTTTCAGGCCGTAAGGAACGGAAGTGACGCTTTGGCCAACGGAATTGACCCCAGTGCGTCGATGGCGGCCCTGTTCGGCGCACGGGTGCGCAGGCTCCGTACGGCGGCCGGTCTGACCCAGGCCGAGCTCGGCGAGCGGACCCACGTGGTGAGCACGCGGATCACCCAGATCGAGCGGGCGTCCGGGGCGAAGCCGACGCTGGACCTCGCGCGTGCACTGGACGCGGCCCTCGGTGCGGACGACCTGCTCGTCGAGTTGTGGCCGTACGTGTACCGGGAGGCGTTTCCGGACTGGTCGCGGAGGTTCATGGAGTACTCGGAGCGGGCGGTGGCCATCCGTGAGTACGCGGCTCACGTGGTGCCCGGCTTGTTGCAGACGGAGGACTACGCACGGGCGGTGCTGGGTGTCGGTCGAACACTTGGCAGCAAGGAGCAATTGGAAGAGCGGGTCGCCCTTCGCCTGGGACGTCAGGAGCGCCTTGGTGCGGCCGATCGGCCCGAACTGTGGGTGGTGCTCGACGAGTCAGTGCTCAGGCGTCCCGTCGGTGGCCTGGAGGTGATGCGTGAGCAGTTGGCGCGTCTGCTCAGGACCTCGGCCGAACCCCACATCACCGTGCAGGTACTGCCGTTCGACCAGGGCGAGCACGATGTCATGGGCGGTTCGCTGACGATGCTCACCATGCCGGACGGCTCGGAGATCGCCTACACCGAAGGCGCGCACTACGGCCAACTCATCGAGGATCCGGACGAGGCCAGGGGTTTCGCGCTGACCTACGATCGGCTGCGGGCGGCAGCTCTGCCCCCGCTCATGTCGCTCGACATGATCCGATCCGTGATGGAGGACAACCACTGTGGAGCGAAAGTCCCGTCCCGATCTGAACGGCGCCGCGTGGCGCAAGAGCAGCTACAGCAATCAGGAGGGCGGCAACTGCGTGGAGGTGGCCGACGGGTTCCGGGCCGTCGTCCCCGTCCGTGACAGCAAGGTTCCGCACGGCCCGGCGCTGTGCTTCGAGGCCAGCTCCTGGGCCGCCTTCATAGGCGAGCTGAAGGCCGGGCACCACCGTCCCTGAGGCGGCCGGCCCCCGGCCGCCCTCCCTCATCCGGGGGCACCGGGTCCTTGTCCGCGAGGGCCCGGCGGGCCGCTGACCTCCTTAAAGAACCGGGAGAAAGAACTACCCACCCACCCACCCTCCCCGGCTGGAGGGCCCGCGTCACCCGTCCGAGTGACCGGCTTGCAGGCGGGGGATGCGGACGGTTACGTTCACCGCGACAACCGCAAACAGATACGGCCCCCGGCCGGGACGGCAATCCCGAACGAGGGCCTAACCGATCGAGAAGGAATGCACTTCCCGATGGCTGACCCGCAGTCTAACGCGCCCTCGCGCGCCGACGCCGGAGCTCCGACCTCCGGCGTGATCCACGTACGCACCCGCCTCACGGCCGACTTCACCGTGATCTCCAACGCCCTCGCCCAGCGGCGCGGCAGCGCGGTCACGGTCGGCGTCGCGGCGTACATCGCCTCCCTTCCCGATGGCACCCCCGTGACGATCACCGCCCTGTGCGGGCACTTCGACGAGGGCGAGATCCTCATCTCGCGGGCGCTCAGGGAACTCGAAGACGCCGGATACCTGGAACGTCGCCGTGAGCGAACGCCCACCGGGCAGGTCCGTACCCGGACGTACTTCTACGACGTCCCCGGCGGCACCCGGGATCCGGACGGCCCTCCCGAGCCGCCCAAGCCGCGTCGGCCCCGCAAACAGCTCGCCGCCCCGGCCGTGCGGGAGACCGCGCAGGCACCGGTCACGCTCGCCGACGCCAACCCCCGAGCCGTCGCCGTACTCGCCGGGCTGCGCCGGGCCGACCCCCGCCTCGTCCTGACGACGAAGGAAGCCGCCCGTCTCGCCCCGGCCGTCACCCAGTGGCTCGCGGCAGGCATGCGCCCCACACAGATCACCGACCACCTCACCGCAGGCCTCCCGGACCACCTCCTGACCCGCCCGAGCGGCATCCTCGCCTACCGGCTCCAGGAGACACCTCTGCCCGCACCGGCCAGAAGCGCCGAACCCCCAGTACGACCGGGGGTCCTGCCCATGGAGAACTGCGAGGGCTGCGACCGGGCGTTCCGCGCTGCGGAACCCGGACGCTGCCGGGACTGCCGGTCCCTAGAAGCCGGGGATCGTCTCCGTGCGGCCAGCTGAGCCGCTGGTGGGCGGGTGTGCGGTCCGGCTCCGGGTGGGAGGCTTGATGTGCAACGATGCGAAACCCGGCACTGAGCAAGACGGCAGGAGGAGGTGGGGCATGGTCGACAGGTTTCGCGACGGGCTGCTGACCCTCACGGAAACGTCCTCCTACCTGGAGATTCCGCAGTCGACGCTCCATTCGTGGCTGAAGGGCAGGGCTGCCGGGGCACCCCTGGTGCATCAGGTCGAGCCGCTGCGCAAGGGGCAGCCCTCGGTGCCGTTCATCGCGGTGGCCGAGGCGCATGTCCTGCGTTCCCTGCGCTCCCTGGGGCTTCGTATGAGCGAGATCAGGGAAGCAGCCGCCGCCGTACGGGACGCCTTCGCCACCCCGTACGGACTCGTGTCGAAGCGGATCGCGACAGACGGGGTGGACATCTTTGTCGAGCACGGGCTCGGAGATCTCCGCAGGGCCCGTGACGGTCAGGCACCCATCCACGAAGTGGTTTCGGACTGCCTCCGCTACCTGAACTGGGAGCCCGACGACGACTTCCCCTGCAGCCTGCGGCTCAGGCAGTACCCGCCGTCCGTCCCTGTCGTCATCGATACGAGGTTCGGGCACGGGAGACCCGTCGTGGCCGCCAACCGCGTTGCGGTCGACGCCATCACCGATCTGTGGGAGGCCGGGGAGAGCGTCGAGGACATCGCGTACGACTTCGACATGACGCCCGAGCAGGTGGACGCGTTGTGCAAGGCAGTGGTGCGCCTTGCCGCCTGAGTTCTTTCTGGACCGGAATCTCGGGCGTCGGGTCGCGGAAGGGCTGAGGGAGCGCGGCTGGTCGGTTCACCGCATCGGGGACGTCTTCCCGGACGACGGACAGGACGTGGCCGACGAGGAGATGATCACACCTGGCCGTCCTGACCGTCGGACACCTCAACTCACATCAGGCCCCGGAGGCGCTCCACCGCAACCTCCAGCACGTCCCGCCGCTTGCAGAAGGCGAACCGCACGAAGGGGGCCCCGGCCTCGCGGTCGTCGTAGAAGACCGCGTTGGGGATGGCGACGACACCCGCCCGCTCCGGCAGGGCGCGGCAGAAGGAGAGGCCGTCCTTCTCGCCGAGCGGGCGGATGTCGGTGGTGACGAAGTACGTGCCGGCGGGCCGGAACACCCGGAAGCCGGCGTCCGCCAGCCCCGCCGCCAGCAGATCGCGCTTGGCCAGCATGTCCGCGCGGAAATCGGAGAAGTAGGAGTCGGGCAGGGCGAGCGCCTCGGCCACCGCGTACTGGAAGGGCCCCGACGCCACGTACGTCAGGAACTGCTTGGCCGAGCGCACCGCCGCCACCAGGCCGGGCGCCGCCGTCACCCAGCCGACCTTCCACCCGGTGAAGGAGAAGGTCTTCCCGGCCGATCCGATCGTCACCGTGCGCTCGCGCATGCCCGGGAACGCGGCCAGCGGCAGGTGCTCGGCCTCGTCGAACACCAGGTGCTCGTACACCTCGTCCGTGACCACCAGCAGGTCCCGCTCCACCGCCAGCTCGGCGATCGCGGTGAGCTCCTCGCGGGTGAGCACCGTCCCCGTCGGGTTGTGCGGGGTGTTGATCAGCAGCAGCCGGGTGCGGTCGGTGACGGCCGCGCGCAGTTCGTCGAGGTCGAGCCGGAAGCTCCCGTCGTGCGGCCTCAAGGTGACCGGTACCCGTGTACCGCCCGCCATCGCGATGCTCGCCGCGTACGAGTCGTAGTACGGCTCGAAGGCGATCACCTCGTCGCCGGGCTCCAGCAGCGCCAGCAGCGACGCGGCGATGGCCTCCGTGGCCCCGGCCGTGACCAGGACTTCGGTGTCGGGGTCGAAGGACAGTCCGTAGCGGCGCTCCTGGTGCGCGGCGATGGCCGTACGCAGCTCGGGGACGCCCGGCCCCGGCGGGTACTGGTTGCCGCGCCCGTCGCGCAGGGCCCGCACCGCCGCCTCCCGTACCTCCTCGGGGCCGTCCGTGTCCGGGAAACCCTGGCCCAGGTTGATCGAGCCGGTCCGCACGGCGAGGGCCGACATCTCGGCGAAGATCGTCGTCCCGAACTCGGCGAGCCGGCGGTTGAGGAGGGGGCGCGCACTGGAGGTCATGCCGGTCATCCTGCGCCCAAGCTCTGGAGTTCCTCAACTCTGCTTTGGCGCGGAATCGGGCCGGGCATCCCCCGTTCACCACATCACAGGGGAACAGTCACGGGGGAACGGAAGGAGGGTGGCGCCATGGTCATCGGCATCATCCTGGCAGTGATCGCGGTCCTGTTCGTCGGAGCCATGCTGAGCGGCGTGCGCAAGGGGCGGTCCTACCGCAAGGGGTCGTCGTCCTCGGGCAGCAGCGGAGACAACAGCTGGTGGGTGGCCGGCAGCTCGGGTGCGGCCACGTCGTGCGGGTCGTCCTCGGGCGGACACAGCGGGCACAGCGGTCACAGCGGTCACAGCGGCAGTCACGGGGGTCACTCGTGCGGGGGACATTCGTCGTGCGGCGGGTCGTCCTGCGGGGGCGGCTCGTCCTGCGGCGGTGGGGGCGGATGCGGCGGAGGCAGCTGACACGGGGCAGCTGAGCTCCTCCCCAGGCCCTGTTCGTCGGGGCCGCACACCGAGCGCCCGCCGGAAGAACTCATCCGGCGGGCGCTCCGTCGTACGCGCGCCATCGTTGAACAGTTGAGCTGTTGAGCCCTCTAGGGGATGGAAACCCCACGAAGTTGGGTAAAAACGCTTTGGTGGCGCCACCGTTCATGATTCCCTCTAAACCGCCCTGGGCCGGTTGGGCCGACCGCGCTGACCTGGCCGATCTCCTGGCCCCTTCCCCTCTTCCCTTCTTTTCCCTCTCTTTTATTCGCGTGCTAGCGGAGCCGATCCATGCTCACGACCCTGAACACCGCCTACACCGATACGCGCGCCGCCGACCTCGCCTGGGCCCTGGGACGCGAGCCGCTCCCCGCCCTGGCCACGCTCGATCTCGAACTGGGCGCATCGAACCTACAGTTGAGACTCCTCGGCGCGTCCCACCAGGTGCTGCTGGAGGAGGAGCGGGGCATCTGCTCGGAGACGGTGGCGTGCATCCCGGGATCCAGCACCCCGCTCCCACTGGGCGTCGCCAAGCGGGTCGGCGACTGGGAGTACGAGTTCGCGGCACGGGTGGAGGTCCTCTCACCCCGTTCCTTCGCGGGCCGCGCACAGGAGTTGCTGGCCCTGGTCTCCGACCACCCCCACGGCCTGGCCGGCGTCTTCCCCGGCAGCCCGCACGCCTTCACCGCGCTGCTGGCCCAGCACCACGAGGGCCAGGTGCACTGGCGCACCTGGCACGCCTACCCGCAGGACGGCCAGCTGGTGGCGACGCGGACGAGGGTGGGGGTGCGGGCGAGCCGCCCGGTGGTCGGATAAACCCAAGACGTCGGCAACAGCGCCGAGTTCCACACGTGTGGGTGACGAAGAGCACCACACCAGTGACGTAACGTCGCAGCGTGATCGAACCGCACGCGCCCGCCCCGCCCGGCACACCGCCGTCCTGGGGTGCCCCCGCGCGGTTGCCCGTCCGGCCGGGGACCGGACGCTTCCTGGTCCTCGCCGGCGTCTTCGTCTGCGCGGCCTGCGGACTCGTGTACGAACTCGAACTGGTCGCACTCGCCTCCTACTTGATGGGCGACTCGGTCACCCAGGCCTCCGTGGTGCTGTCCGTGATGGTCTTCGCGATGGGCATCGGCTCCCTCGCCGCGAAGCGGCTGCGCCCGCTCGCCGCCGCCGGCTTCGGCGCCGTGGAGGCGACCCTCGCGCTGGTCGGCGGATGCAGCGCGATGGCGCTGTACGCGGTCTTCGCCTGGACCGGCGACTGGGGCGGCATGTGGGCCGACGGCCCGCGCTGCCTCCTGGTCGCCTTCTCCCTCACCATCGGCCTGCTGATCGGCGCCGAGGTCCCGCTGCTGATGGAGCTGATCCAGCGCATCCGCCGCCAGGACGCGGGCGGCGCGGTGGCCGACCTGTTCGCGGCGGACTACGTCGGCGCCCTGGTCGGGGGTCTGGCCTTCCCCTTCCTCCTGCTGCCCCGGCTGGGCCAGTTGACCGGCACACTGCTCACCGGCACGGTCAACGTGGTGGCCGGCGGCGCCCTGGTCCTCGGCCTGTTCCGCCGCGACCTGACCCGCCGGGCCCGCTGGCTGCTGCTGCTCGCCAACCTCGTGGTCCTCACCGTCCTCGCCTCCGCCGCCGTCCTCGTCGACGACTTCGAACGGGCCGCCCGGCACGCGGTGTACGGCCAGGACGTCCGGGTCGCCGTCCAGGCCGGCGTCCAGGAGGTCGTCCTCACCGGCGGCACGCGCGGCCGTCCCCTCGACCTCTTCCTGGACGGCCGGCTACGGGTCGGCGGCCGGGACGAACGCCGCTACCACGAGGCCCTCGTCGACCCGGCGATGACCGGCCCCCACGCACGCGTGCTGATCCTCGGCGGCGGCGACGGGCTGGCCGCCCGCGAGGTGCTGCGCCACCGGGGCGTGCGCCGCGTGGACATCGTCGAACTCGACGCCGGCCTGCTCCGTCTCGCCCGCCGCGACCCGGCCCTGTCCCGGCTGAACGGGCACGTGTACGACGACACCCGGGTCCACACCACCACCGCGGACGCCTTCAGCCGGCTGCGCGGGGCGCCCCCGGCGGCGTACGACGTGGTGATCGCGGACCTTCCCGACCCCGGCATCACGGCCAGCGCCAAGCTGTACTCCCTGGAGTTCTACGGTCTGGCCCGCCGGGCCCTGGCACCGGGCGGCCGCCTGGCCGTGCACGCGGGCCCGGTCTCCGGCCGGGCCCGCGTCTTCTGGACGGTGGCGTCGACACTCCGCGCGGCCGGCCTCACCACCACCCCCTACCGCGTCCCCGGCCAGGACCCCGGTCCCGCGGCCGGCCCCGACCGCTCCGCCGGCGCCTTCCACGCCCCGCACGACTGGGGTTTCCTCCTGGCCGCGCCGGGCCCGGCCGCACCCCCGCTGCGCCTGGACCCGGACCAGCCGCGCCCGCGCACCCTGACCCGGACCGGACTCGCCGCCGCCGCCCGCTCGGCGGCACGCACGCGCGTGCCGGGGCTGCCCGCGTCCACGTTGGTGCATCCGCGCTACTGACGCTTCGCCGAAGGGGGTACGCGACGGTCACTCCTGGGTAGGCTCAGCCGACATGGAGCACGAGGTCTTCCTTCCGGTTCCGGTCGAGCGGCTGAGGGAGGCGCTCGCCGACCCCGCGCGCATCGCCCGGGCGATTCCCGGGCTCCAGCAGGACGCCGGCGCCGAGCCCGTCACCGGGCGGCTGAAGGTGCGCATCGGCAGCCACTCCATCACCTACCGCGGCTCGCTCCGGGTCTCGCCCGGTCAGGACGGCGCGTACGTCGTCGAGGGCGACGCGACCGAGACCCGCGGCACGGGCTCGGTCACCCTCGTCCTGACCCTCCGGCTGCGCGACACCGACGGCGGCACCACCGTCACCGTCCACGGCACCGCCACCGGGGAGGGCCGCGTCGCGGAACTGCCGCGGGAAGCGGTGGCCTCGGCGGCGCTGCGGCTGCTGAACCGCTGCCTGGAGGCGCTGGGAGCGGAGCCGGAACCGGAGCCCGGGGCGCAGCCGGAGGCGCCGGACACCGCCGAGGACTCCGTCCACGACACCGAGATCCCGCCGCCCTCCCTCGCCCCGCCGGCCGACGACGGCCTCGGCCTGGAGGACACCGCCGGCACCGAGGGCTACGGCGAGCCGGACGAGCCGCCCGCCGAGGCGGCACACGCGCGGCGGACGATGATCGGCCGCAGCGCGGAGGAGGTCGACCACGCGCCGCCGCGCGGCCGGTACGCCCCCGTGCCGGCACCGCAGGCCGTCGCCGTGAACTCCACCCTCCGCTGGGCCGCCCCGGCGGCGGCGCTGGTGCTGGCGTCGGCGATCGTGGTGGGCCGGGCGCTGCGCCGACGCCGCTGAGCACGGTCCGCGAGGCTGCGGCTGTTCTCGTGCGCGGCGAGGGGGCCGGGCCGAGCGCCGGCGTGCCGACGCCGCTGAACTCCGTCCTCCGGGACTTCGGGCGCCCTCTTGATCGCCCCAGTAGGGTCGTCACGTGAGCAACGAAGACATCACGCTGACCGCGGGTGACGCGGAAGTGACCCTGCGGCCCGCCCACGGTGGCCGGGTCGGCGGGCTGAAGGTCGCCGGTCTCGAGCTGCTCCGGCAGGGTGACCGGTTCGGGTGCTTCCCGATGGTCCCCTGGTGCGGCCGGATCCGGGAGGGCCGTTTCCTGGACGGCGCCACCGCCCACCAGATGCCGCTGAACTCCCCGCCGCACGCCATCCACGGCACCGCCCGCGACGGCGCCTGGCGCGTCGCCCGCGCGGGTGTGGACGAGGCGGTCCTCACCTACGACCTGGTCGAGCCGTGGCCGTTCCCGGCCCGGGTCACCCAGGCGGTGACGCTGGCCGAGGACGCGCTGACGCTCACCATGTCCGTGGAGACGTACGACTCGTCCTTCCCGGCGCAGGTCGGCTGGCACCCGTGGTTCAACCGGAACCTGGGCGGTCAGGACGTGCGCCTCGACTTCGAGCCCGCCTGGCAGGAGGAGCGCGGCGACGACCACCTGCCCACCGGCAACCGCGTCGAGCCGAAGCCGGGCCCCTGGGACGACTGCTTCGGCATGCCGGGCGGCGTGGACGTCACGCTCACCTGGCCCGGGCAGCTGGAGCTGAAGGTGACCAGCCGCGAGGAGTGGGTCGTCGTCTACGACGAGCAGGAGGCCGCGGTGTGCGTGGAGCCGCAGACCGGCCCGCCCAACGGGCTCAACACCCTTCCGCGCCTGGTCACACCCCTGGAGCCGCTGGAGGCCACGACGACCTGGCGCTGGCGGCGGCTCTGAGGACACGCCCTAAGCTGTCCGGCATGACGGACGTTCGCGGCGAGCTGCTGCGCGAGATCAAGGACAAGGCCGTGGTGCACGGCAAGGTGACCCTGTCGTCGGGCAAGGAAGCCGACTACTACGTCGACCTGCGCCGGATCACCCTCGACGGGGTGGCCGCGCCGCTGGTCGGTCAGGTCATGCTCGACCTGACCGCCGACCTCGACTTCGAGGCGGTCGGCGGGCTCACGCTGGGCGCCGACCCGGTGGCCACGGCCATGCTGCACGCCTCCCACGCGCGCGGGAAGACGCTGGACGCCTTCGTGGTGCGCAAGGCGGGCAAGGCGCACGGCCTTCAGCGCCGTATCGAGGGCACCGAGGTCGAGGGCCGCCGGGTGCTGGCCGTCGAGGACACCTCCACCACGGGCGGCTCGGTGCTCACCGCAGTCGAGGCGCTGCGCGAGGCCGGCGCGGAGGTCGTGGCCGTGGCCACCATCGTGGACCGGGCGACGGGCGCCGCCGAGGCCATCGCCGAGCAGGCCGGCGTGCCGTACCTCTACGCCTACTCGAAGGACGACCTGGGGCTCGACTGAGCAGTTATCCACAGGCTGGACAGGGTGTCCGAAGGATCCCGTCCAGTCTGCGAAGATGGCCCCGACGATGACGTCACCCCCTAGGTCAGGGCCGTAATAGCAGGACGCAAACCCGCACATACAAGGAGCGGACAGATGCCCATCGCAACCCCCGAGGTCTACAACGAGATGCTCGACCGGGCGAAGGCAGGCAAGTTCGCCTACCCGGCCATCAACGTGACCTCCTCCCAGACCCTGCACGCGGCCCTGCGCGGTTTCGCGGAGGCGGAGAGCGACGGCATCATCCAGATCTCCACGGGTGGCGCCGAGTTCCTGGGCGGCCAGTACGACAAGGACATGGTCACCGGCGCCGTGGCCCTGGCCGAGTTCGCGCACATCGTCGCCGAGAAGTACCCGGTCACCGTCGCCCTGCACACGGACCACTGCCCGAAGGACAAGCTCGACGGGTACGTACGTCCGCTGCTCGCGGTCTCCGAGGAGCGCGTCAAGGCCGGCCGCAACCCGCTCTTCCAGTCCCACATGTGGGACGGCTCGGCCGAGACCCTCGCCGACAACCTGGAGATCGCCCAGGAGCTGCTGGCCCGCGCCGCCGCCGCGAAGATCATCCTCGAGGTCGAGATCACCCCGACCGGCGGCGAGGAGGACGGCGTCTCCCACGAGATCAACGACTCGCTGTACACCACGGTCGACGACGCGATCCGCACCGCGGAGGCGCTCGGTCTCGGCGACAAGGGCCGCTACCTGCTGGCCGCGTCCTTCGGCAACGTGCACGGCGTGTACAAGCCGGGCAACGTGGTGCTCCGCCCCGGCCTGCTGAAGGAGCTGAACGACGGCGTCGCCGCCAAGTTCGGCCGGCCCACCGGCAGCAAGCCGTTCGACTTCGTCTTCCACGGCGGCTCCGGCTCCACGGCGGAGGAGATCGCGACCGCGCTGGAGAACGGCGTCGTCAAGATGAACCTCGACACGGACACCCAGTACGCCTTCACGCGTCCCGTCGCCGACCACATGCTCAAGAACTACGACGGCGTCCTGAAGGTCGACGGCGAGGTCGGCAACAAGAAGACCTACGACCCGCGCACCTGGGGCAAGCTGGCCGAGGCGAGCATGGCCAAGCGTGTCGTCGAGGCCACGCAGAACCTGCGGTCCGCCGGCAACAAGATCAAGTAACCGATCGCGGTAATCGATCGCGGTAACCGGCCGCGGTACTCCCGGTGGGCCCGGCGTCTGTCTACGGCGCCGGGCTCGCTGTATACCTGGGGACATGCCCGACGTCCGGCTGTCCTCCTCGCAGGGCAAGTGGATCCTGCTGACCACCGTCCTCGGCTCCAGCATGGCGATGCTGGACTCGACCGTCGTCAACGTGGCGCTCCCGACCATCGGCCGCGACCTCGACGCGAGCCTCGCCGCCCTCCAGTGGACGGTCAACGCCTACATGGTCACCCTGGCCGGGCTGATCCTGCTGGGCGGCTCCCTCGGCGACCGCTACGGCCGCCGCAGGATCTTCGTGCTCGGCGTGATCTGGTTCGCGCTGGCGTCCCTGCTGTGCGGGCTCGCCCCGACCCCGGTCATCCTGATCGCGGCCCGCGCCCTCCAGGGCATCGGCGGGGCGCTCCTGACCCCCGGCTCCCTCGCCCTGATCCAGGCGTCCTTCCACCCCGACGACCGGGGGAGGGCGATCGGTCTGTGGTCCGGTTTCGGCGGGGTCGGGGCGGCCGTCGGCCCGTTCCTCGGCGGCTGGCTGGTGTCGGGCCCCGGCTGGCGCTGGGTGTTCCTGCTGAACGTGCCGCTGGCACTGCTGTGCGCGCCGATCGCCCTGCGGCACGTCCCTGAATCGTCCGACGCCCGCGCGCACGGCCGGTTCGACGTGCTCGGCGCCGCGCTGGGCGCGCTGGCCCTGGCCCTGGTGACGTACGCGCTGATCGAGGCCCGCGGCGGCTCACTGGCCGTCGCCCTCACGGCGGTGGCGGGCCTGCTGGCCGCGGTCGCCTTCGTGTACGTCGAGAAGCACAGCCCGGACCCGATGCTGCCGCTCGACATCTTCGCCTCCCGCCAGTTCACGTCGGTCAACCTGGTGACCCTCTGCGTGTACGCGGCCTTCGGCGGCTTCTTCTTCCTCACCGCCCTCCAGCTCCAGGTCGTGGCCGGCTACTCGCCCCTCCAGGCGGGCGTGTCCCTGCTGCCGACGACCGCGCTGATGCTGCTGTTCTCGGCCCGCTCGGGCGCCCTCGCCGACCGCATCGGCCCCCGCATCCCCCTCACCGTCGGCCCCCTGCTCTGCGCGGCGGCGATGCTGCTGATGCTGCGGGTGGGGGTGGACGCGGACTACGTGACGGACGTCCTCCCCGCCCTGCTGGTCATGGGCGCCGGCATGGTCACCCTGGTGGCCCCGCTCACCGCCGGCGTCCTGGCCTCCGTGGAGACCGCCCGGGCGGGCCTGGCCAGCGGCATCAACAACGCGGCGGCCCGGGCGGCGGGCCTGATCGCGGTGGCCGCGCTGCCGCTGCTGGCCGGGATGGGCCCGGAGGCCTACCGCTCGGCGGCCGCCTTCGACGCGGCCTTCCGCCGGGCGATGCCGATCTGCGCCGGGGTCCTGGTCGCCGGATCGGTACTGGCCTTCGCCTTCGTACGCCGCCCGCGGCCCGGCTGCGTCCGCCCGGAATGCCGTACGCACGGCTCGGTGACGGCGCCGCCTTTGGAACGCGGGCCGTCCTCGTCCAGCCCGTCCGGCGCTTGAGAGCCCCCAGCCAAGCGGCTGAGCCCCGGAGGACATGCGACAGACTGGACCCATGAGCATTCACGAGAACCTCCTCGGGGGCCCGCCCCCCACGCACCTCCCCGACGACCCGGAGCCCCGTGAGCTCCTCGCCCAGGGCACCGCGCCGGCGGACGTCGCCGCCAGGTACCCCACCTCGTCACTCGCCTGGGCCCAGCTGGCCGACGACGCGTTCGAGCGGGGCTCGGTCGTCGAGTCGTACGCCTACGCCCGCACGGGCTACCACCGGGGCCTGGACGCCCTGCGCCGAGCCGGCTGGAAGGGCCACGGCCCGGTCCCCTGGGAGCACGAGGCGAACCGCGGCTTCCTGCGCGCCCTGCACGCCCTCGCCCGCGCCGCGCAGGCGATCGGCGAGCAGGAGGAGTACGAGCGCTGCACGCAGTTCCTGAAGGACTCCTCGCCGACGGCGGCCCAGACCCTCGGCTGACCTGCCGGCAGGCCCGGTGTGGCCCGTCTGGCAACAGGCGGGCCTTGCCGTATCCGGGGGGATTGCGGAGGATGCCGGTTGGGGACCGGGGCCCCCGTGCCGGCATCGGCAGGGGCGGACCGCTACCCGGAGCAACAACAGGAGACAGCGATGTCCCAACAGGCTCACCCGACCTCTCAGCCCCCCGAGGCCCCTGAGCCCGAGACCCCGCATCTCGACTTCGCGGGTACGACGCCGTACGAGGACTACGTCAAGGCGGACGTGCTCACCCACCTCCAGCACACCCTCTCCGACGACCCCGGAGAGATGGTCTTCCTGGTCACCACCCAGGTGATGGAGCTGTGGTTCACCGTCATCGTCCACGAGTGGGAGACCGCGGCCAGGGCGCTCCGCGAGGACCGGGTGCCGGTCGCCGTCGACGCGCTGAAGCGTTCCGTACGCGAGCTGGAGGCGCTCAACGCCTCCTGGAAGCCGCTCGGCCAGCTCACCCCGGCGCAGTTCAACTCGTACCGCTCCGCTCTCGGCGAGGGCTCCGGCTTCCAGTCGGCGATGTACCGCCGCATGGAGTTCCTGCTCGGCGAGAAGTCCGCGTCGATGCTCGTCCCGCACCGGGGCGCGCCGCGCGTGCACTCCGAACTGGAGAAGGCCCTGCACGAGCCGAGCCTCTACGACGAGGTACTGCGGCTGCTCGCCCGCCGCGGCCACGCGATCCCCGCCGCCGTCCTCGACCGTGACGTGTCCCTGCGCTACGAGCCCTCGGACGCCGTCGAGGCGGCCTGGACCGCGATCTACTCCGGCGACCAGAACGCCGAGCTCGCCCGTCTCGGCGAGGCGCTGAGCGACGTGGCCGAACTGGTCTGGCGCTGGCGCAACGACCACCTGGTCGCCACCCGCCGTGCGATGGGCGCCAAGGCCGGCACCGGCGGCTCGGCGGGCGTGGCCTGGCTGGAGAAGCGCGCGCAGAAGAACGTCTTCCCGGAGCTGTGGACGGCGAGGTCCCATGTCTGAGCCGAGGTCCGAACTCATGATGCGGGCGGAGAAGCTGGACGCGGCGGACGACCTCGCCGCCGTCCGCTCCCGTTTCCTGCTCGACGACGTCGTTTACCTGGACGGCAATTCACTGGGCGCACTGCCCGCACACGTCCCCGCCCGGCTGGACGACGTGGTCCGCCGGGAGTGGGGCGAGCTGCGCATCCGCTCCTGGACGGAGAGCGGCTGGTGGACGGCGCCGGAGCGGATCGGCGACCGGGTCGCCCCGCTGGTGGGCGCGGCACCGGGCCAGATCGTGGTGGGCGACTCCACGAGCGTCAACGTCTTCAAGGCGCTCGTGGCGGCCGTACGCATGGCGGGCGAGGACCGCGAGGAGATCCTGGTCGACGCGACGACCTTCCCCACGGACGGCTACATCGCCGAGTCGGCCGCCCGCCTGACCGGCCGCACGCTGCGCCCGGTGACCCCGGCCGAGGTGCCGGCCGCGCTGAGCGACCGCACGGCGGCGGTCCTGCTGAACCACGTCGACTACCGCACCGGCCGCCTGCACGACCTGCCCGCCCTCACGGCCGCGATCCACGCGTCAGGCGCCCTCGCGGTCTGGGACCTGTGCCACAGCGCGGGCGCGCTGGAGGTGGGCCTGGACGAGCACGGCGTGGACCTGGCGGTCGGCTGCACCTACAAGTACCTGAACGGCGGCCCGGGTTCACCGGCGTTCCTGTACGTCCGCCGGGACCTCCAGCCCCGCTTCGACTCGCCCCTCCCCGGCTGGAACTCCCACGCCGAGCCCTTCGGCATGCGTCCCTCCTACGAACCCGCGCCGGGCGCCCTGCGCGGCCGCGTAGGCACGCCGGACATCCTGTCCATGCTGGCCCTGGAGGCGGCGCTGGAGGTCTGGGACGGGGTGCCGGTCCCGGCGGTGCGAGCCAAGTCCCTGGCCCTGACCGACTTCTTCCTGGAGTGCGTGACCGCATACGTCCCGCCGGGCCGCGTCGAGTCCGTCACCCCCCTCCCGCACGAGGAGCGCGGCAGCCAGATCGCGCTGCGCTGCGACGACGCCGGGGCCGTGATGCGCCGCCTCATCGAGCGGGGCGTCGTCGGCGACTTCCGTCACCCGGACGTCCTCCGCTTCGGCTTCACCCCGCTGTACGTACGGTTCACCGACGTGGAGCGGGCGGCACGGGTACTGGGGGAGACGGTCGCGGGGTAACGAGGCCCATGCCCACCCACCACCCGTGCGGGTGGGCTGGAGGGCGCGGCTCTCGATTATCAGCCTGTCCGGCGTTTGAGGACGAGGCCGTTCAGGCCGAAGCGGGGGTCTGGGGGCGGCAGCCCCCAGCGGGGTCGAAGGGGCGGAGCCCCTGGGGACGGGAAAGGGCAGGGGCGGCGGGGGCGGAGAACCCGCTGACATGCCACGTCACCGGCCTGATACCGTCCCCGCCAACGGCCGACTCGCCACCTGGTCCGCCAAACCCTCCCCCAGCGCCGAAAGCCTGGGTGGTACCCCCATCACGCCTGAGAGGTTGGAGCATGCCGGACGACGCCGCAGCATCCCGCGCCGCCGCCGAGGAGGAGTCGGCCTTCTCGCACCCGTCCGTCGCCCCCGACGCCACCCGTGCCTACGGTGACCACCCCGACCAGGTGATCGACTTCTACGCGCCGCGAGGCGAAAGCACCGCCGGGGGCGCCCCCCTGGTCGTCGTCCTGCACGGCGGAGCCTGGCGCGCCCCCTACGACCGCCACCACATCACCCCGTTCGCCGACTCCCTGGCCGCCAGGGGCTTCGCCGTCGCCAACGTCGAGTACCGGCGCGGCAGCGCGACCCCGGCGCAGGGCGCCGACGCCCCGGTCGCCGGACGCTGGCCGGACACGTTCGACGACGTGGCCGCGGCCCTGGACGCGCTCCCCGCCCTCGTCCGCGAGGCACTTCCCCAGGCCGACCCCCGCCGTACGGTCCTCACCGGCCACTCGGCGGGCGGCCACCTGGCCCTGTGGGCGGCGGCCCGCCACGTCGTCCCCGCCGACTCCCCCTGGCGCACCGACGGCCCCGCCCCGTTGCGCGGAGTGGTCGCCCTCGCCCCGATCGCGGACTTCGCGGTCGCCGGGAAACTGGAGGTCTGCGGCAACGCGGCACTCCAACTCCTGGGCGGTCAGGAGAAGTTCGCCGAACGCCGGCCGTACGCCGACCCCGCCCTCCTCCTCCCCACCGGCATCGCGACCACGATCGTGCAGGGCCGTACGGACCTGGTCGTTCCGGAGGCGGTCGCCGAGTCGTACGCGGAGGCGGCGGCGAAGGCGGGCGAGATGGTGGGCCTGACCCTGCTGGAGGAAGTCGGCCACTTCCCGCTGATCGACCCGGCGGCGGACGCCTGCGCGGTGGTGGCGGAGGAGATCGCCCAACTGGCCTGGTGACGCGCCCCGGTCATACCCGTAGTACCTGAGAGCTACCCCAGAGGACAGCTCTGAGGCGGGACGCCGGCTATGAGCGCCGATTTGTAACTTCCCTTCCAGACCAGCCCGATGACCGGGCGGGACCGGAAGGGGAGGCCGGCATGGAGCTGGTACGGGAGGCACACGAGCGGGACGTGGAACGGCGCCCAGGCACCAGCCCAGCCACCCCCCGCGGCCCCAGATGGATCCGCGCCCTCCTGGCCACCGCGATCACCGCCGCCATAGTGGTCCCCCTCTCCGCCGCCGCCCACCCCGAGGTCCCCGCTCCGGCACCCGCCGCCCTCGCCCCCCTGACGCCGTCCACCCTGGGCGAGGCCTACACGGCCAACCGTGCCAACGCCGCGCAGGCGTCCCGGATGGCCGCCGCCCACGGTGACCGGCGGCGCGCCGCCGCGGACCGCTCGCTCGCCGCCCCGGCCCGCCATCTCCTCGCCTTCGACGGCCGGGGCGCGGGTCTGGCCACGGAGGTCTTCGGCGACCTCGCCCACGCCGACCGGGTGGCCGTCGTGGTCCCGGGCTCCGACACCTCCCTCGACACCTACGCCCGCTTCCACACGGCGGCCGCCGCCCTGCACCGCGAACTCACCCGGCAGGCCCCGCCCGGCACCCGTACCGCGGTCGTCGCCTGGCTGGGCTACCGCACG
Source organism: Streptomyces sp. NPDC001480 (assembly GCF_042894725.1). Taxonomy (NCBI): domain Bacteria; kingdom Bacillati; phylum Actinomycetota; class Actinomycetes; order Kitasatosporales; family Streptomycetaceae; genus Streptomyces; species Streptomyces sp. NPDC001480. Next base: position 215,966 of record NZ_JBIAVX010000008.1, on the reverse strand, counting down.
CCCGGCACGGTCAGCACGACCGTCCTCACCACGGGCCGCGCCGAACAAGCCGCCCCGCACCTCAGGGACTTCGTCGGCGAGCTGCGCCGCGTCACCGGCCCGCACACCCGTCTCACCCTGGTCTGCCACTCGTACGGCTCGGTGGTCTGCGGACGTGCCGCCGACCACCTCGCGGTGGACGACATCGCCCTGATCGGCAGCCCCGGCACGGGCGCCGACAAGGCATCCGCTCTGCACACGTCCGCCCGGATCTGGGCGGCCCGGGGCAGCGAGGACTGGGTGGCCGAGGTGCCGCACGTCAGGGCCGATCTGCTCGTCACCACCCTCGGCTTCGGCACCGACCCGGTCTCCCCGGCCTTCGGCGCCCGGGTCTTCGACGCCGCCGGCGCCGACCACAGCGGCTACTTCACGCAGGGCTCGACGGCCCTCGCCAACCTGGCCCGGATCGTCCTGGGCGACACCTCGGAGGTGACCCATGACTGAGCACACCCTCCAGACCCCGCTCCTCCGGGGCGTACGGCAGGCCGCCCGCCGGGTGGACGCCGCCACGCCCGCCTCCCGGGACCGCGCGGTCGACGCCCTGCGCGCCTTCGCGATCCTCGGCGTCGTCCTCGGCCACTGGCTGGTCACCGCCCTCGTCGTGGACGACGGCGCGCTGCACGCGGCGAGCCCGCTCCAGCACATGCCCTGGCTGGCGCCCGTCTCCTGGGCCTTCCAGACCCTCGCGGTGTTCTTCCTGGTGGGCGGGCACGTGGCGACCCGCGGGTACGCCTGCGCTCGCGCCCGGGGGGTGTCGTACGGCGAATGGCTGCGCGGCCGGCTGACCCGGCTGTTCCGTCCGGTGGCCGCCGTACTGGCCCTGTGGACGGTGGCGGCGACCGCCCTGCTCCTCGCCGGCGCCCCGTACGACACGGTCCACACCCTGGTCAAACTGGCCCTGTCACCGATGTGGTTCCTGCTGGTGTTCGCCGTGCTGACGGCGGCGACCCCGCTGGTGACCCGGCTCAACCCGCTGTGGCCGCTGGCCGTCGTCCTCCATGTGGACCTCCTCCGATTCGGCCTCGGCGTCGCGCCGCCCTGGCTCGGCTGGGTGAACGTGGCGGCGGGCTGGCTGGTGCCCTACACCCTGGGCGCGGCCTGGACCCGGGGTGAGCTGGAGAGCCGCCGCGCGGGCTGGGTGCTGCTCGCGGGCGGGGCGACGGCCACCGCGGGACTGGTCCTGTGGGCGGGCTACCCGGCCTCGATGGTCGGCGTCCCCGGGACGGCCGTCTCCAACCTGGACCCGCCGACCCTGGCGGCCGTGACCTTCGGCCTCGCCCAGTGCGGGCTGGCCCTGCTGCTGCGGGCGCCGCTGCACCGGGCGCTGCGCCGGCCTCTCGCCTGGGCGGCGGTGGCCCTGGTCAACCTCTTCGCGATGACGGTCTTCCTCTGGCACCAGACGGCCATGATGGCCACCACGGCCCTCGCGCTCCCGGCGGGCCGGCTGACCGGCCTGCACACCCCGCCCGACGACCTGACCTGGGTCGCCGTCCGCCTGGCCTGGCTCCCGGTCTTCGCCCTGGCCCTCGCGGTCTGCTGGACCGCGTTCCGCGGCCACGAGCGGACCGGCCGCGCCCGCCGCCGGCGTTCACGCGTGGTCCGTGCGCACCGGCCGTCCGGCCGGGGAGCGACGGTGGACGGTCACCGTGTCTAGGGTGGGGCCGTGACGGAACGGGGGCTCCAGCAGGTGTTCGGCCGCCCTGCGCTGCGCTGGCTGGGGGTGCTGCGGGACGACCTGTGGACCGTCAGGGTGGACCCGCTGCCCCCCTCCGCATGGGTGCGCTGGCTGCCGCACGGTGTGCTGTGGCTCGCCGCGTTCGGCATCGGCCTAGGCGGCGCGGCCCAGCTCGGGAACGACGGGAACCTGAACCCCACGACCGCCCTGCTGATCGGCATCGCCCAGGGCGGCGCGGTGGTGCTCGCCCTGTCGCGGCCGATTCCGGCGTGGTGGCTGTCCACGGCCGCGATGGTGGTGGGGGCCGTCGCACTGCGCGACCGGATGCCCATGGACGTGAACGACAAGTTCACCTGGCCCTGGACCCCGGCCGGGATCATCGCCCACCTGCTCGTACTGCTGCTGCTCGCGCTGCGGGTGCGCACCAGGGTCTCCGGGGAGGCGCTGGCCCTGACCGTACTGGTCACCTACGTCCTCGAAGGGCTGTGGGGGGCGTCGAACTACCAGCCCACCGGGGTGGTCACGATCGTCCTGTCGGCGGTCGTCGTGGTGCTCGGCATGGCGCTGCGCGGCCGCCGCGTGGCGCGCGCCGAACTCGGCCGGCAGACCACGCTCACCGCCGAGGAACGGGCCCGGCGCACCCTCCTGGAGGAGCGCAGCCGCATCGCGCGCGAGCTGCACGACGTGGTCGCCCACCACATGTCCGTCATCTCCATCCAGGCCCAGGTCGCCCCGCACCTCGTGGAGAACCCGCCCGAGGAGCTCAGGGAGAACCTCGCGGGCATCCGCGAGAACGCGCTGGAGGCGCTGACCGAGCTGCGCCGGGTGCTCGGCGTGCTGCGCTCGGAGAACCCCGAGACGGGCGACCCCATCGACGGGCCGGCCGGCGGCGCCGCCCCGCACGCCCCGCAGCCCGGCCTGGACCGGCTCGACGCGCTCGTGGAGAACACCCGGGCCGCGGGCCTGACCGTGACGCTCGCGGTCAAGGGCGAACGGCGACCGCTGGCACCGGGCGTGGAGCTGTCCGCGTACCGGATCGTGCAGGAGGCGCTGAGCAACGTACTGCGGCACGCTCCCGGCGCGACCGCCCGCGTCGAACTCCGGTACTCCCTCCTCAGGTTGAGCGTGGAGATAGTCAACTCGCCCCCGACCCGTCCCACACCGCCGTCACCGGGCGCCGGGCACGGGCTGCTCGGGATGCGGGAGCGGATCGCGATGCTCGACGGCTCCCTGGCGGCGCACTCGCTGCCCGACGGCGGCTACCGGGTGAGCGCGATCCTCCCCACGTCCACGCTGGTCACCGGCCTGGCCGAAGCCACCGACCCGAACGACCCGTCTGCCCCGACCGACCCGAAGGGCCACACCGCATGACGAGCAGCCCCATCCGCGTCCTCATCGCCGACGACCAGCAGATGGTCCGGCAGGGCTTCACCGTGCTGCTCAACACCCAGCCCGACATCGACGTCGTCGGCCAGGCGGTGGACGGCCGGGACGCGATCGCCAAGGTCGCCGAACTGCGCCCGGACGTAGTCCTGATGGACATCCGCATGCCCGAGGTGGGCGGCATCGAGGCCACCGGCCGCATCACCGCCGAGCACCCCGGCATACGCGTCCTCGTCCTGACCACCTTCGACCTCGACGAGTACGTGTACGAGGCCCTGCGTGCCGGCGCCTCCGGCTTCCTGCTCAAGGACGCCTCCGCGGACCAGCTCGCCGAGGCGGTCCGGGTGGTGGCCGCCGGTGACGCGCTGCTCGCACCCGGGATCACCCGCCGTCTGATCGCCGAGTTCTCCCGCCTGGACGGCAGCCGCCGGGCACCGCTGAAACCGCGCGTGGGCGGTCTGACGGAACGCGAGACGGAGGTGCTCGCCCTGATCGCCCAGGGCCTGTCGAACGCCGAGATCGCCGAGCGGCTCGTCGTCGCGGAACAGACCGTGAAGACCCACGTCGGGCGCATCCTGGTGAAGCTCGGCCTGCGCGACCGCACCCAGGCGGCCGTGTTCGCCTACGAGTCGGGCCTGGTCCGCCCGGGCGGGCGCTGAACCCTGCCGGGAGGGCCCGTAGTACCTGAGACGGACTCCACGGAACCCCTCTCACTGCTGACGACCGCGTACCCACCCCCGCCTACCTTGGACACGTGACCGAGACGACGCAAACGCAGACGACGCCGCCGGGCGCGGGTACGGGCCCGCGCAGCCCGGAGTACCGGCTGGCCGCGGACGCCCTGCGCGGGCTGCGGCAGGACCTGTTCCACGACGCCTTCGCCTACCGCCCGCTGGCCCGCACGAGCGTCGACAGCCCGGTCGCCGGCCGGTTCACCGGCCGGATGCGGGAGTCCGCGTCCTGGGGCCGGCACTGGGTGGTGGTCGCCGTCGCGATGGTGGCGGCGATCGTGGCCTGGTTGGGGAACACCGGCGGCGGCGCATCCGCCCTGCTGTGCGGCCTGATCACCCCGATCCCGGTCCTGCTCACCCTGATCCGTCCGATCGGCGCCTTCTGGATGTCGTTCGCGGCGGCGGCCGCCACCGCCGTCGTCGGCGACACCTGGAGCGACTGGCCGTGGCTGCCCGGCAGCCTGCTCGCCCACCTGGCGGTGCTGACGATCGTCGCCATCCGCACCCGGCCCCGCACGGCGGCCTGGATGTGGGTGATCACCGGCGTGTACGGCTTCCTCGCCGAGACCTTCTTCGGCGGGGACCACGACATCACCAACGTCGGCCCCATGATGGTCGTCTCCGCCTTCGCCCTGCTCGCCGTCACCGTCTGGCACGTCCGCCGCGACGCCCGGCAGGAGGTGACCGCCCAGCAGACCGCGACCGAGCACGAGCGCTCCCGCCGCACCCTGCTGGAGGAGCGCACCACCATCGCCCGCGAACTGCACGACGTGGTCGCCCACCACATGTCGGTGGTCGCCATCCAGGCGGAGGCCGCCCCCTACCGGGTGGAGAACCCGCCGCCGGAGCTGGAGCGGGCCTTCGCCACCATCCGGGAGAACGCGGTGGCGGCGCTGACCGAGCTGCGCCGCGTCCTCGGCGTGGTCCGCGCGGAGGACTACGAGGCTCCCGACGCCCCGCAGCCCACCCTCGCCGACCTGGACGCGTTGCTCGCCAACGTGCGGGAGGCGGGGCTGGACGTGGAGAAGGTGGTGACGGGCGCGGTACGCGAACTGCCGCCGGGCGTCGAGCTGTCGGCGTACCGGATCGCCCAGGAGGCCCTGAGCAACAGCCTGCGCCACGCTCCCGGCGCCAGCGCCCGCGTGGAGGTCGGATACGTTCTCGGCGGGCTCGGCCTGCGCGTGGTGAACGGCCCGCCGCCCGCGCCGTCCCTGATCAAGCCCTCACCCGGCGCCGGCCACGGCATCACGGGCATGCGGGAACGCGTGACCATGCTGAACGGCGAGATGACGGCCGGCCCGGCGGAGGACGGCGGCTACGAGGTGACCGTGTTCCTGCCCGTCACCCCCATGAACGAAGGATCCGCATGACCATCCGGGTGCTGATCGCCGACGACCAGATGATGGTGCGGGAGGGCTTCTCGGTGCTCCTCAACGCCATGCCGGACATCGAGGTCGTCGGCGAGGCGGTCAACGGCCGTGAGGCGGTGGACCGTGTCCGCGAACTGTCCCCGGACGTCGTCCTGATGGACATCCGCATGCCCGAACTGAACGGCATCGAGGCCACCCGCGAGATCGTCGCGGCGGACGGCACGGCGAAGGTCCTGGTACTGACCACCTTCGACCTCGACGAGTACGTCTACCAGGCCCTGCGAGCAGGAGCCTCCGGCTTCCTCCTCAAGGACGCCTCGGCTCGGCAACTGGCCGACGGTGTAAGGGTCGTGGCCTCCGGCGAAGCCCTCCTGGCCCCCTCGGTCACCAGGCGACTGATCACGGAGTTCTCCCGCCTCGCCGACACCCCACGCCTGTCGCCCACGGCCCACACCGCCTACGGAGACCTGACGGAACGCGAGACGGAGGTACTCGTCCTCATCGCCCAGGGCCTGTCCAACGCGGAGATCGCCGGCCTGCTCGTGGTCGCCGAGTCCACCATCAAGACCCACGTGAGCCGGATCCTGGTGAAGCTGGGGCTGAGGGACCGGACTCAGGCGGCGGTGTTCGCTTATGAGGCGCGGCTGGTCACGCCGGGGTAGTGGGTTGGGATTTCAGGGCGGTTATGAAGGTGGTGAAGGCCTCGCTCGGGAAGTGAGAGGGTCGCGAGGGCGGGGGCCTTTGAGTCGCGGATGGCTATGTGCGTGGGCAGGTGGGCGATCTCGACGCAGTCGTTGCCCTCGCCGCCACCGGAGAAGGCCGACTTCTGCCACTGCGCGCGGGTGGTCATGCTGGTCCTCACAGTTCCTCGGCCAACCGGTGGATGAGGTCGCGTGACTGCTCCGGAGAGAGCGACGCTTCCTTCACCCTAAGGAAGAGCTCCCGGAAGTGCTCCAGTTGGGCTTCGGAGTCGAGGAACACCGTGCCGTGCGGGGCATCGCGTACGACGGTGTCGAGGCGGGGGACCGCGCCGCCCAGGAGCACCATGGCGCTTCCGGCTCGGCGGTGCCGGTTGACTGTGGCCGGTGAGGCCCTTGTGACTCCAGTACGGCGCGGAGGGCGGCCGACCGGGCGGCCTCCCCTTCCCACATCTGGGCAAAAGGGATACGGGGCGAGGTCGTGGGTGCAAGTGGAAGATATGTACCACGCCCAGGCGCTGCGACCTGCGATTTCGTCCTCTGCCCGTGAGACATTTCTGCCAATCACCGGGTGTCTGTGACTGGTGAGGCCAATGCGACGCACGCGGGATGTCGGATGTCGGATTCCCGAGGGCGGAGGGGCGGAGGGCACCGATAGCCGCCAACCCCGCCCGGCGTGCCGCCACAACTCACCTCCACGTGCACCCGCACCGCCCACCCGCCCCAAGCCCCCAAGCCCCCAACCCCACCCGGTGTGCCCCCGCCTGCCCGACGGCCCTCCCCACTCACCCCAAGCCGCTAAGCCGGCCCGGCGTGCCGCCCCCCACCCGGCGCGCACCCTCACATCCCACCCACCGATCGTCGCCAAGCCAACCCGGCGTGCAGGCGAGGCGCGACCGCGCCCCCCAACCCCGCCCCGCTACCCAGCCCACGCAAGGGACGCCCACCCGGGCCCCCGCTTTCCCTGGGCTGCCCGCTCGCTTCTTCCTCGTGGTGGAGCGAGCCGAGTCAAGGGTCGGCCGCAAGGCCGATCGCCGCAGGCGACGCGGAGTGCAGCGCAGCGGAACGCAGCGCCCTTTACTCGGGTCGCGGAGGCACGACAATGCCAAAGAAGCGGGCGGCCCCACGGTCACAACCCAACCGGCGCCCATCGCAACCACCCCTCCAACCCCCTGGTCAGCAGCACCGCCGCCGGGCTAGCGTCCGTTCATGGCAGCTGCTGATGACCTCGCGTTCGACCCCTGGAACCCGGCGTTCGTGGCCGACCCGTACCCGGCCTACGCCGAGCTGCGGGAGAGGGGCCGGGCGATCCACTACGGGCCCACCGACCAGTGGCTGGTTCCGCATCACGCGGACGTGTCGGCGCTGCTGCGGGATCGCCGGCTGGGGCGGACGTATCAGCACCGGTTCACCCACGAGGAGTTCGGCCGCACCGCGCCCCCGCCGGAGCACGAGCCGTTCCACGTCCTGAACGACCACGGCATGCTCGACCTCGAACCGCCGGACCACACCCGGATCCGGCGTCTGGTGTCGAAGGCGTTCACGCCGCGCACGGTGGAGGCGCTGAAGCCGTACGTCCAGAACCTGGCGAACGACCTCGTGGCCGCCCTGGTCGACGCGGGCGGCGGCGATCTGCTGACGGACGTGGCCGAGCCGCTGCCGGTCGCCGTGATCGCCGAGATGCTGGGCATCCCGGAGTCCGACCGGGCCCCCCTGCGGCCCTGGTCGGCGGACATCTGCGGGATGTACGAGCTGAACCCCTCGGAGGACACGGCGGCGAAGGCCGTGCGCGCCTCGGTCGAGTTCTCCGAGTATCTCCGCGAGCTGATCGCCGCCCGTCGCAAGGAGCCGGGTGACGACCTCATCTCCGGTCTGATCGCCGCGCACGACGAGGGTGACCGGCTGACCGAGCAGGAGATGATCTCGACGGCCGTGCTTCTCCTCAACGCGGGTCATGAGGCCACCGTCAACGCCACCGTGAACGGCTGGTGGGCCCTGTTCCGCAACCCTGACCAGCTGGCCGCCCTGCGCGCCGACCACTCCCTGATCCCCTCCGCGATCGAGGAGCTCATGCGCTATGACACCCCGCTCCAGCTCTTCGAACGCTGGGTCCTGGACGAGATCGAGATCGACGGCACGGTGATCCCCAGAGGTTCGGAGATCGCCATGCTCTTCGGGTCCGCCAACCACGACCCGGCCGTCTTCGCCGACCCCGAGCGGCTGGACCTGACCCGGAAGGACAACCCGCACATCTCCTTCAGCGCGGGCATCCATTACTGCATCGGCGCACCCCTCGCCCGTATCGAGCTCGCCGCCTCGATGGCGGCCCTGCTGGAGCAGGCCCCGACCCTGCGGCCAGCCGCCGAGCCGAAGCGGAAGCCGAACTTCGTGATCCGGGGGCTGGAGGGACTGAGCGTGCAGGTGAGGTGACTCAGGGTGCATCATGACGTTGATGAAAGAGCGACCGTCGACAAGCGAGACCGATACCGACACCGACACCGATACCGATACCGACACCGATACCGACACCGATACCGACACCGATACCGATACCGACACCGACACCGATACCGACACCGATACCGACACCGATACCGACACCGACGCCCTAGGCTTCCAGGCGTTGCTGGACGACCTCGATGAGCTGGTCGAGCCCGTCGGCTACAAGGCCGAGATCATCAAGGGGAACATCGTCCTGTCTCCGTGCTCACCAAGCCCTTCGGCGAGAAGCTCCACATCCCCGAGCCCTTCGACTGCCCGCTCGACACCACCGGCTTCCAGGCGCCCGGCTCACGTTGACGGCACCGTAAGCCCCCAAGCCCCCTCCACCACCCGCCAAGTCCGCCTCCGCACCGGCCCCGCCACCCCCGTGTCCGCGCGGTAGCGGAAGTCCGCGCCGGTCACGGTCACCGTGCGGCCGGACGCCAGCAGGGGGGACGCCTCCGCGCCCACCGAGGCCGGACGCACCTCCACGTCGGCCACGCCGGAGGCGCCCGCGGTCACCGACACCGCCTGCACCGGCTGCTCCAGGCCGATGACCGTCTCCCCGTCGACCTCCACCCGCAGCCGGGACGGGCCGGGGCCGGGGACGGTGGTGGTGAGGCGGGTGGGGCGGGCCGCCAGGGTGCGTACGAGGGAGCGGTAGCGGGTGCGCAGCCACGGGCCTCCGGCAGCCGATGCCACCGACGCCGCCGGCCCCACCGTCTCGGCCTCCCGTACGGGGACCGGCGGGATGCGCAGCGCGCCCAGCACCACCCCGTCGCTCTCGTCGACCAGCAGGTCCATGCGCCGCTCCACCCCGTCCAGCACCGTACGGGCCGCCGCCACGGCCCCCGTCGGCACGCCCAGCGTCTCCGCCAGGGCGAGGGAGCCCCCTACGGGCACCATCGACAGCACGCACCCGGCCAGCTCCCGCTGCCGGTGCAGCAGGGTCACCGCCCGGACCAGCGCCCGGTCGTCGCCCACGACCACCGGCCGTCGCGAGCCCCGCCGGGTGAGTGCCCGGGCGAATTCCTCGGGGTCGTCCGGCAGGCACACCTTCGTGGCCGCACCCGCGCTGAGCACGTCTTTCGCGATCCGTACCGCCTCCCCGTCCGCCTGCCGGGCGACGGGATCGATGATCACCAGCAGCTGATCGGACGTCGCGAAAGTCGCCACCTCGGTCCTGCCTCGCTTCCTCGGGTAGCATCTTTGTGCAAGAGCCCCTTGCGCTATTGCGCCAGGGGCTTCGTCTATTCCGGGGCATCCGGTCCGACGGTTGTGCGACCAACGACGGTCGCGGTGGTACGCGGCGGTGAAGCCTACGCGTACGCCCCTGACCTTGGACATGCCCCGCCCGGAAGGGGTGTACGCGCGTGCCCGCACTTGTGCTGCTCGGTGCTCAGTGGGGTGACGAAGGCAAGGGAAAGGCGACCGACCTGCTCGGTGGCTCGGTGGACTATGTAGTGCGCTACCAGGGCGGCAACAACGCCGGCCACACGGTGGTCGTCGGCGACCAGAAGTACGCACTCCACCTTCTCCCTTCCGGAATCCTCTCGCCCGGTTGTACGCCGGTCATCGGTAACGGCGTCGTCGTCGACCCGTCGGTCCTGCTCTCCGAGCTGAGCGGTCTGAACGAGCGAGGCGTCGACACGTCCAAGCTCCTCATCAGCGGTAACGCGCACATCATCACGCCCTACAACGTCACCGTCGACAAGGTGACGGAGCGCTTCCTCGGGAAGAGGAAGATCGGGACCACGGGGCGTGGCATCGGGCCGACGTACGCGGACAAGATCAACCGTGTCGGCATCCGGGTGCAGGACCTGTACGACGAGTCGATCCTGACGCAGAAGGTCGAGGCGGCCCTCGACGTCAAGAACCAGGTCCTGACCAAGCTCTACAACCGGCGCGCGATCGCCGTCGAGCAGGTGGTCGAGGAGCTGCTGGGCTACGCCGACAAGCTCGCGCCGTACGTCTCCGACACGGTGCTGGTCCTGAACCAGGCCCTGGAGGAGAACAAGGTCGTCCTCTTCGAGGGCGGCCAGGGCACGCTGCTGGACATCGACCACGGCACGTACCCGTTCGTCACTTCCAGCAACCCCACCGCCGGCGGCGCCTGCACCGGTGCCGGTGTCGGCCCGACGAAGATCAGCCGGGTGATCGGCATCCTCAAGGCGTACACCACGCGCGTCGGTGCCGGGCCCTTCCCGACCGAGCTGTTCGACGAGGACGGCGAGGCTCTGCGCCGCATCGGCGGTGAGCGGGGCGTGACGACCGGCCGTGACCGGCGTTGCGGCTGGTTCGACGCGGTGATCGCGCGGTACGCGACCCGTGTGAACGGTCTGACCGACTTCTTCCTCACCAAGCTGGACGTGCTGACCGGCTGGGAGCAGATCCCGGTCTGCGTGGCGTACGAGATCGACGGCAAGCGGGTGGAGGAGCTGCCTTACTCGCAGACCGACTTCCACCACGCCAAGCCGGTCTACGAGACCCTGCCGGGCTGGTCCGAGGACATCACCAAGGCGAAGTCCTTCTCCGACCTGCCGAAGAACGCCCAGAACTACGTCAAGGCGCTGGAGGAGATGTCCGGCGCCCCGATCTCCGCGATCGGCGTCGGTCCGGGCCGTGACGAGACGATCGAGATCAACTCGTTCCTGTAGGACGCGGTTCCCTCTTGGGCCGGTCATGGACATGAGCATCCTTGACCGGCCCTTGGGCTGTTCGTGGTTCCGCGCGGAAGTGGCCGAGGCAAGCATCTACGCGGGTAGTTGCCATCCCTCCACCCTCCTCAGCTCCAGGAGCCCCGAATGCCCGTCAGTCCCATGAACCGCCGTGAGTTCGTGCAGAAGTCGGCCGTCACAGGCGCGGCGGTCGCCGTCGCGGGAGCGGTCGGCACCGGCACCGCCGAGGCCGCCGGGCAGAAGTCCGGGCACAGGCCCGAACCCAAGCCCCGCACCTGGACGTTCTCCATCCTGGGCACCACCGACCTGCACAGCCACGTCTTCGACTGGGACTACTACAAGGACGCGGCCTACAGCGACAAGGCCGGCAACTCCGTGGGCGTGGCCCGGGTCGCCACCCTCATCAAGCAGCAGCGGGAGGCGAAGGGCGAGCACCGGGTGCTGCTGGTCGACGCCGGTGACATCATCCAGGGCACCTCCCTCGCCTACTACTTCGCGCGCGTCGATCCGATCACCGGCACCGACGGCAAGCACGGCCCCAAGCACCCGATGGCCGTCGCCATGAACCACATGCGCTACGACGCCGCCGCGCTCGGCAACCACGAGTTCAACTACGGCATCGACGTGCTGCGCAGGTTCGAGAAGCAGTGCCGCTTCCCGCTGCTCGGCGCGAACGCGCTGGACGCGAAGACCCTGCGCCCGGCGTTCGCCCCGTACACCGTGAAGAAGATCCGCGTCCCCGGCGCCCCCGACATCAAGGTCGGCATCCTCGGCCTCACCAACCCCGGCATCGCCATCTGGGACAAGGACAACGTCAGCGGGAAGATGGTGTTCCCCGGGCTGGTGGAGCAGGCGAAGAAGTACGTGCCCCGGCTGCGGGCGCTGGGCTGCGACGTCGTCTTCCTCACCGACCACTCCGGCCTCGACGGCTCCTCCTCGTACGGCGACGAACTGCCGTACGTCGAGAACGCGTCGAACCTGGTCGCCGAGCAGGTCCCCGGCATCGACGCGATCCTCGTCGGCCACACCCACGTCGAGGTCCCGTCCTACACCGTGAAGAACGAGCAGACCGGCGAGGACGTCCTCCTCTCCGAGCCGTACTGCTGGGGCTACCGCCTCAGCGTCTTCGACTTCGAGCTCGAACTGCGCGACGGGCAGTGGAAGGTGACGGGCAAGACCGCCCAGACCCTCAACCCGAACACCGTGGACGAGGACCCGGAGATCAAGAAGCTCCTCGCGGCCGACCACGAGCTGGTCGTGAAGTACGTCAACACGGCGGTGGGCACCTGTACCGAGGACCTCTCGGCGGCGGAGTCCTGCTGGAAGGACGTGCCCATCATGGACTTCATCCACAAGGTGCAGGCGGACACGGTGAAGGCGGGCCTGTCCGCGGCGGACGCGGCCCTCCCGCTGATCTCGGTCGCCGCGCCGTTCAGCCGCACGGCGGACATCCCCGCCGGGAACGTGACCATCAAGGACATCGCCGGGCTCTACATCTACGACAACACCCTGTACGGCAAGAAGCTGACCGGCGCCCAGCTGAAGGACTACCTGGAGTACGCGGCGAAGTACTACCACCAGGTCCCGAGCGGCACGAAGGTCGACACCGCCACCCTCACGGGCGCCAACAGCTTCTGGGACTACATGTACGACACCGCGGCGGGCGTCGACTACGAGATCGACATCGCGCAGGCGGAGGGCTCGCGGATCAGGAACCTGACGTACGGCGGCGCGCCGGTCGCCGACGACCAGGTCTTCGTCGTCGCCGTCAACAACTACCGGGCCAACGGCGGTTCGGGGTACCCGCACATCGCGTCCGCGGAGATCGCCTACAGCTCCACGAACGAGATCCGCCAGCTGATGATCGACTACGTGACGGCGAAGAAGACCCTCGACCCGAAGGACTTCGCGGCCGTCGACTGGAAGCTCACCCAGGACGGTACGCCGGTGTTCTAGACGGCCGGCCGGTGGACGGGGGCGGGCGGCTACTTCAGACCGATGGCGGCGCAGTCCGAGGCGTATTTCGGGGTGCAGAGCTGCTTGACGGTGTAGACGCCGTCCGCGATCACCGTGTCCTTGATGTTCTTCCTGGTGAGGGAGACCACCGGCACCAGGGCGGCGGGGATCTTCTTGGTGGTGGGGCTGTTCACCGTGTCCCGGGTCAGCGCGTCGAACTGGATGTCGTGGCCCTGGACCTTGTACACCGCCATCTCCGCCGCGTTGGTGGCCTCCTCCAGGAACGGCTTGTACACCGTCATGTACTGCTCTCCGGAGATGACCCGCTGCACCGCGTCCAGGTTCGCGTCCTGCCCGGTCACCGGCGGGATCCTGGTGGCGCCCGCCTCCTTCAGCGCCTCGATCGCGGCGCCCGCCATACCGTCGTTGGCCGAGTAGACGGCGGCGATGTCACCGAGGCCGAGGGCCTGGATCGCCTTCCGCATGTTCGCCTTGGCGACGTCCGGCGACCACTTGGCCGTGTCGTACGCCTTGGCGATCCGGACCTTGTCCTTGAGCTCGCTGAGGGCGCCTTCCTTGAACTTCCCGGTGTTCGGGTCCGCGGGGTCGCCGTTCATCATGACGACCTGGCTGGTCGCCGCCTTGCTGCCGAGGGCTTCGAGGATGGCGCGGCCCTGGACCTCGCCGACGAGCTCGTTGTCGTGCGAGACGTACGCGTCGATCGGGCCCTGCGCGAGCCGGTCGTAGGCGATGACGGGGATGCCGGCGGCCTTCGCCTTCCGGATGTCCGGCGCGATGGCCCTGGAGTCCAGCGCGTCCACCACGATGATGTCGACCTTCTTGGACACCATCTCCTGGAACTGCCGGCTCTGTCCGGCCTGGCTCGCCTCGGCGTTGGCGTAGTCGACCGTGCCCTTGCCGTGGGTGAGGGAGGCGACCTCCTTCTTGAAGATGGGGTGGTCGAAGGCCTCGAAACGGGCCGTGTCCTTGTCGGGCAGGAGCAGCCCCACCGTGATGTCGTCGCCCTTCTTGGGCGTCGCGGTGCCGTCGCTCCCGCCGATGCCGTCGACGGCACCGCACGCGGTGAGCGTGAGGGCCGAGGCGGAGGCGGTCAGGGTCATGGCGATACGGCGTACCGGGGGCCTACGGGTGCTGCACACAGCGGTGCCTTCCGTGGGGGGCATCATGCGGGAACCGATGATGTGCAAGGAAGGAAACGCAGAGAAACCAGGTGACGTCAAGACGTAAGGACAACAAGACGAGGGGCTCGTGTCCCGATCGTGACACGAGCCCCTCAACTACCGGGGAGTAGGCGGAGATCGGTTCAGCTGAACACGATCATCGAGCCCTGCGCCAGGCTCCGTGTCGCCGCCGCGTGCAGCCCCAGCCAGACGTGCCGCTCGCGCGCGAACGGGCTGGGGTCGTAGGGGGCGGCGACGGCCGGTTCCTCCAGCTCGGTCGGCGCCCGGGGCGGCTCCGGGGGCGCCGGCGGGTTGGCCGGGTCGATGCCGATCGACGGGGCCACGAACTCCAGCTCCCTGAGCAGGGTCTGCGCGGAGCCCAGCGGTCCGCCGCCGGCCAGCAGCTCGTCGTTGGAGAGCGGGTTCGGGAAGTCCACCGGGACGTAGGCGCCCGCGTGGTCGTAGTGCCAGACCAGGTGGGACTGCTGTGCCGTCGACTCGAACATCTCCAGCAACTGCTCGTAGTCCCCGCCCAGTTCGTCGACCGGGGTCACCGGCAGCCCGCACATCTGGAGCAGGTAGACGCGGCGCAGGAAATGCAGTGCGTCGTAGTCGAAGCCGGCCACCGGGGCGACCTCGCCGGACAGGCCCGGCATGTACTGGTACACGGGCACTGGTGGGAGCCCGGCCTCGGTGAGCACCTTGTTGTATTGCGCGAGTTCCTCGGCGAACGGGTTGTCAGGGGTGTGGCACAACACATCGACGAGCGGGACCAGCCACAGGTCACAAGCCAAAGAGGGCTCCTCGCATCAGCACGCGTACAGCATGGCGGTGTGGACAGGGAAGCCTAGTCGGTGCGGTACCCGGTCGACTCCCCTCGTGCACGTCCCATACCCATGCCCCGGTGCTCATTCGCCGGCCGGCCGCTCGATCGGCCGCTCGACCGGCCGCTCGGTCCGGCGCTCTATCAGGGCCAGGGAGTGCGCGTTGTACGCGGCGACGATCGACCGGGCGGTCGCGGCGTCCCGCTGGGCCAGGGCGTCGACCAGTTCGGTGTGCCGGGACCACAGGTGGCCGCGCAGGTCGGTGAGGCGGCGCAGGTGCTGCACCGTGCACACCCAGGACTGCACGCGCAGCCGGTGCAGGAAGTCCGCCAGGTAGGGGTTGCCGAACATGGCGCTGAGCTCGCGCCAGAAGCGCAGGTCGTAGCCGATCAGCACGGAGAGGTCCCCGGCCGCGGCGGCGCGTCGCGCCTCGTCGCCGCGGCGGCGCACCACGGCGAAGGCGGCCGCCATGCGGGGGTCCTCCGGGTTCCGGAAGCCGTCGTGGCCGTCGGCGAGGGCCTGGAACATGCCGTCGGTGACCAGACTGCGGGCCTCGATCATGTTCCGGTGGTCGGCCGCCGTGTACCGGGGGACCCGGAAGCCGCGGTGCTGGTCGGCCTCCAGGACCCCCTGGGCGGACAGGTCGACCAGCGCCTCGCGGACCGGCGTCGCGGAGACCCCGTACTGCTCCGCTATCTCCTTCACGGTGAACTCCCGCCCCGGCAGCAGCCGCCCGGCCAGCACCTCGTCGCGTAGCGCGTCCGCTATCTGCTGTCGCAGGGTGCTGCGGGTCACGGCGCCGGTGCCGGGCATGGTCGGGGAGCTCTCCTCACGCGTGCGGGTGGTTACTCGTTCAGCTATACGAGCACGCCACCTTACGCGTTCGGAGCATTCACGTACGTAGTTGTGACAACCGCTACTCAGGTCACTCCGTGTACTCGTCCGCCACGCTCAGCGCGGTGTCGAGTGCCGCGAGGCCCTCCTTCAGCTCGGCCTCGCTCGCGTTGCACGGCGGCACCACGTGCGTCCGGTTCATGTTCACGAAGGGCCACAGGCCCTGCTCCTTCGCCGCCGCGGCGAACGCCGCCATGGGCGCGTTGGCCTCCCCGGCCGCGTTGTACGGCACGAGCGGCTCCCGGGTCTCGCGGTTCTTCACCAGTTCGAGCGCCCAGAACATGCCGACGCCCCGCACCTCGCCCACGCTCGGGTGCCGCTCGGCCAGCGCCCGCAGCCCCGGTTCGAGCACCGACGCGCCCTGCGCGGCGGCGTTCGCGACGATGCCCTCCTCCTCCATCACGTTGATGGTGGCGACGGCCGCCGCGCACGCGAGGGGGTGCCCCGAGTAGGTGAGCCCGCCGGGGTAGGGCCGCCTGGCGAAGGTCTCCGCGATCCTCCCGGAGATTGCGACGCCGCCGAGCGGCACGTACCCGGAGTTCACGCCCTTGGCGAAGGTCATCAGGTCGGGCACCACGTCCAGCAGCCCGGCCGCGAACCACTCGCCGGTCCGCCCGAACCCGGCCATGACCTCGTCCAGGACGAACACGATCCCGTACTTGTCGCACAGCTCACGCACCCCGGCGAGATACCCCGGCGGCGGGACCATGATCCCGGCCGTGCCCGGGATCGTCTCCAGGATGATCGCGGCGATCGTCCCCGGCCCCTCGAAGGCGATGGTCGTCTCCAGGTGCTCCAGCGCCCGCGCGCACTCCTGCTCCTCGGTCTCGGCGTAGAACCGGGAGCGGTAGAGGAAGGGCGCCCAGAAGTGCACGACCCCGGCCGCGCCGCCGTCGGAGGCCCAGCGGCGCGGGTCACCGGTGATGTTCACCGCCTGCTGGGTGCCGCCGTGGTACGAGCGGTACGCCGACAGCACCTTCGGGCGGCCCGTGTGCAGCCGGGCCATGCGCACCGCGTGCTCGACGGCGTCGGCGCCGCCGTTGGTGAAGAAGATCCTGTCCAGGTCGCCGGGCGTCCGCTCGGCGATCAGCCGGGCCGCCTCCGAGCGCGCCTCGACGGCGAACGCGGGCGCGAAGGTCGTCATCGTCGCGGCCTGCTCCTGGATGGCGGCGACGACCTTGGGGTGCTGGTAGCCGATGTTGGTGAAGACGAGCCCGCTGCTGAAGTCCAGGTACCGCCTGCCGTCGTAGTCCCAGAAGTACGACCCCTCGGCGCCGGCGACGGCGAGCGGGTCGATGAGCTCCTGCGCGGACCAGGAGTGGAACACGTGCGCACGGTCCGCGGCCTTCACGGCGGCGCCGGCCTGAGGATTGGGCTGAGGGGTCATGGCGGTGAGCGTAGATGTCCGCGATGCGGGACCGGTATCGGCGTCCTGTTCCCTCGGCGGGGGCTAACCGCGACAGGGTGTCGAGAGCTGTTACGGAACCGTAGACCCTGCTCGCTGCGAAGGGGATCAGTGCCGCACTATTCTCGGTTTGTTGCACACGCGCAGATTTCGGGCCTATCGGGGGAGGCGGCGCGGCGATGGAGAAGCTGGTGCCGGGGGATCCGCAACGTATCGGGGCGTATCGGCTGCTGGCGCGGCTGGGCGCGGGCGGCATGGGGCAGGTGTATCTCGCCCGGTCGGACCGGGGCCGTACCGTCGCCGTGAAGCTGGTGCGCGAGGAGCTCGCCGCGCAGGAGGAGTTCCGGGCGCGGTTCCGGCAGGAGGTGCAGGCCGCGCGCCGGGTCGGCGGCCACTGGACGGCGCCCGTGCTGGACGCGGACACCGAGGCAGCCGTGCCCTGGGTGGCCACCGGGTACGTCGCCGGGCCCAGCCTCCAGCAGGTCGTCGGGCACGATCACGGGGCGCTGCCCGAGCGGTCGGTGCGGATCCTCGCGGCGGGGCTCGCACACGCGCTCCAGGACATCCACGCCGCCGGGATCGTCCACCGCGACCTCAAGCCGTCCAACGTGCTGGTCACCATCGACGGGCCGCGGGTCATCGACTTCGGTATCGCGCGGGCGCTGGAGACCCTGGCCGGGGACGGGCTCACCCGCACCGGCGCGCTGGTCGGCTCGCCCGGGTTCATGGCGCCCGAGCAGGTGCGCGGCGACCGGATCACGCCCGCCTGCGACGTCTTCTGCCTCGGCTCGGTCCTCGCCTACGCGGCGACCGGCGCGCTGCCCTTCGGGACCTCCAACAGCGGTGTGCACGCGATGATGTTCCGCATCGCCCAGGAGGAGCCCGACCTCGACGGCGTGCCCGAGGGCATCGCCGACCTCGTCCGCGACTGCCTGAAGAAGGACCCCGCCGCACGTCCGACGCTGGACACGATCCTGGCGCGTACGGGCGCGGAGGACACCGTCGCCGACGGCCGCTCCCGGGACCCCTGGCTGCCGGGGGCGCTCGTCGCCCAGCTGGGGCGGCACGCGGTGCGGTTGCTGGACACGGAGGATCCGGAGGGGGCCTCGGGGGCTGGAGGAGCCGGAGGGGTCAACGGGACCGGGGGATCCGGCGGGGCCGGTGAGGTGGCGGCGGCGTCCGCTCCCGCACCCGGTCCGGCGGCCGCCCCCGGGGGAGACCGGATGCCCGACCCCGTTCCCGACCGCATGCCCGACCGCGCGCCCGGTCAGGACCGTATGCCGGACCGCCCGCAGGCCCCCGCCGCCGCACCCGCGGCCTCCCCCGAGCACGCCCCCGCCTCCGACGACGCCTCCGCGCCGCCCCCGCCCGGGGATCCGCGCCCGCAGGGTCAGCAGGGCGGCGGCACGCCCCTGAACCACCTCCCCACGATGGTCGCCGGTCAGGGGCAGACGCCCCCGCCCGGCATGCCCCCGGCGCACCCGGCGTACGGCTATCCCCAGCAGCACCCGCAGCCCGCCGCCTACGCCTACCCGCAGCAGCCCGGCCCCCAGGCGCCGTACAACCCGTACGCGGGCGGCTACGGCTCGACCCCGCCGTACGGCCCGCCGCCCATCGGCCTCGGGCCCCAGCAGCCCGCGCGGGGAAACCGGCGGTCCAGCGCGCTGCTCGTCGTGGTCGCGCTGGTCGTCGCGCTCGCCGCGGGCGGCTCGGTGTACGCGCTGATGCGGGACGGCGGCGACGACACCGGCGGGGGCACGGTCAGCCCGTCCCCGACCGCCACCGGCGCACCCACCACGCCGGGGCCCACCCCGGCCACCACGGAGCCGGAGTCCCCGACCCCGTCGCCGTCGGACGGCGCGATCCCGGCCGCCTACCTGGGCACGTGGTCGGGGACGATCGACAACTCCCTCGGCCACCACACCCGCGAACTGACCCTCCAGCAGGGCGAGGTGGGGGACACGGTCCTCAGGGTGGTCGCCGACGGGCCCACCAAGGAGGGCGGGACGTACCACTGCGTCTTCGAGGCCAAGCTCGCCCAGCAGCCGGGCGCCGACGGCCCGTTGGAGATCGAGCCGTCCACCGTCACCGAGGGCCCGGGTTCGGAGTGCAAGCCGGGCGTCGCCAGCGAGGTCACCCTGCTCTCGGACGGCCGGCTGCGGCGCGACATGCAGGGCAGCGTGGAGAGCCTGACGTACACCAAGGAATGAGGTCGTCGAACGCCCGGCAGCGCCGAGTCGCGCACCCCCACCCCCGGCCGTCGCCCCGCGCAGCGCTCCGGCAGGGATCAGCGCGGCTCCGGCGGCCGTTGCCGGGGCATGTTCGGGCGGGCCGGCCCCGGCGGGAGGGGGAACCGGCCGGCGGGCGAGGCCGTCTCCGGTCGCGCCCCGGAAGCCACCGCCGTCTGGATCCCCAGCGGTGCCGCCCCGGTGCGGAACTCCACCATCCAGTCCGCCGTCTCCACCCGCACCAGCTCCGTCACGTCCTCGGAGAACCTCCGCAGCACCCCGAGGCACCGCTCCGCGGCCTCCCCGGCCGTCCCCTCCGTCGGACCGAGCACCTCCCGCACGCTCTCCGACGCCCAGTCGAACTGGAGCACCTGTAGCCGCCGCTGCACGGCCTGCGCGGTGGCCACGTCCCTCATCCACCCGGACGTGACCCCGAAGAACCGGTCCACGGCCACGCACGCCACCGCCAGCACGAACGCCAGGTACCCCCACGCGGCGGCCCCGCCGGCCACTCCGGTGAGGTCCAGCAGCGGCAGCGCGGCCCCGCACACCGCCCCGGCCGCCGCTCCGCCCCGCAGTGCCCGCGCACCGCGACGTTTCCACACCCGGTCCGCGAGGTACCAGGCCGCGGTGTCCAGTGCTCCCCGTTCCACCCACCGGTACAGCTCGTCGAGCCGCTCCGCCGGCTCGCCCCAGTCCCCGAGCGGAAACGGCCGCCCGGTCAGATCGCCCGGCCGCAGCCCGGCCGCCCCCTCGCCCCGCCCGTCCTGAGGCGGACCCTCGGGCCGCATCTCCGGCTGACCCACCCGGCACTCCCTACTGATTCCGACCCTACCGATTCCGACCCGTCACTCCGTGTGATAGCGCATGTCGATGTGCGGACCCTTCCTACCGCCCAACGGGTGGCGAGGGTGTCGCTTCGGTCGGTTTTCCGCCCGTAAGAGGGCCTTGGTCAGGTATGGCGCTGCCGCATATGTCACTCGAAAGAGTGCTGGGGCGACGGCCGAGTGGACCACGTAGGCTCGTGCACAACGGAGGAAACGACGAGACCAGGAGCTGATCGTGATTCCCGGTGGTGGCCAGCCCAACATGCAGCAGTTGCTCCAGCAGGCCCAGAAGATGCAGCAGGATCTGGCGCGGGCGCAGGAGGAACTCGCGGCCACGGAGGTCGACGGGCAGGCGGGCGGCGGCCTGGTGAAGGCCACGGTGACCGGCGCCGGCGAGCTGCGCGCGCTGCGGATCGATCCCAAGGCGGTGGACCCGGAGGACACCGACACCCTCGCCGATCTGATCGTCGCGGCCGTCCAGGCGGCCAACGAGAACGCGCAGGCGTTGCAGCAGCAGAAGTTGGGCCCGCTGGCCCAGGGGCTGGGCGGCGGCACCGGCATTCCGGGCCTGCCTTTCTAAGACCGGCCACCGCCAACTACGGTACGTACCGTAAGACTCCAGGAAGGGCAGTCCGTTGTACGAAGGCGTGGTCCAGGACCTCATCGACGAGCTGGGTCGCCTGCCCGGCGTCGGTCCCAAGAGCGCGCAGCGGATCGCCTTCCACATCCTCCAGGCGGAGCCGACGGACGTACGGCGGCTCGCACAGGCCCTCCTCGAGGTGAAGGCGAAGGTCCGCTTCTGCGCGACCTGCGGCAATGTCGCGCAGGAGGAGCTGTGCGGCATCTGCCGTGACGCGCGCCGCGACCCGGCCGTCATCTGTGTGGTGGAGGAGCCGAAGGACGTCGTGGCGATCGAGCGCACCCGCGAGTTCCGCGGCCGCTACCACGTGCTCGGCGGCGCGATCAGCCCGATCGAGGGCGTCGGCCCCGACGACCTGCGTATCCGGGAACTTCTCGCGCGGTTGGCCGACGGGACGGTCACGGAGCTGATCCTCGCCACGGATCCGAACCTGGAGGGCGAGGCCACGGCCACGTACCTCGCCCGAATGATCAAACCCATGGGCCTGAAGGTCACCCGCCTGGCCAGCGGCCTCCCGGTGGGTGGCGACCTGGAATACGCGGACGAGGTCACACTCGGCCGCGCCTTCGAGGGGAGACGACTCCTAGATGTCTGACGCCACGCTGCACGACTCGACGCGGAACCCGGACGACTTCGCGGTCCAGATCGCGGACCAGGTGGAGAGTTTCCTGGTGGCAGTCACGGAGGTGGCGAAGGGCGACGAACCGGACTCGGCGGTGCCCTTCCTCCTCCTGGAGGTCTCCCAGCTCCTGCTGGCCGGCGGCCGGCTGGGCGCCCACGAGGACATCGTCCCCGACGAGCGCTACGAGCCGGACCCGGGCCCGGAACCCGATGTCGACGGACTCCGCGAGAACCTGGCGCGTCTCCTGGACCCCATCGACGTCTACTCGGAGGTCTTCGACCCCTACGAGCCCCGCAAGGCGCCGGTTCCGGCCCGGATCTCCGACGACCTGGCCGACGTCATCACCGACCTGCGCCACGGCATGGTCCACTACCGGGCCGGCCGCACCACGGAGGCCCTGTGGTGGTGGCAGTTCTCCTACTTCTCCAACTGGGGCCCCACGGCCTCCGCCATGCTGCGCGCCCTCCAGTCGGTGCTCATCCACGTCCGGCTGAACCAGCCCCTGGAAGAACTCGACGGCCTCGACACCGACCAGCCCGCCATGGGCGACGAGACCCTGGAGTTCGAGGCGGGCCGCGTCATGGCCCAGGAGATCGGGGACCCGCTGGGGATGCGCGACGCCAGGTCGTAGTCGCCGGTTTCAAGGGGCCCGGTGGTCGCTGTGACCCCGGGCACTTTCCGAGTGGGCTCCCGTGAGCTGGGCATGTGCTGTTCCGGACGGGCGGCCGGGATCTCACGATGCGATATCGCGGAGGGGAAATCCGGGCGCTCGATAGACTGAGCCGACCGATACACACCGGAGCGAGGAGCGCACGTGGGCCTTGTCGTGCAGAAGTACGGAGGCTCCTCCGTAGCCGATGCCGAGGGCATCAAGCGCGTCGCCAAGCGGATCGTGGAAGCCAAGAAGAACGGCAACCAGGTGGTTGTCGTGGTTTCCGCGATGGGCGACACGACGGACGAGCTGATCGATCTCGCCGAGCAGGTGTCCCCGATGCCTGCCGGGCGCGAGTTCGACATGCTGCTGACCGCCGGAGAGCGGATCTCCATGGCACTGCTGGCCATGGCGATCAAAAACCTGGGTCACGAGGCCCAGTCGTTCACCGGCAGCCAGGCAGGTGTCATCACCGACTCGGTCCACAACAAAGCCCGGATCATCGACGTCACGCCGGGCCGCATCCGCACCGCGCTGGACGAGGGCAACATCGCCATCGTCGCCGGGTTCCAGGGTGTCAGCCAGGACAAGAAGGACATCACGACCCTGGGCCGGGGTGGCTCCGACACCACGGCCGTGGCCCTCGCGGCGGCGCTCGACGCCGAGGTCTGCGAGATCTACACCGACGTCGACGGCGTGTTCACCGCCGACCCGCGTGTGGTGAAGAAGGCGAAGAAGATCGACTGGATCTCCTTCGAGGACATGCTGGAGCTCGCGGCCTCCGGTTCCAAGGTGCTCCTCCACCGCTGTGTGGAGTACGCCCGCCGTTACAACATCCCGATCCACGTCCGGTCCAGCTTCAGCGGGCTCCAGGGCACGTGGGTCAGCAGCGAGCCGATCGAGCAAGGGGACAAGAAGGTGGAGCAGGCCATCATCTCCGGTGTCGCGCACGACACCTCCGAGGCCAAGATCACGGTCGTCGGCGTGCCGGACAAGCCGGGCGAGGCCGCCTCGATCTTCCGTGCCATCGCGGACGCCGCGGTCAACATCGACATGGTCGTGCAGAACGTGTCCGCCGCGTCCACCGGCCTGACCGACATCTCCTTCACGCTGCCCAAGACCGAGGGCCGCAAGGCCATCGACGCGCTGGAGAAGAACAAGTCCGGCATCGGCTTCGACTCGCTGCGCTACGACGACCAGATCGGCAAGATCTCCCTGGTCGGCGCGGGCATGAAGACCAACCCGGGCGTCACCGCCGCCTTCTTCGAGGCGCTGTCCGACGCGGGCGTGAACATCGAGCTGATCTCGACCTCCGAGATCCGCATCTCGGTCGTCACCCGCGCCGACGAAGTGCCGGAGGCCGTGCGGGCCGTGCACTCCGCCTTCGGACTCGACTCCGACACCGACGAGGCCGTCGTCTACGGAGGCACCGGGCGATGACCCGCAGACCGACGCTCGCGGTCGTGGGAGCGACCGGAGCCGTCGGCACGGTCATGCTCCGGATCCTGTCCGAGCGCGCCGACGTCTGGGGCGAGATCCGCCTGATCGCCTCCCCGCGCTCGGCCGGCCGCAAGCTGGCCGTGCGCGGCGAGGAGGTCGAGGTGGTCGCCCTCACCGAGGAGGCCTTCGACGGGGTCGACGTCGCCATGTTCGACGTCCCCGACGAGGTCTCCGCGCAGTGGGCGCCGATCGCCGCCGCGCGCGGTGTCGTCGTCGTGGACAACTCCGGCGCCTTCCGGATGGACCCGGACGTGCCCCTGGTCGTCCCCGAGGTCAATCCGCACACCACCCGGGTCCGCCCGCGCGGCATCATCGCCAACCCCAACTGCACGACCCTGTCGATGATCGTCGCCCTGGGCGCGCTGCACGCCGAGTTCGGGCTGCGCGAGCTGGTGGTGTCCTCGTACCAGGCGGTGAGCGGGGCCGGGCGGGCCGGCGTGGACACGCTGCGAGCCCAGCTGTCCCTGGTCGCCGGCACGGAGCTCGGGACCAGCCCCGGTGACGTGCGGCGGGCCGTGGGGGACGACACGGGGCCGTTCCCGGAGCCGGTCGCGCTCAACGTCGTGCCGTGGGCCGGATCGCTGCGGGAGGACGGCTGGTCCTCGGAGGAGATGAAGGTGCGGGACGAGTCCCGCAAGATCCTCGGACTGCCGAAGCTGCCCGTCGCCGTGACCTGTGTGCGCGTGCCGGTCGTCACCACGCACTCCCTCACCGTCCACGCCCGCTTCCAGGGCGAGGTCAGCGTCGACGGCGCCCGGGAGATCCTCGCCACGGCGCCCGGTGTCGTGCTGTGTGACAACCCCGCCGCCGGGGAGTTCCCCACACCCGCCGACGTGGTGGGCACCGATCCGACCTGGGTCGGACGGGTGCGGCGGGCGCTCGACGATCCCACCGCGCTCGAACTCTTCGTATGCGGGGACAATCTGCGCAAAGGTGCCGCGCTGAACACCGCGCAGATCGCCGAACTGGTGGCGGCGGAGTTCTCGTGAGCCCCCCGGGGCCGCCGGAAGACCGGCGGTGGGAGCGCGCCCATTCGTAGGTTCTGCGCAAAAAAGTGTGGTCAGAGGCATGGTCCGGACCACTTGAACCGACCCCCTTCGGTGTCCGAAGATTTTCCTCCCCGCCCTCCGCAACCGCGCGGAGGGCGGGGAGCGTCTTTGCGGTCGCCCTTACGGGGCGTGGGGACGCATGATCCTGGCGTGGGGACGCCGTGATCGGGGCGTGGGGACGCCCGTTCATATGGGACATAAGGGAAGAGCGGGACGGATGACGGCATTTGAGGCCTCGCCGGGTGTGCTGTCGGGGAAAGTGATGCCCGGCACGTACAACCCCGACGGGGGGAAGCGTGTCCAACAGGCGTGGCAGAGGTACTCGACTTCACTGTGGCGCCCCACGGCACGCCTTTCCGGCCCCGTGCGACGCTCCGACCCCGCATGCCCGGCACGCCCGGCGGCATGCCGGTGATCGCGCCCATGCCCGCAGCGCGGCCCACCCGCATCCCGAACCAGCGCGACGGCGTACCGGCTCCGCGTGAGAGCGCCGAGAGTGCCGGGACCACCGAGGACACCGTCGCGGCCGGCACCACGGTCGACCACCTCACCGAGACCTACCGGGCCCACTACCGCTCGCTGCTCGGCCTGGCCGCGCTCCTCCTCGACGACACCGCCTCCTGCGAGGACGTCGTCCAGGAGGCCTTCATACGCGTCCACTCGGCCCGCAAGCGCGTCCGGGACCCGGAGAAGACGCTCGCCTACCTCCGCCAGACCGTCGTCAACCTCTCCCGCTCCGCACTGCGCCGCCGCATACTCGGCCTGAAGCTGCTGTCGAAGCCGATGCCGGACATGGCGAGCGCGGAGGAGGGCGCGTACGACTCCCTGGAGCGCCGGGACCTCATCAAGGCGATGAAGGGCCTCCAGCGCCGCCAGCGCGAGGTCCTCGTCCTGCGCTACTTCGCCGACATGACCGAGGCCCAGGTCGCCGAGACGCTCGGGATATCGCTGGGCTCCGTGAAGGCGTACGGCTCGCGCGGCATCGCGGCCCTCCGGGTCTCCATGGAGGCGGCGACGTCATGAGCGACCGCGTGGAAGAGGGCGGCTCCCACGACCGCCACGAACCCTATGCCTGGCACGAGCCGACGAAGCAGGACGAGCAAGAGCACACGCCAACGCACGCTGGGAACGGAACTGTGAACCACGGCCCAACCGACCAGAGCCCTGACAGGCTCGACTCGGACGAGCTGGACCTGCGCCGGCTGCTGCACTCGGCCGTCGACGGCATCGAGCCGCGCGACGGCACACTCGACCACCTGCGGCGCGCGGTGCCCGCCCGGCGGGCGCGCAAGCGGCAGGCCGTCGTCGGCATGGCCGCCGCGGCGCTCTTCATCGGCACCGCCATCCCGGCCCTGGTGCACGTCTCCAACTCCCCGGGCTCCGACCCCAACACCTCCATGGCCGGCCAGGCCTCCCAGGCCCAGAGCGGCGGCTCGGGCAAGAACCCCGACGGCGGGGCCAGCACCGCGGGCGGCTCCAGCGGCAAGCCGGACAGCAAGGACAAGGGCGGCACGAAGCCCTCCGGCAAGGACAAGGGCACGAGCACCGGCCCCGGCTCCACCGGCGGCGCGAACCCCTCCGCCACCGCGGGCACCGCCACCTCGGTGTGCACGGCGGCCCAGCTGGGTTCGGCCACGGGGACCGTCAACGCGCCCGACTCGACCGGTGCGGTCTACGGCACCTTCCGCGTCGTCAACGTCTCCTCCACCAGCTGCACCGTCGGCGGCCCGGGCAGCGTGGGCGCCGCCGCGCAGGGCGCCGCGGACCCCACCAAGATCCTCACGGCCCGGCACGTGTCCGGCGACGCGGCGGCGGGCCTGCCCGACCCGTCGCTGGAGGCCTCCGGCCTGGTGCTGCTGCCCGGCGCCGCGTACGAGGAGAAGTTCGCCTTCGTCCCGTCCGAGACCTGCCCCACGACCGGCGGCGGCACGGACACCGGCGGCGGCTCGGAGACAGGCGGCCCCACGCCCGACCCGACGCCCACGCAGGACACCGGTGCGACCGGCAGCACGGACACCTCCGGTACGACCTCCTCCGGGACCACCACCCAGCTCTTCGCGGCGGACGGCACGGCGGACGGCAGCGTGGTGGTGTCCCACACCGCGGAGGGCGGCTCCCCTACGGCGGCCGTGACGGTACCCAACGCCTGCGCCGGCACCGTGTACTGGACCGGGGTGCTCTCGGGGGCCTGATCCGGGCCCGCCAGGGGGCTCCGCCCCCTGGGTCCCCGATCGGCCTGAACGGCCTCGTCCTCAAACGCCGGACGGGCTGAATAATCCGCACCGGCGCCGACGTAGCTGCGGGCAGTCGTGCCGCTGGGGCGGCACGGGTGGGCGCAGCGGCACCCCGTAGCGCCGGGTTGCGCAACCCCTGCCCGAGCCGGACCCCGGTGCACCGGAAAAGGGGTCACACCCCAGCGGTCTCCTGATCCGGCACCAAGCCCAGCGCAGCGTCCCGCGCGAACTCGACCTCCCGCCTCAGCAGCCGGAACCACATGAAGACGACGAAGCCGGCGAAGACGAACCACTCTCCGGTGTAGCCGAGGTTCTGGAAGGCCTTGAGGTCCAGCCCCGAGCCGGCGGGGGCGCTCGCCGGGACGGCCTTCATCCCCGAGTCCCCCTTGTCGAGGGTGACCCAGGCGTCGTACACCCGGTACGGCACCAGGTTCACCAGCGACGCGGAGCTGATCGCCGCCGTCTGGTCGGCCGGCAGTCCGCCCGCCGAGCTGACGCCGTTGTCCCCGGGCGTCTCGGAGGCCTGGAGCGCCCCGGTGACGGTGACCCGGCCGGCCGGCGGGGCGGGCGCCGCGGCCGGATCCGCGGTGCCGGGCAGCCAGCCGCGTACGACCGGCAGGGCCCGCCCGGAGTCGGTCCGCAGCAGCGTCAGCACGTAGAAGCCGTTCTTGCCGTCCAGCTCCCGGCCGGGCACGAGGAGCTGCTTGCCGTACCGCCCGGTCGCGGTGACCTGCCTGCCCGAGGTGTTCTGGTCCACGGGCAGCAGCTCGGCCAGCGGCCGGGCCGCCTCGTGCCGGTCGGACACGGCCCGCTCGCCGGCGTCGCGGTGGTCCTGCACCCGCGCCTCGAACCGGCTCAGCTGCCAGGACCCCATGAAGACGCAGAACGGGATGGCGAGCAGCACGAAGACGTTGATGCCCCACCAGCGGGGTGTCAGCAGAAAGCGGTACACGCCGTCAACGGTACGGGGGCCCGCCGCGGGCCCCGGACCCGGGAGGCCTCCGGAGGCGCATGATCGCAAAAGTTATCCACAGGCTGCGCACACCCACCAGCTATTTGTCGTCGTGGACGGGCAGTATGGGCGCATGACTGGGGCCATGAGTGAGAGCAACATGCCGGACTGGGAGAAGCGCTTTCGGGCGCCGCGGGTTTCGCTGCCCGACTGGGCGGAGGACGCGCCGCACCGCTCCCTGTTCGTGTCGAACGCGACAGGGACGTACGAGCTGTACGCCTGGGACCGCACGAGTGGAGAGCAGCGCCAGGTGACGTCCCGGCCGAACGGCACGACGGACGGCGTGCTCTCCCCGGACGGCGCCTGGATCTGGTGGTTCGACGACAAGGACGGCGACGAGTTCGGGGTGTGGCGCCGCCAGCGGTTCACGGGCGGCGAGGACGAACTGGCTACCCCGGGCCTGGAGCCCTCTTACCCGGCGGGCCTGGCCCTGTCCCGGGACGGGCGTACGGCGGTCGTCGGGCGCTCGACGGACGACGAGGGTTCGACCATCCACGTGGCGAGGGAGGGCGAGGCGCCCTTCGAGCTGTACCGGCACCGGGAGTCGGCGGGCGTCGGGGACCTCTCCCACGACGGCTCCCTGATCGCCATAGAGCACACGGAGCACGGCGACGCGATGCACTCGGCGCTGCGCGTGCTGCGCCCGGACGGCACGGCGGTCGCCGAGCTGGACGACACCAGGGGCGGCACCGAGGAACTGGGCCTGGAGGTGCTGGGCTTCGCCCCGATCGACGGCGACACGCGGCTGCTCATCGGTCACCAGCGGCGCGGCCGGTGGGAGCCGCTGGTCTGGGACGTCGCCTCGGGTGAGGAGACGGACCTGGTGCTGGACCTGCCGGGTGACGTGAGCGCGGAGTGGTATCCGGACGGGTCGGCGCTGCTCGTCGCCCACAGCTTCAAGGCCCGCAGCGAGGTGTTCCGGTACGACCTGGGCAGCCGCGAGCTGACGAGGATCCCCACCCCGCCGGGCACGGTCTCCGGCGCGACGGCCCGCCCCGACGGCAGCGTGGAGTACCTCTGGTCCTCGGCCGCCGAGCCGTCGTCGGTCCGCTCGACGACGGGCCGGGTGGTCCTGGACCCGCCGGGCCTGAAGTGTCCGGGCTCGGTCCCCGTGGAGGACGTGTGGGTGGAGGGACCCGGCGGCCGTATCCACGCCCTGGTCCAGAAGCCGGCCGGCGCGACGGGCCCCCTGCCGACGGTGTTCGACCTGCACGGCGGCCCGACCTGGCACGACAGCGACGCCTTCGCCGCGGGCCCGGCCGCCTGGGTGGACCACGGCTACGCGGTGGTCAGGATCAACTACCGGGGTTCCACGGGCTACGGCCGGGCCTGGACGGACGCGCTCAAGCACCGGGTGGGTCTGATCGAGCTGGAGGACGTGGCCGCGGTCCGCGAGTGGGCGGTCTCCTCCGGGCTCGCCGACCCCGAGCGTCTGATCCTGACCGGCGCCTCCTGGGGCGGCTATCTCACCCTGCTCGGCATCGGCACCCAGCCGGACTTCTGGACCCTGGGCATCGCCGTCGTCCCGGTCGCCGACTACGTCACCGCGTACCACGACGAGATGGAAGCCCTGAAGGCCATGGACCGCACCCTCCTGGGCGGCACCCCGGAGGAGGTCCCCGACCGCTTCGAGGCCTCCTCCCCCCTCACCTACGTCGACCAGGTCAAGGCACCCGTCTACATCTCCGCCGGCGTCAACGACCCCCGCTGCCCGATCCGCCAGATCGACAACTACGTCAAGCGACTGGAGTCCCGTGGGGCCGTCCACGAGGTGTACCGCTACGACGCGGGGCACGGATCGCTGGTGGTGGACGAGCGGATCAAGCAGGTGCGGCTGGAGCTGGACTTCGCGGCGAGGCACCTGAAGCCGACGGTGTGAGGTGCGGGGCCGTGCGTGTCCGCGCGCACGGCCCCGGCGCGGTGGACTGTGTGCAATGCGACTTACGTTTCTTTTTCAGTCTGGTTATCCGCGCTGCTTTAGATCCGGAAGAAAGGAGGGTTATTTTAAGCGTTTTTCCGTGTGGTTGTTCACCCGATCGCCGCGCATCCAAGTGAAAAGGGCCGACGTTAGTCGGGCATGGCTAATGCAAGCGATCCTGGCGAGTCGGTCGGCCTGTACGGGGTGACGGTGGGACCGTACGTCTATACTCCGGGAATCCTCAGTAAGGATGGTGTGCCTGTCGTACTTCAGGTCACCGACCCCTTGCTCCAGAATTTCCTCACCGCTGTCCGGAAGCTGGAATCCGACCTCGCCGGTCGCTGGGCCTGCGCACTGTCCTTCTCATGAATGACGAGCGCTACGGCCGTATGTGGCACGGCAGCACCGACTACCTGGACGAGTTCGACGAATCGTCGCCGGATCCGGCTTGGGACCCGGCCGAGGAACTGGCCTACCTGCTCCAGAAGGCCAGCCAGGAGGAGGCCGCGAGGTCCGTGCCGCACCCTCGTGACGAGGCGTCGGTCACCGCTCCTCCGGCCGGCAGCCCCATGCGGCACCTCCAGGACATCCAGGCCGACCTGCCGCCGGTGCGGGGGCCCCGCCGGGGGCACCGCAGAATTCCGGCGCACCGGCGCATCGGCGGACTGCGCATCGCCAGCTTCCTCATCGCCGCACTGGCCGCGATCATCGTGTCGATGGTGAGCGTCTTCAGCGGCCTGGCCACCTACGAGCCGTTGCTCGTCGTCACCTCGCACGACCAGGGTGGCTCCGACGCGTGGTGGCCCATGCTGGTCTACGGGCCCTGGATGGCTGGATCGCTGTCCATCCTGCGGGCGGCGCTGCACCAGCGGCGGGCCGTGCACTCGTGGTTCGTCGTGCTGCTCTTCTCCTCCGTCGCGGTACTGCTCTGCGTGGTGCAGGCCCCCCGGACCATCGAGGACACGGCGTCGGCGGCCCTGCCCGGAGTCGCGGCACTGGCCTGCTTCCAGCAGCTCGTCCGCCAGATCACCCTGACCCGACCGCCCCGCCGAGCCACCCCACGGCACCGCTCGCGGGCCCCCCAGGAGCACTTGGCCTCGCCGCCCACCCCCGGCGGCACGGAATCCCCGTGACCCGGAACCCGCCCGGCAGTCCCTGACCGGCGCCCGTTCAGCTCGCCGCTCCCGGTGGCTGGGCGGGCGCTCCGTGTCGGCCCGGGAGCTCCGCCGGTTCCGGGCGCGGGTCCGCGAGCAGCCACCGGGTCCGCGCGCAGCACTTGGTGTCGCCGCCCACTCCCGGCGGTGGGGGATCGGTGTGGCCGAGGACTCGTCCGGCGCCCGCTCAGCCCACCGGTCCTGGTGGCTGGTGTCGGCCCAGGAGTTCCGCCAGGCCCCGGCGGGTGGCCGCGAGGAGTACACGGTCCTCCGCGCGCAGCACGTACTCCTCGTCCGCGTCCGGTCGTCCCTCCAGTGCCAGGACCCGCCAGGCCCCGGGCCGGAACGCCGCCCGGGCCGTCCGTCCCTCCAGTTGCGGATGCCCGCCCACGTCCATCACCGCGAACAGCAGCACCCGCCGCTCCACGGGAATCGCCCCGAGGATCTGGCGCCCGAGCATCGCCCCGGCGAAGGCGGGCGCGGCCAGGTGGGTCACGCTCCGGCTCCGGGTCTGGGCCTGGGGGTGCGCGGCCCGCAGGGTGCGGTACACGGCGGTCGCGAAGTCGTCGTCGTACAGCCGCAGGACCACGCGCAGATCCGGGCGTACGGACCGCGCGTACAGCACCGCCTCCAGGTTGGTCGTGTCCGCGCTGGTCACCGCCAGCAGGGCGTGCGCGCGGTGGATCTTGGCGGCCTCCAGGACCCCTTCCTGCGTCACGTCGCCCAGCACCACCGGCACCCGCAGCCGCCGGGCCACCGCCAGCCCTCGCGCCTCGGGGCCGGACTCCACGCACACCACCGGGATGCCCAGCTCCCGCAGCCGCACCAGCACCCGTGTGCCGATCTTGCCCAGGCCCAGCAGCACCACGTGCCCGCCCAGCCCGCGCGGCGGTTTGCGCAGCCCGGACGCGGTCCGGAAGGTGCCCAGCGCCTCCAGGACCGCGGCCAGCAGCACGGGCAGCAGCAACAGCCCCACCAGCCCGGACAGCAGCTGGAGGATCTGCCGCCCGAGGGACTTGCCGATCGCCGGGTCGTCGATGGCGAACATGTCCAGCAGCGTCAGGTAGAAGGCGCTCAGCGGATGGATCCCGGTCACCACCGACAGGGCGACCGCCAGCGCCACCACGCACCCCACCATCCCGGCCAGCGACCACCGCAGCCGCGGTGAGAACAGCGAGGCGAACGGCGGCACGACCCCGACGCCGCGCCCCGTCGGCAGCGGTGTCCCGGCGGAGTACGACACCTGCTCCAGCACCACGGCCGCGCGCCCGCCGGCGTCCCGCACCTGAGCCGCGTCGGGCAGCAGCCGGGGCCCCTGCTCCCCGCTGCCCTCCGCCCCGTCCGCCCCGGCCGGATCGCTGCTGGACAGCAGCGCCAGCGTGCACAGCCCCGGGTCGGCGACCTGTCCCGGCCGCGGCGGCGGCCGCTCCACCGCGCGCAGCAGCAGCCCGTCGGTCTGTACGACCTTGCTGGTGCCGGCGACCGCGGTGGCCGCCAGCGCGGGCGCGGCGGTGTCGGCGTCGGACAGCACGACCGTGGACGCCTCCCCGGCGGCGGCGTCGTTCCCGGCCAACGTGGCGGCCTGGTCGAGGAGTTCCTCGATGTGCTGGCCCAACCGCCGGTTGTAGAGCCTGAGGACCAGCCGCAGCCGCGGGTTGAGCCGCCGGGCGGTGAGCGCGGCACGGATGTTGGTCTCGTCGTCCTCGTACACGAGCGCCAGCGCGACCGCCTGCTCGACGCCCGCCTCGGCGAGCACCGCCTCGCTGGGTTCGACGGCCTCCAACAGCCGCTCGCCCCGCGGTGGTTCACCGCTGCCGGCACTGCCGCTGTTGCCGCCCGCAGCCGCGGGGCCGCGCCCCACCGCGGCGTTCACCACCCGGTCGAGGAGCGCCGACGCGGCTCGCGCCCGCCCTACGACCGGTGGGCGCGCCGTGCGTTCGTTCGGCGGTACGACGAGCGTCACCTGCTCCCCGTACACCCCGCGCAACTCGGCGGCCAGCCGGTGCGCGAGCCCGTCGTCCCCGCACACCAGCATGCGCGCGGGCGCACCGTTGTGCCCACCACTGTGCCCACCTTGATACGGAACGCTCGCCACGAGGGAAAAGACTGCCCCAAAGGGACGGGTGGTTCCAGCAATCATCTGAACGCCGGGCGTCCGGGTGCCGTACTGAAGGGGAGGGAGAAGACGCACCCAGATCGCGGACCAGCGCCCGTACGCGGAGGTACCCCACCCGTGGCCATCACCGAAGAAGCCCCGCCCGGGCGGGCCCCCGACGACGCCGGCGCGCCGGCCGGCGGCGGGAAGCGGCCGGAGCAGGACGGCTGGCACCTCAACTCCCCGCTGGCGCTGACCCTGTTGCTGATCCTGGTGGTGGTCCTCCAGGGCCCGATCCGCGGGGCGCTGTCGGCGCCGGTGATGCAGAGCTGGATGACGGTGTTCGTGGCGGTGGTCGTGCAGGCCCTGCCCTTCCTCGCCCTCGGTGTCCTGCTGTCGGCGGGGATCGCGGTGTTCGTGCCGCCGTCGTTCTTCGCCCGCGCACTGCCCAGCCGGCCCGCTCTCGCCGTGCCGGTCGCCGGGCTGGCGGGCGCGGTGCTGCCGGGCTGCGAGTGCGCGTCGGTGCCGGTGGCCGGGGCGCTGGTCCGGCGCGGGGTGACGCCCGCCGCGGCGATCGCGTTCCTGCTCTCCGCCCCGGCGATCAACCCGATCGTCCTGACCGCCACCGCCGTCGCCTTCCCGCGGAACCCCGAGATGGTGCTGGGGCGGTTCGCCGGAAGCCTGCTGGTGGCGTGCGCGATGGGCTGGCTGTGGCAGCGGGTCGGCCGTACCGACTGGATCCGGCCGCCCGCGCACGCCGCGCACGAGGGGGAGAGCAAGGGCGAGGCGTTCTGGGGCTCGGTCCGGCACGACCTGATGCACGCCGGGGGCTTCCTCGTGCTCGGCGCGATGGCCGCGGCGACGCTGAAGGCGGTGGCCCCGGCGAGCTGGCTACGTACCGCGGCCGGCAACCCGGCGGTCTCGGTCCTCGCCCTGGCGGTCCTCGCCGTACTGCTGTCGATCTGCTCGGAGGCGGACGCGTTCGTGGCGGCCTCGCTCACCCAGTTCTCGCTCACGGCCAAGCTGGCGTTCCTGGTCGTCGGCCCGATGATCGACCTGAAGCTGTTCGCGATGCAGGCGGGCACCTTCGGCCGGGGCTTCGCCCTGCGCTTCGCCCCCGCCACCTTCGCCCTCGCCATCGTGGGCGCGGTGCTGACCGGGGCGGTGCTGCTGTGAACCGGCAGGCCCAGGCGGCGGTCCTGTTCCTGACCGGCGCGGCCCTGCTGCACGCGGGCCTCACCGACCTCTACCTGCGCTATGTGAAGGCGGGGCTGCAACCGCTGCTGCTGACGGCCGGCGCGCTGCTGGTGGTGACGGCGCTCGCGACGGCCTGGTACGAGTGGAAACGCGCCCGGCGCAAGCCGCCCGCGGCCGGGTCCATGCCCGCGACCGACGGCCACGACGACGCGGAGGACCACGGTCACGCGCACCCCGAGCCCCGCATCTCCTGGCTGCTGATCCTCCCCCTCCTGGCCCTCATCCTGGTCGCCCCGCCCGCCCTGGGCTCCTACAGCGCCATGCGCACCGGTACCGCCCTGCAACAGCCGTACGGCTACACGTCCCTGCCGGCCGCGAACCCGGTGCCGATCGGCCTGGTCGACTACGCGGGCCGCGCCGTCTACGACCACGGCCGCTCCCTCGGCGGCCGCCAGGTCCGCATCACCGGGTTCGTCGCCCTGGACCGCGCCGGCACCCCGTACCTGGTCCGGATGGCCCTCAACTGCTGTGCCGCCGACGCCCAGCCGGTGAAGATCGGCCTGATGGGGAAGATCCCGCCGGTCCTGCAACCCGACAGCTGGCTGGAGGTGACGGGCACGTACACGCCGAAGCAGGTCAAGGACCCGGTCAACAACGGGCCGATCCCGTTCCTGAAGGTGACCGCCGCCCGCCCGGTGCCCACGCCGCACGACCCGTACGACGAGTCGTGGAACACCTGACACCGGGGGGACTCACTGGTCCGCTTTCTCACCCCGGCCGGCGCCGCCGTCCTCGGCGCCGCCGTTGAAGTCGTACGGCCCGCCACCGCGCCACTCGATCAGTTCGGGATCGTCGACGGCCTGGTCCTCGGCGGGGAGCCCCGCACGGTGTACGAGGTCCAGCACGTCGAACAGGTCGTACGCCGTCCCCACGTGCTCACCGCGCACCGTCACCTGCCGGCCACCGTCCGAGGCCGGCGGCAGCACCACCACTGGAGGACCCGTACTCATGCCACCACCATGCGCCCGGCGCGCGCAAAACGCAGCACGTCACAGAGGCGGCACGTCACAGTTGTCTGGCCGGCCAGTCCAGCAGCCTGGCACCGATCACCGCCGTCTGAAGCATGTAGCGGTGGGTGGGGTCGGACGGATCGGCGCCGGTGAGGCGGTGGATGCGTGCCAGCCGGTAGGTCAGGGCGCGCACGCTCAGCGACAGCCGGCGGGCGGCCTCCGCGGCCACACAACCGCAGTCGAAATAGGCCGTCAGGGTGTCCAGGAGCGGCTGGGCGCCGCCCCGGGCGGTGGTGAGCGGGCCCAGCGCGGCGCGCACGAGGTCGGCCATGGCCTGCCGGTCGCGGGTGAGGACGGGGTAGACGAGTAAGTCGGCGGCGCGCAGGACCGGGCCCTCCAGCTGGAGCCGTTCGGCCAGCTCCAGCGTGTTGAGGGCCTCCTCGTACGACTGCACGACCCCACCGGCGCCGGGCTGCGGGCGGCCGATCGCGACCTGGCCGCCGTCCGAGGCCGCGTACACCTGCTTGGCGAAGTGGGTGAGGATCTCCTCGTCGTCGCCGGGCGCGACGCACAGCATCCGGCCGCCCTTGGTGGTGAGCAGGATGCTGCGGCCGCCGAACCGGGCGATGAGCGAGCGTTCCACCTGCCGGGGGACCGGGCCGCTCTCGTCGTACGCCGTCGGCCCCTGCGCCACGGCGACCGCGTGGGTCTGCGACAGGCGCAGCCCGAAGCGTTCGGCGCGTTCGGCGAGGCGGCCCAGGTCGCTGCGGCCGTACAGGAGGTCGTCGATGAACTCCCGGCGGGCGGCCTCCTCCTGGCGTACGGCGTGCCGCTGGGCGCGTTCGTAGCCCTCGGCGAAGGCGTCGACGGCCTGCTGCACGGCGGCCAGGGCGCTGTCGGTCGAACCGGGGCCGCCGGGCCAGGCGGCGCGGGCGGCGGCCAGATGGGCCCTGACCAGGGCGCGCAGTCCGTGGCCGGCCTCGGCGGCCTGTTCGCCCAGGACGCGCCGGGCCTCGATCTCGTCCCGGTTCAGGCGCCGGCCGGTGGCGGAGACGTCCGCCAGGAGCTGGGCATACCCGCGCAGATACTGGTCGGGTATCTCGTACTCCGTCACGTCGTCCCCCCGGATTCTGACGCGCCGGTGACGCTTTCCTGGCGGCCCCGGCACGCTGACCCTAATGAACACTGCCGGAAACCGGCAATGCGCCGGTGCGCGCGGGACGTGCACCATGACCCGAGGGGAGCACTGCGGATGGTCCCGATGCCGGAGCCCGGCAGATGGCGGGCGCCCGGCACCGGGACCTCGGTGCGCCGCCCCCGAGCGTGCGGGGCCGTCGTACAGGGCGTACGACGGGAGAGAGCGGAGGAGTTCCGGGACCGGATCATCCAGGTCATCGGCACCGACCTCAACGGCTACCACCTCGCCGGCCCGGCCCGCCCCGAGACACCGCGGCCCCATCCCCGGCGACCCGACGCGCGTGAACCAGTCGTAGCTGGTCTGATGGTTCAGGGGGTGTCCTTTCGGACCCGTACCCGCACCCCCGGGAGACCCCGATGAGTACGCATCGAGTCGCGCAGGTGACCGAGGCCGGTGGCCGTTTCGAGATCGTCGAGCGTGAGGTGCCGGAGCCGGGCTCGCGCCACGTACGGATCGCCGTGGAGGCCTGCGGGGTCTGCCACAGCGACGCCCTGTTCGTGAACGCGGCCGTGCCGGGGATCACCTTCCCGGTGGTCGCCGGCCACGAGATCGCCGGGCGCATCGACAAGGTCGGCGAGGCAACGGACGACGTCTGGCAGGTGGGCGACCGGGTGGCGGTGGGCTGGTTCGGCGGCAGCTGCGGCCACTGCACCCCTTGCCGGCAGGGCGACTTCGTCATGTGCGAGAACCTGAAGGTCCCCGGCTGGGCGTACGACGGGGGCTACGCGGAGAACGTCATCGTCCCGGAGGACGCCCTGGCCCGCATCCCCGACGCCCTGGCGGCGCCCGACGCGGCACCCCTGGCCTGCGCCGGCATCACCGTGTTCAACGGGCTGCGGCGTAGCACGGCACGCCCCGGCGACCTGGTCGCCGTACTGGGCATCGGCGGCCTGGGCCACCTGGGAGTGCGGTACGCGGCGGCCATGGGCTTCGAAACGGTGGCCATCGCCCGCGGCGCCGACAAGGCCGACTTCGCCAAGCAACTCGGCGCCCACCACTACATCGACAGCACCGCGGACACATCCGTCGCGGACGCCCTGCGGTCCCTCGGCGGCGCCCGGGTGGTCCTGGCCACCGCCGCCAACTCCGACGCGATCACGGCGGCCGTGGAGGGGCTCCGTCACCGGGGCGAGCTGGTGGTGCTCGGCGCGGCCGCCGAGCCGATGCGGATCAGTCCCACCGAGCTCATCATGGGCGGCAGGGTCGTCCGCGGCCATGCTTCCGGCACCTCCCAGGACACCGAGGACACGATGGCCTTCAGCGCCCTGCACGGCATCCGCCCGATGATCGAGCCCGTCCCCCTGGACCAGGCCGACGCGGCCTACCGGCGGATGATGTCCGGCGCGGCCCGTTTCCGGATGGTGCTCACCATGCCGTGAGGGCGGGGCCGAGGCGTGCGAGGGAGGATGGAAGAGGAACATCCGTACCGACTCGAAGGAGAGGAGGAGACGGGATGACCACTGCAGCTCAGACCGTGCTCGAGCCCGCCGCGCGGGTCCGGGCCCAAAAGGGGCAGCAGCAGACCCGCAGTACCTGGAGCGAACAGAGCACCCCGAGCACGCGGACGACGACAGGGAGTTCAGCGGCTCAGCAGGGCCGGACCGAGGAGACGCATCCTGACGGCGCGGGCCTCCACCTGCGTACTCGCACGTTCCGCCCTCCGGTTCCCATCCCCTACCTCGGCAGAGGAGAGGAACTGCCCGCCCGGGACATGGTCTTCTACGGCGGCCTGGGAGCACTCGCGGTGGCCGGGGCTCTCGAGTGGCCGGTCGCCCTGGCCATCGGCGGAGCCACCTGGCTGCTGCGCGGCAGGCGGAAGGAAGGACGCTGAGGCGCGCCAGGACCGCGCCAGGACACGGAGCGGCGCCCGGCGGCGGCAGCGCTGTCGGGCGCCGCTCCGTGCGCCCACGGACATGGGCCTGCTCACCGTCTCACCGCTACGCGGACGCGGCTCCCGCATGTTCCGGTAGCGGCTCTTCTCGATCGCGCCGACCGTCGGGCGGCGGAGCGCCGGACGAGCCGGCGCCTCCTACCGGCGCGGGCTACATCGTGATGGCCGATCCGGAGGGAACCGAGTTCTGCTGGGGCTGAAGGACGGGGAACTTCACGCCGGTGAGGTCTTCGGAGACGGCCCACAGCCGCTGCTGGACGGCCACCTCGTACGACTCCGGGCTGGAGGTGACCAGCCGGGGGTGGCCCTTGACCTCGTTGCGTCCGCCGGGACCGTAGTACTGGCCGCCGAGCGCGCCGGGGTCGGTGGCGGCGCGCAGGGTGGGCAGGGCGCCCATGGCCGGTGTCTGGGTGATCAGCGGCGCGAGCCAGGTGACGGGCAGGCGGAGCGCGGCGGGGGTGTGGCGGATGAGGTCGGTGTTGGACACGCCGGGATGGGCGGCGACGGCGACGGTGGTGCCGTGCGCGGCGAGTCGGCGCTGCAGCTCGTAGGTGAACATCAGGTTGGCCAGCTTGGACTGACCGTAGGCGGCGGCCCGGCTGTAGGACCGCTCCCAGTGCAGGTCGTCGAAGTGGATCGCGGCCTGGATGCGGTGGCCGGTGCTGCTGACCGTCACCACGCGTGAGCCGGGCACCGGCAGCATCAGGTCAAGCAGCAGCCCGGTGAGCGCGAAGTGGCCGAGGTGGTTGGTGCCGAACTGCATCTCGAAGCCGTCGGCGGTGGTCTGCTTCGGGGTGTACATCACGCCGGCGTTGTTGATCAGCAGGTCGATCCGGTCGAGCCGGGAGTGCAGCGCCGCCGCTGCGGCCTGCACGGAGTCGAGCGAGGTCAGGTCCAGCGCCTGCACGGTCACGTCGCCGGGCATGCAGGCCGCGGCCTGCATGCCCTTTTCGGCATTGCGCACGGCGAGCACCACGGACGCCCCGTGCTCGGCGAGCGCCTTGGCGGTCTCGTACCCCAGTCCGGTGTTGGCCCCGGTCACCACGGCCACCCGCCCGCGCTGGTCCGGAATGTTCGCCGTTGTCCACTTCTTGCCCATGTCAGACTCCCAGTCGCCTAAAGTACCGAAGGTATCTTGTGTCGTCGACGTTAAGGTACCTTCGGTACTTTGTCAACGTACCGAAGGTACGTAATCTAGACTGGGGAGCGTGACTTTCCAGCGGGCGCGAACCGAAGAGCAGCGGGAGATCCGGCGACGGGCGATCCTCGACATGGCGTCGGCGATGCTCGACGAGATGCCTGTGGCCGCGGTCACCCTGAACGAGCTCAGCCGCCGGGTAGGCCTGGCGAAGCCGAACGTGCTGCGCTACTTCGAGTCTCGCGAGGCGGTGCTGCTGGAGCTGCTCGACCGCTATTTGCGGGAGTGGCTGACGGAGCTGGCCGGGGAGCTGGCCGCCGGCATCGACGAAGACCTCCCCATGCCCGAGCGGGCGGCAGCGGTGGCCGAGATCCTCAGCCGCTCGCTGTCCGGCCGAATGGTGCTGTGCGAGCTCTTCGGCGCACAGGGCAGCGTCCTGGAGCACAACGTCTCCGTCGAGGTCGTGGCACGCTACAAGCGCGCCTCCCTGGACCGCCTGACAACCATGACCGCCCTGCTCCGGAAGCACCTGCCGGAGCTGGGCGAGAACGCGACACTGTTCAGCCTGCAGACCATGGTCATGGCCGGCGCGCTGTCGGCGTACAGCACGCCCCCACCCAGCCTGCAGGCGGCCTACGAGGCCGAGCCCGAGCTGGCCCGCTTCCACCTGGATCTGAAGGACTATTTGAAGCAGGCCTTGACCGCAACCCTCCTGGGCGTGCTACCCCGTCGCTGACCAGCGTTGCACTGAACAGGCCGAAACCTCTGTGCGTCGTGAGCTGACCGTCGAGTGCGCCGGACCTGGCCCCTACTCGGGTTCGGTGGGTGCTTGAGAGGCTTCGAGTCGGCTGGCGACATAGCTGGCGCGATCTCCCCCGTTGAGCTTGTGCCAGTTGTGGGCCGTGCCGTCGGCGAGGCCGAGGAGATCGGCGAGCATCTTCCAGTGGACGGGCCGACCATAACCCTCCGTGACCGGAACTACCCGCAAGGCCCATCCGGTGATGCAGCCGCTGCGCCACCGGTGCACGGGCTTCACGGCGAAGCCGTTGATGCGGTCCGCGCTACATTGCGCGGAGTCTCAGGCCCGCCCCCGCGACTCCGCGGCACGGCTCGCCAGCGAGTCGAAGACCACCGCGGCGAACAGCACCCCGCCGGTGATCATGAACTGGACCGAGGACTCGACCCCGAGCAGCGCCATGCCCGACGCGATCGACTGGATGATGAGCACCCCGAGCAGCGCGGACCAGGTCGAGCCGCGCCCGCCGAACAGGCTGGTGCCGCCGATGGTCGCGGCGGCGATGGCGTTGACCAACAGCATGCCCGAGGCCGGGACCTGGCTGGCCGAGGTCAGCCGTGAGGCGATGAACAGCCCGCCGACCGCGGCGAGGGCGCCCGACACCATGAACACCGCGATCCGTACGCGCACCACGTCGACGCCCGACCGCCGGGCCGCCTCCACACCGCCGCCCAGCGCGAGGATCTGCCGGCCGTAGGGCGTGCGGCGCAGGAAGAGGTCCGAGGCGATGACGACGCCGAGGAAGAGCAGGAGGGCCAGCGGCAGGCCCGCGAACCGGCCCAGCACGTAGACGGCGGCGAACGCGACCACCGCGAGGAGGCCCGTACGCGCCCAGATCTCCCCGAGCGGCCGGTACGGCATCCCGGCGGCGCTGCGGCGGCTGCGGTCGCGGCATGCGGCGAGGAGGTACGCGGCGGTGCCGAGCGCCGCCAGCCCATAGATGACCACGGCGGCGTCGAAATAGCGGCTGGTCAGCTGGGCGACCAGCCCGTCCTCGCTGAAGTTGATGCTGACGTCCGGCCCCAGCAGGTAGAGCATCAGGCCGTTCCAGCCCAGCAGGCCGGCGAGGGTGACGACGAACGCGGGTACGCCGATCCTGGCGAAGGAGAAACCCTGGGCGGCCCCGGCGGCCGCACCGCTGCCCACCGCGATGATCACGGCGATCCACTCCGGCACTCCGAGGTTCACGTTCAGCGTCGCGAACACGGCGCCCGCCAGGCCGGCGAGCGAGCCCACCGACAGGTCGATCTCGCCGATCAGCAGCACGAAGACGACACCGACGGCGATGATGCCGGTCCCGACCATGTCCACGCTGAGGACGGACAGGTTGCGCGGGGAGAGGAAGTTGTCGTTGAGGCCCTGGAAGACCGTCCAGATCACGGCGAGGGTGAGCAGGACCGGCGCGGGCCCGAGGTCCCGGTCGTGCAGTCTGCGGCGCGCCTTGCCGGCGTACGTCCCGAGGCGTCCGGCGTACCACCGGCGCCCGGCGCGTCGCCGTCCGGTGTCCGTCGCGGCGTCGGTGGCGTCGCCGGCGCGGGTCCCCCTGCCCCTCACGGCCATGTCTCCTCCGGGAGGGTCCGGCGGTGGGCGACGGCATTGTCCGCCGCGCCGGTGATGGAGGAGATGATCTGTTCCTGGGAGGTGGTGTTCACGTCGAAGACGCCGTTGTTGCGGCCGAGGCGCAGCACGGCGATCCGGTCGGCGACCGCCTTGATGTCACCCATGTTGTGGCTGATGAGGAGCACCCCGAGACCCCGGTCGCGCAGCGTCTCGATGAGGTCGAGGAGCTGGTTGGTCTGCTCGATGCCCAGGGAGGCGGTG
Source organism: Streptomyces sp. NPDC001480 (assembly GCF_042894725.1). Taxonomy (NCBI): domain Bacteria; kingdom Bacillati; phylum Actinomycetota; class Actinomycetes; order Kitasatosporales; family Streptomycetaceae; genus Streptomyces; species Streptomyces sp. NPDC001480. The sequence continues at coordinate 173,669 of NZ_JBIAVX010000008.1, read as the reverse complement.
GGCTCGTCGAGCAGGAGCAGCCTGGGTGTGCCGAGGAGCGAGCGGGTGATCGCGACGGCCTGCCGCTGGCCGCCGGACAGCGAGGCGAGCGGCGCGCGCACGTCGGGGATGCGGATGGACAGGGTGTGCACCAGGTCGCGGGTGCGGCGCTCCATCTCCACCTCGTCGAGGACGCCGTGCCGGTGGATCTCCCGGCCGAGGAAGAGGTTGCCGACGACATCGAGGTTGTCGCACATCGCGAGGTCCTGGTAGACGGTCGCGATCCCCAGGACCTGGGCGTCCTGGGGACGCTTGATCTGGATCGCCCGGCCCTGCCACTCGATGACCCCCTTGTCGGCGGGACCGACCCCCGAGATCACCTTGACCAGGGTGGACTTGCCGGCGGCGTTGTCGCCCACCAGGGCGACCACCTCCCCGGCCCTGATCTCCAGTTCGACGTCGACCAGCGCCTGTACGGCGGCGAACCGTTTGGAGACGCCGCGCAGCGCCAGCAGGGGCTGAACCGGCACGGAGCCACCTCCTTCCGCCTTGGGGCTTCCGCCTTGGGGCTTCCGCCATGGGGCTTCCGCCTTCGGGGAGCGCCCGTCAGGTGAGCCCGGCCTTGGCGCAGGCGGACCGGAGCTCCGGGGTGCATATCTGGCCGATGGTGTACGTACCGTCCTTCACGAGGGTCGTCTTGATGTTGCCGACGGTCACGGGGACCGACGGGAGCAGGACCGCGGGGACGTTCCTGGTGGTGCCGCTGTCGACGGTGCCGGTGGCGATGGACCCGATCCCCCGGTCACGCGCCAGGGCTACGGCCATCTGGACGGCGGCGTCGGCGGAGTCCTTGTAGGGCTTGTAGACGGTCATGGACTGGTCGCCCCGGACGATGCGCCGCACGCCCGCGAGGTCGGCGTCCTGGCCGGTGATCGGGGGCAGTGGCCGGACCTCGTGGGCGTTGAGGGCGGAGATCACGGCGCCGGCGAGGGTGTCGTTGGCGGCCAGGACACCGTCGATGTTGGCCCCGCCCAGGGCGGCGATGGCGCCGTTCATGTTGGCGAAGGCGTTCTCCGGCCGCCATCCGACGGTGTCGTACGACCTGGCGATCTTCACCTTGCCCTTGAGGACGGAGAGCGCTCCCCGCTCGAACCAGCCGGCGTTGGGGTCGCTCGTGGCGCCGTTCATCATGACGATCCGGCCCCCGTGCGCCTTACTGCCCATGGCCCTCAGCAGCGCCTGCCCCTGCTGCCTGCCGACCTCCGCGCCGTTGAAGCTGACGTAACCGGAGATCGGCCCCTGCGCGAGCCGGTCGTAGGCGACGACCGGGATACCGGCCCGGTGCGCGGCCTCGATCGACGGGCGGAGCAGCGGGGGGTCGATGGCCGCGACGATCAGCACGTCCACCCGCCTGATGATCATGGCTTGTAGCTGCTGCTGCTGGACCGCGGGGTCGGGGGTGGCCTGGAAGGCCGCGGCCGGGCAGTGCGGGCACAGCTCCTTCAGCCGCTTCTCGATCAGCGGCCCGTCGAACTTCCCGAACCGGGAGGCTCCCCCGCCCGGCAGCAGCACCCCGACGGTGAGGCTCCCGCCCTTGCCCGCGCCACTACAGGCCCCGGCCAGCACCAGACCGGCGGCCACCACGATCGCCATGGACGCACGCCCGAGGGCCCTACGCCTCACGGCCGGAAGACTGGCACCGAGACCCATCTTCGATTCCCTAGAGATTACGTCCCATCTGTCCCGTAATGCCCCGAAAAAAGCACTTCAAGCCAAGCGCAGCGCAGCGCTCGGCCCGTACTGGCTGAACACCCACCGGCGCCCGCCCGTACCCCCTACATGAAATCCGTCACCGCGCCCACCGCCCGTCTGGCCCGCCACGCCGCCCTGGCCGGGAGCCTGGCCCTCCTCCCGCTGACCGTCGCCTGCGGCGGCATTGGCGATGACGAGGCGTCCCCCGACGGCAGGAAGTCGAAGAGCCCGGCGATATCCGCCCAGCAGGCGCAGGTCGTGGCGCCCGCCAAGGTGGAGGTCATCGCCGGCCTGACGGGCTGCGAGGTCAAGATCCGGGTCGACGCGGACGAACTGCGCGAAGGCATCTGCCACACCAAGGACGGCGACTACCTCATCACCACCTTCCCCGAGGAGAAGTACCAGCAGACCTGGCTCGACTCGATCAGCCCGTACCAGGGCACGTACCTGGTCGGGACGCGCTGGGTGGTCAGCGCCCAGCCGAAGATGCTCAACCGGTTCCGCACCAAGCTGGGCGGCGACGTCGTCCACGTGACGGGCACGGGCCCGACCGCCGCCCCCAGCGCGTCCTGAAGGCACCGGCGGCGTTGGTGACGGCCACGGCGGCCGTGGCCGCGGCGACCAGCGCCGTGGCGACCGTGAGGTGACGGCGGGTGGGTCTGGGCATGGATACGTCTCCTTGAGGCGTCCGGCGTCCGGGGTCCGGGGTCCCGCGCGGACATGCGGTGACGGGGACAGACCGCCAGGCAGCGACAAAGGAGAGGTAAACGACTGGTCATGCACGCGTTTCCGGATCATGACACGCGTGTTCAAACCGGTTCGGGTTGCGGCTCCGGCTCCGGTCGCGGCGCCGGCGCGGCCTTCGGCTCCCACAGTCTGGTGGTCCGCACGTACCCCTGGATCACCGAGGCCATCGCCAGAACGAGAAGCGGTCCGAACAGCCACGGGTGTCCGGCCATCTGTACCGGCAGGTAGCGGTACGACACCAGGAGCGCGACGAAGACCGTCGCCCCATGAACGACCAACTGGATTCCCGCCCGGTCCCAGCCACGTGCCTGCGCTCGCAGAGCCGTCTCGATCGTGAGCGTGAACACCACACCGGCGACGAGGTCCGCGCCGTAGTGGTAGCCGAAGCCCAGCGTCGCGCCCAGCGTGGCGACCAGCCAGAACGCGCCCGCGTAGCGCAGTACGCGCGGGCCCCTGCGGGAGTGGATGAAGATCGCGGTGGCCCACGCCGTGTGCAGGCTGGGCATGCAGTTGCGCGGGGTGACCTCGTTGAACGGCATCGGGTGCGGCGCGTTGAACGGCGGCGGCGTGTTCGGCCACAGGTCGGCCATCGCGAAGTGCCCGCCGGTGGTGCCGTACGCGAAGATCGGCCCGACCACCGGGAAGATCATGTAGATGCCCGGCCCGAGGAGGCCGATCACCAGAAAGGTGCGCACCAGATGATGGCGCGGGAACCGACGCTCGGCCGCCACGTTCCGCAGCTGGTACAGCGTGACGACGACCGCCATCACCGCGAGCTGGATGTAGACGTACTCGAGGACATGGGCGCCGACCGGGCCGCTGGCCCTGACGAGCCGGCCCACCACCCACGACGGGTTGCCCAGCGCGTGATCGGCGGTCGCCACGTACTGGTCGAGCACCACCGGGCGGGTCCTCGACGTGATGAGCAGCCAGGTGTCACCGGTCTTGCGGCCGGCCACCAGCAGCAGGGCCAGCCCGACGCCCTTCAGCAGCAGGGCCCTCTCCGCGCCGGTACGCCGTGTGACCGCGATGACCGCATAGCCCAGAATCACCCACAACGCGCCATTTCCGAACGGGTGCCCGTGCCCCTCGGTCATCTTGAAACCGGCCGGCCACCGCACCACGAAAAACACGACGTCGATACCGACCGCGACACCGGCCGCGATGAACCGCTCCCGCCAGGTGAGCACCACCATCATCAACGCCAGGCTGGCGTACAGCAGCGGCCCCGACTTGGGCGGGAGCACCACCTCTTCCACCTGATGGGTGATCGGCCCCGGCAGCCCGTAGTGACGTGCGGCGATCTCCAGCGCGACGAGGAATCCAAGGGTCACCACACCCGCCGTGACCCATAGCGCGGCCCGTGCCTGAGGCCGCGCGGAGAACCCGTATCTACGCTTTATTCGTGAAAACGCGCGCGATGTTATAGATGTCAATTGTTTGGCCGATTTGTTAGTTATTGAAGGTGATCAACATGAATTTGAAGATGCTATCGGATGGCTGTGGGCCGGCTCAGCTCTTCACAGATGGTGCGAACGCCGCCGGGGGCGGTCCCGAACGCCGCCGTCTCGGCGCCGCCCTGGACAACCTCTCGGTCACCTTCCACGGCATGACCGCCCATCCGGACGAGCACAACTGCGAGTGCCACTGGGGCAGCCCGGAGGAGCTCGCCCTGCTGAAGGCGCCGGACGTGGAGCTGGAGCCGGACCTCCTGCGCAGGACCTGGCAGGCCATCGACTGGAGCGATCACGCGGCCGTGCTGCGCCGCATCCTGCCGCAGTTCGCCAGGGTCCTGGTCGCCGGTCGCGCGGAGCCCCTGTTCGGGCTGGAGGAGGCCGGACACTGCTTCGCCCGCGGCCGCTGGCAGCAGTGGCCGGACGATCAAGCCGGTGCCGTCCGCGAGTTCCTGCATGCGTGGTGGGCGCAGAGCCTCACCGATCCGGACGCGGCCGTTCCGGCGCACCAGGTCTTCGCGATGTGTGCCGAGGCGTCCGGCACGGTCGGTCCCTGGCTCGCCGCCTGGGAGAAGCAGACCGGGTCCCTCAGTGACCGACGTCTCGCCGAGGCGGTCGCGGAATGGGAGTACGACCTCCTGGGAGACGGTCTGCCGTGGAACGTCGACTGGTACGAGCACGACGAGGAGCAGACGCGCGCCGAACTGGTCGCCTGGCTCCTCGGACCCGCCGCGGCCCGGCTCCGCGACTCGGGCGCATCACCGGACCTGCGACACCGGATACGCCTGCTCGGCCTCACCGACGAGGCCCGCTGGACGGACCCGCACTGGCCCGGCCACCGCTACTGACGGCCGGTTGGCCGGGTACCCGACGGCGTGCGCACGCGAGAACAGGTGAGGCACCCAGGAATGTTCCTGGGTGCCTCACCTGCTGTTACCCAGGCGTTCGACCTTGGGCCGGTGTGTCTCTCACCTGCTGCGATGGTCCGCAGGTGTGCGCGGTCGTCCGTCGCTGTCCGTCGGCGTTGTCGCGCAGTTGGCACTCACCGTTCCCTACGCCGGTTCGAAAGATTTGAGTGGTGGGACCGGACGGCCCGGAGACGGCCCAGGGTCGGCCGGCACCAACGCCGGTCGCACCGGGCCTTCCCGTGCTACTCGTCGATCGGGCGCACGAATTCCAGGGTCCACGTCTGCTGGAACTCGGGCTTGGGTGTGGTGAGTTCGATCTGCGCGCCGCGGTGGCTGGCGGACCAGGCGAGGCCCTTCTCCGAGAGGATCTTGACGCCGCCGAGAACCGGCTCGAAGGTGAACCTCGCCCACTCGCTGCTGGGGACGCTGTTGACCCAGAGTTTGTCCTCGGCGATCACCAGCCCCGCGGTCTCGTTGGCGGCGAGGCGAATCATGTAGGGCGCTCCCGGCTCCGGCTCGACGGGCTCGATGGCCCACTCCTGGTCGATAGGGAGGGGATTGAGGCGGTCGGTGATGACGGGGGCGCCGTACTTCACGGCGTACTCGGTGGCAGTCACCAAGGAGCTGGGGCCAATGATGTGGGCGTGAAGCTTGTAGACACCAGGTTTCAGTGGGATCGGAGGCATGGGCGGAATTCCCTCTCTCGCGCTCTGCTGTGAATCGATGACTTACTGTCACCAACACAGTCCCAACATCACCATGAGCCCAGCTCCGACGCACGAGGGGTTCCGCCATGCTGGCTACGGCAGGGTCCGGAGCGGTAGTCACGCAGATGGACAGGCACGCGAAAACAGGTGATGCACCTAGGAATGTTCCTAGGTGCATCACCTGGTGTTTCGGCTGTCGGGGTGGCGGGATTTGAACCCACGGCCTCTTCGTCCCGAACGAAGCGCGCTGCCAAGCTGCGCTACACCCCGGTGTCGCTGCTCGTCGCGGCGACGTCGTTTACTTTAGCCCACTGGTGGCCGGAGACGAAATCCGGTTTAGCGGGGGCGGCGGACGAGGTTCGGGCGGGTGTGGTCGAGGGTGACCAGGAGGACGGCGAGGGCGTAGGAGGCGAGGCCGAGGAGGAGGGCGTTGGCGAGGGTGCCCCTGTAGCCGTGCCGGTCGGCGTCGAGGAAGGGGTAGAGGTAGCGGGCCGGGGTGCCGGGGAGGAGCAGTTCGGCCCGGGCGAGGGAGAAGGCCAGGTAGGCCAGGGGATAGAGCATCCAGGTGGTGGCCTGGCGCAGGTGCAGGCGACCGGGGGTGGTGAGCAGGAGCCAGTCCAGGAGGGCTCCGAGGGGGACGGCCGTGTGGAGGAGCTGAAGGGCGGTCCACTGGCCGTGCCAGCGTGCCGGGAGCGTGGTCGCGTCCGTCATCGAGAACGGGGGCGTCGTGTGGGGGAGGAGCAGGTGGTAGACCGCCGCCGCGATCAGGGCGTACAGCAGCACCGCGCCGGTCAGCGCCGACGGCAGGGGGCGGCGGGCCGTTGCCGCGCGGTGGGCCGAGGCGGCGAAAGCCAGGGCCAGCAGGGTGTTGCTCTGGACGCTGAAGTAGCTCAGGGTCCGGGCCGGGCTGCCGAGCAGTAGCTCCAACGCGACGCCCGCCGTCGCGAGCACGGCGATCAGCAGGCGGAAGACCGCGGTCAGGGGGCGGTGTACGGGAGGCATCACCGCCGCGGCCGGGACCGGGGGGAGCGGCAGGGCGGGGGAACTCGGCACCGGGGGGAGGTCGGGGATGTCCCTGGGTATCGCCATGCCCTCACGCTAAGCAGGGTGGGCGAAAGGGGCGATCCGGGTGGATCCGGGTGGGTTACCTCCCCCGCGTCTTCCTCGGTCGCAGCCTTCTACTCCTTCGCCACCAGCGTCAGCAGCGACGCCTCCGGCGGGCACGCGAACCGTACCGGCGTGTAGCGGTTCGTGCCGCAGCCCGCCGAGACGTGGAGGTAGGCCGTACGGCCCTCCGCCGTGTGCGTGGACAGGCCCTTCACGCGGTCCGTGTCGATGTCGCAGTTGGTGACCAGGGCGCCGTAGAAGGGGACGCAGATCTGGCCGCCGTGGGTGTGGCCGGCCAGGATCAGGGGGTAGCCGTCGGCCGCGTACGCGTCCAGCGCGCGCAGGTAGGGAGCGTGCACCACGCCCATCGAGAAGTCGGCGGAGGCGGAGGGGCCGCCGGCGACCCGGGCGTAGCGGTCGCGCTTGATGTGCGGGTCGTCCAGGCCGGTCAGCTCCACCGAGACGCCCTCGATCTTGAGCTCGCCCCGGGTGTTGGTCAGGTTCAGCCAGCCCGCCCCGTCGAAGCCGTCCCGGAGGTCCTCCCACGGGTTGTGGATCGCGCCCACCACCGGCGGGTTGCCGTTCAGGCCGTGCCGGCCGCTGACCTTCTCCAGCAGGTAGCGGGCGGGGTTGCGGGGCTTGGGGCCGTAGTAGTCGTTGGAGCCGAAGACGTACGCGCCCGGGAACTCCATGAGGGGGCCGAGCGCGTCCAGTACCTCCGGCACGCCCTCGGGGTCGGAGAGGTTGTCGCCCGTGTTGATCACGAAGTCGGGGCGCAGGCCCGCCAGCGAGCGCAGCCAGCGCTGCTTCTTGCGCTGGTCGCGGACCATGTGGATGTCGGAGACCTGGAGCACGCGCAGCGGGCGCATGCCCGCGGGCAGGACGGGCACCGTCACCCGGCGGAGGCGGAAGGAGCGGACCTCGAAGCCCGCCGCATACACCAGACCGGCGGCCCCGGCCGCCACGACTCCCAGGGGTACTCCGTATCGCGCGCGCATACCCCCATCGTCTCAGACCCTGACGGGGCGTCGAGACGGGGCCGTCCCTCGAGGTGCTCGACGGGACCCCGTAAATCAGCGGGCGTTCGCGTCACCGCACCTGCGACAATCGAGCCATGACCACCACGCTCAAGTCGAAGCTTCACGACGACCTCAACGCCGCGATCAAGGAGCGCGACGAGCTCCGCTCCTCCACGCTCCGGCTGACGCTCGCCGCGATCACCAAGGAGGAGGTCGCGGGCAAGACGAAGCGCGAGCTCTCCGACGACGAGGTCCAGAAGGTGATCACCAAGGAGGCCAAGAAGCGCCGCGAGGCGGCCGAGGCCTTCGCGCAGGGTGGTCGCGCCGAGCAGGCCGAGCGGGAGAAGGCGGAGGGCGAGGTGCTCGCCGCGTACCTGCCCAAGCAGCTGTCCGACGAGGAGCTGGAAGCGATCGTGGCGCAGGCCGTCGGGGAGGCCAGGGCCGCCGGTGCCGAGGGGCCGCGGGCCATGGGCGCCGTGATGAAGATCGTGAACCCGAAGGTGGCCGGTCAGGCCGAGGGCGGCCGGGTCGCCGCCGTGGTCAAGAAGCTGCTGGCGGGCTGACCGCCACCCCGGTACACCGGCACGGGTACGACGGCGGGGCCGCACCCTCGGTCTGAGGGTGCGGCCCCGCCGCGTCGTCCGGTGGGATCAGCGCGTCCCGCCGTTCCCGTGCCCGTTGCGCCCCCCGTTGCCCTGCCCCTGGATGAAGCCGTCCGGGAAGGAGAAGGTGGGCGTCGGGAAGCCGGTGTTGTCGCCGGTCGTACCGCCGCCGATGAGCCCGCCGACGAGCCCGCCGGTGTTGTCGCCGTTGCCGCCGCCGTTCCCGTTGCCGTGCCCGTTGCCCTTGCCGTCGCCCTTGTCCTTGTTGTCGTCCGGGATGTCGACGAGGTTGAAGTCGGGGGCGTCCTTGCCGGCCAGCGCGCCGTCCATGGCGTCGCGCCAGATCGGGCCGGGGACCCGGCCGCCGTAGACGAGGTCGTTGTACCGGCCGCCGATGGTGATGTTGACCATCTTCACGTTCTGCTTGGCGCTGCCGACCCAGACCGCACCCGCCAGGTTGGGCGTGTAGCCGACGAACCAGGCGTTCTTCCGCTCGTCCGTCGTACCCGTCTTGCCCGCGCTCTCGCGGTCGCTGAGTCCGGCCTGCTGGCCCGTACCGGAGTCGATCACGCCGCGCAGCAGGGTGTTGACCGTGTCGGCGGTCTTCTCGCTCATCGCGCGCGAGCACGTCGACTTCGGCACTTCGAGCGACTTCTGCTCGTCACCGACCTTCTGGGTGATCGACTCGATGGCGATCGGCGTGCAGTACATGCCCCGGTCGGCGAAGGTGGCGTACGCGCTGGCCATCGTCAGCGGGGAGAGACCGATCGCGCCGAGGGCGATGGAGGGGTTCTCGGGGAGCTTGTCGCCGTTGCCCTGGACCACGTGCAGGCCATCGGTCATCTTCATCACCGGGCACAGGCCGATGTCGGAGATGAGCTGCACGAAGTAGGTGTTGACGGACTTCGCCATCGCCTCCTTCATGCGGTACGGGCCCTTCTCGGACTCGCTCTCGTTCTCCACCGTGTACGAGCGGTCGTTGACCCACGGCTTGCTGCTGCAGGTCTGCACGGGGCTCGGATAGTTCATCTTGTACGGCGCCGAGTACTGCTGCGTCGGGGGCTTGCCGCCCTCTATGGCGGCGGCGGCCACGAACGGCTTGAAGGTCGAACCGGTCGGGAAGCCGAAGTTCGAGCCGCCCATGTCGCGGTTGACGGAGTAGTTGTACTCGGTCTCGTCCTTGCCGTAGCCGTACGGCTTCGACTGGCCCATCGCCAGGATCTTGCCGGTGCCGGGCTCCACCAGGGTGGAGGCGGCGGCGACCCGGTCGGACTTGTAGACGTGCTCCTTGAGGGAGGCCTGCACCGACTCCTGGGCCTGCGGTTCGAGCGTCGTACGGATCGTCAGGCCGCCCTTGTTCCACAGCTTGGCGCGCGCCTCGCGCGTCTTGCCGAAGGTGGGGTCGGTGAGGAAGACGTTCTCGACGTACTTGCAGAAGAACGCCGCCCCCTTGGAGGCGGTGATGCAGCCGTTCTTGGGCCGGCTGACGTGCAGCCCGAGCGGGGCCTTCCTGGCCTTGTCGGCCTCCCCGTTCGAGATGTCGCCGACCTGGGCCATACGGGTGAGCACGGTGTTGCGCCGCTTGGTGGCCTCGGCCTCGTCGTTGACCGGGTCGTACCGGCTCGGGGACTGCACGATGCCGGCCAGCAGCGCCGACTCCTGGAGGTTCAGGTCCTTGGCGTGCTTGGAGAAGTAGCGCTGCGAGGCCGCCTCGATGCCGTAGGCCTGCTCGCCGAAGAAGGTGATGTTCAGGTAGTTCTCGAGGATCTTCTTCTTGCCCAGCTTGTCCTCGAGCTGGATCGCGTACTTCAGCTCGCGGATCTTGCGGCCCAGCGTCTGCTGGGTGGCCTGCGCGACCTTCGTCGGGTCGTCGCCGGCCTCCTCGATGAAGTAGTTCTTCACCAGCTGCTGGGTGAGTGTGGAGGCGCCCTGGGCGACCCCGCCGCTCTGCGCGTTCTTGTTCAGGGCGCGCAGGACGCCCTTCAGGTCGATCGCGCCGTGCTGGTAGAAGCGGGAGTCCTCGATCGCGACGATCGCCTTCTGCATGTACGGCGAGATGTCCTTGAGGTCCACCACCGTACGGTCCCGCGAGTACACGGAGGCGATCTTGTGGCCCGCGCTGTCCAGGATCGCGGTGCGCTGACTGAGCTGTGGGCTCTTGAGGTTGGCGGGGATCTCGTCGAAGCCCTGCACCGTACCCTTGGCCGCGAGGCCGAGCGCGCCGGCCGCGGGCAGCGCGATGCCGGCCATCACCGCTCCCGCGAGCACACTGACACCGAGGAACTTGGCGGCCTGCTGTGCGGCCGACAGACCACCGCCCGAGCGCTTCTTTGGCATGAGGGCAGCCTACGTTCTCATTCGCCGGACACGCGTGAAGGCATTGGCCTAAGCTGCTCTCAACTGTCACAGCAGTGAGGCCACGTATCAATACGTCCCGCGACCCCGAATCGTTCCGGATGTAGCCGACTTTTTTGTGGGCGGCGTGTCCGAATCCGCCTCGTGTGTCACCTGGCGCCCGTTGTGGCGCACCACAGCTGTACCGGTTTGCCGGGATGATCACGCATGTCGCCAGCTCACTCCCGCGGGTGATCTGCCGCTTACCCATAGTCCGTTCGGGCCATTCAAGATTGGGCCCGAAGGGGGTGTTGCGCTGTGCCCACCTTCCGTAACGTCCTCAACTGGCGGCGGTGAATATGCCGCAAGCCGCCGTGGGGGAGCCTCGATTCGGGAGAGGACGGCGCCGGTATGGGCTGGGTAACCGACTGGAGTGCGCAGGCCGCCTGCCGCACTACCGATCCGGATGAACTGTTCGTTCAGGGAGCAGCGCAGAACAGGGCCAAGGCGGTGTGCACCGGATGCCCGGTACGCACCGAATGCCTGGCCGACGCGCTGGACAACCGCGTCGAGTTCGGCGTGTGGGGAGGCATGACGGAGCGCGAGCGCCGCGCACTGCTGCGCAGGCGGCCCACCGTGACCTCCTGGCGCAGGCTCCTGGAGACCGCGCGCTCGGAGTACGAGCGCGGAACCGGAATCGTGCCCCTCGACGACGACGAGGTGTACGAGAACTACGCGGCCGTGAGCTGACCTGAGGGCCTAGGAAAGTTCGGGCCGGCCGGCAGCGAGCCGGTCGCCGATGTTCCGCAGACCCGTGAGGTCGTGCACATCGCCGGGCAGCGCGGCCACTTCCACCACCGCCACCTCGGGGTGGAGCGCGGTGAAGCGGTCACGTGTGCGCTGCTCGCGGGAGAGCAGCCGCATGCGCTCGGCGTGCAGCCTCAGCAGGCCCGCGGCGAGCCGGTCGACGGACGCTTCCGTCGTGGAGGATTCCGCCGTGGGGGATTCGGGCGCGGTCGGCTCCGACGCGGAGGATTCTGAACTGCCGTACGTGTCGGGAGAGTTACGAAGTCCAGCTTTCCCGTCCCCCTGATCCACAATGCGGGGCTCTTCAAGATTTTCCGCGGCGGCGAGCGCACGCTCGGCCGACAAGCGGTCGGCGCCGCTGCCGTGGACCCGGTTGAGCACCAGCCCGACCAGCGGCATGTCCTCCGCGGCCAGCCGCTCGACGAAGTACGCGGCCTCGCGCAGCGCGTCCCGCTCCGGGGCCGCCACCACCAGGAACGCCGTGCCGGGCGCCTGGAGCAGCTTGTACGTGGCGTCCGCGCGCGTACGGAAGCCACCGAAGGTGGTGTCCATCGCGGCCACGAACGTCTGGACGTCCTTCAGCAGCTGACCGCCCAGCAGCTTCCCCAGCGTGCCCGTCATCATCGACATGCCCACGTTGAGGAAGGCCATCCCCGCGCGCCCGCCCAGCTTCGCGGGTGCCGTCAGCAGCCGGATCAGCCGGCCGTCCAGGAAGGAGCCGAGTCGTTTCGGCGCGTCCAGGAAGTCCAGCGCGGAGCGCGACGGCGGTGTGTCGACGACGATGAGGTCCCACTCGTCCTTCGCCCGCAGCTGCCCCAGCTTCTCCATCGCCATGTACTCCTGCGTGCCCGCGAAGCCCGCCGAGAGCGACTGGTAGAAGGGGTTCGACAGGATCGCGGCCGCCCGCTGGGGGTCGGCGTGCGCCTCGACGACCTCGTCGAAGGTGCGCTTCATGTCGAGCATCATGGCGTGCAGTTCGCCGTCGTTCTCGGTGCCCTTCACCCGGCGCGGCACGTTGTCCAGCGAGTCGATGCCCATGGACTGCGCCAGCCTGCGCGCCGGGTCGATGGTGAGGACGACCACCTTGCGGCCGCGCTCGGCGGCCCTGAGCCCGAGCGCCGCCGCGGTCGTGGTCTTGCCCACCCCGCCCGAGCCGCAGCACACCACGATCCGGGTCTCGGGGTCGTCGAGCAGCGGATCGACGTCGAGCACCCGCGTGGGAGAGAGCCGGTGGCGTGCGGTGTCCTGCGCCTGGGTCGGGTCCGGAGTCATGACATCCCCTGATTCCGCAGCTCGTGGGCGAGTTGGTACAGGCCCGCCAGGTCCATGCCCTCGGCGAGCAGCGGCAGCTCGTGCAGCGGCAGGCCGAGCTCACCCAGGGCCGCGCGCTGCTCCTGCTCCAGCGCGTACCGCTCGGCGTACTCCTCGGCCTGCTCCAGCAGCGGATCCACCAGCCGCTCGGCGTTCCCGCCCCGGCGCGCCCCGCCCAGCCCGGCGGCGGACAGCGACCGGGCGACGGCGGTGTGCTCCACGGTCCGTACGAGTTCCAGGTCGTCCGCGTCCAGCACCTCGGGCCGGACCATGTTCACCACGACCCGGCCCACCGGCAGCCGGGCCGCGCGCAGTTCCGCGATCCCGTCCGCGGTCTCCTGCACGGGCATCTCCTCGAGGAGCGTCACCAGGTGGACGGCCGTCTCGGGCGACTTCAGCACGCGCATCACGGCCTGCGCCTGATTGTGTATCGGGCCGATCTTGGCGAGCCCGGCGACCTCGTCGTTGACGTTGAGGAAGCGGGTGATGCGCCCGGTCGGTGGCGCGTCCATGACCACGTAGTCGTACGCGAACCGTCCGCTTCTGTCCTTGCGCCGGACCGCCTCGCACGCCTTGCCGGTGAGCAGGACGTCCCGCACCCCCGGCGCGATGGTGGTGGCGAAGTCGATGGCGCCGAGTTTCTTCAGGGCCCTGCCCGCGCTGCCCAGCTTGTAGAACATCTGGAGGTAGTCCAGAAGGGCCAGTTCGGGGTCGATGGCGAGGGCGAACACCTCCCCGCCCCCGGGCCCGACCGCGATCTTCCGTTCCTCGTAGGGCAGCGCCTGCGTTTCGAAGAGCTGTGCGATGCCCTGCCGACCCTCGACCTCGACGAGAAGCGTCCGCTTCCCCTCCGTGGCCAGGGCCAGCGCGAGTGCGGCGGCGACCGTCGTCTTTCCGGTCCCGCCCTTGCCGCTGACGACCTGGAGCCTGCTCACGTCTTCGAGCCTAACCAGTCCGCCCGCGGGCTACGCGGGAGGCTGTGGATAACAGGGGCTACAGTCGGCCACATGACCAAGTGGGAATACGCAACCGTGCCTCTGCTCGTCCATGCCACGAAGCAGATTCTGGACACCTGGGGCGAGGACGGCTGGGAGCTCGTCCAGGTCGTGCCCGGGCCGAACAACCCCGAACAGCTCGTGGCCTACCTGAAGCGGGAGAAGCAGTAATGGGCGCCGTCGAGGAGCGGCTGGCCGAACTCGGTCTGACCCTGCCGGAGGTCGTGCCCCCGCTGGCCTCCTACCAGCCGGCCGTGCAGTCCGGCCCCTACGTCTACACCTCCGGCCAGCTGCCGATGGTGGAGGGCAAGCTTCCGGTCACCGGCAAGGTGGGCCTGGAGGTCACCGCGGAGGAGGCCAAGGAGCTGGCCCGCACCTGCGCGCTGAACGCGCTGGCCGCCGTGAAGTCCGTCGCCGGCGACCTCGACCGCATCGCGCGCGTGGTGAAGGTCGTGGGCTTCGTCGCCTCGGCCGCCGACTTCACCGGCCAGCCGGGTGTCGTCAACGGCGCCAGCGAGCTGCTCGGCGAGGTCCTCGGCGACCGGGGCGTGCACGCGCGCAGCGCGGTCGGCGTCGCCGTGCTGCCGCTGGACGCGCCGGTGGAGGTCGAGGTCCAGGTGGAGCTCGTCCCGTAACACTCCGGGATATGCCCTGGCCCCGGGCGCCTCTCGAACATTCGCGCACCACGGGATAGCCTCCGGCCATGGCGAATGGGCAGTGGTACCCCCCGGAGTGGCCCGAACGCATCCGCGCGCACGCGGAGGGCACGCTCACGCCGGTGCTTCCCCGGCGCGCGGCCACGGTGATGCTCCTCAAGGACACCGGGGACCCCGCCACCGGTCCGATCGTGCACATGCTGCGCAGACGCGCCTCCATGGCCTTCGCCGGAGGCGCGTACGCGTATCCCGGCGGCGGGGTCGACCCGCGCGACGACCGCGACATCCGCTGGGCGGGCCCCACGCGCGCGTGGTGGGCCGACCGGCTCGGCGTCGACGGGGCCGGTGCCCAGGCGATCGTCTGCGCGGCCGTCCGGGAGACGTACGAGGAGGCGGGCGTTCTGCTCGCCGGCCCCACGCCCGAGTCGGTGGTCGGCGACACCACCGGCGCCGACTGGGAGACGGACCGCGCCGCCCTGGTCGCCCGGGAGCTGTCCTTCGCGGAGTTCCTGGACCGCCGCGGCCTGGTGCTGCGCTCCGACCTGCTGGGCGCCTGGGCCCGCTGGATCACCCCCGAGTTCGAGAGCCGCCGCTACGACACCTGGTTCTTCGTGGCCGCCCTGCCCGAGGGCCAGCGCACCCGCAACGCCTCCACCGAGGCCGACCGCACGGTGTGGATCCGGCCCCGGGAAGCGGCGGACCGGTACGACAAGGGCGAGTTGCTGATGATGCCGCCCACCATCGCCACCCTGCGCGAGCTGTCCCCGTACGGCACCGCCGCCGCGGCCCTCGCCGCCGCGCCCGCGCGCGACCTGACCCCCGTCCTGGCCCGGGCCCGTCTGGTGGACGGCGAGATCGTCCTGTCCTGGCCGGGCCACGACGAGTTCACCAAGCACATCCCGACACTCCCGACGCCCGGTGGAGGCCCCGCATGACGGACGCACCAGCCCTGCCGGGCCGATCCCGGGGCGGGGTCGGGATTCCTCGCGCATCCCTCCCACCGCTGCGCGGCGAGGCTGCGCCGGCCGGGGGCCGGCGTCCTGACGGGACCGTGACCCTGCCGGACGACGTGATCGCGACGCTGCCGGAAGGAGCCCTCGCATGACGGACGCAGCAGCCCTGCCCGGCCAGCCCCGCGGCGGAGTCCTGGCCGGGCCCGCCACGGAGCGTGCCGTCAACGTGCTGGCGCCCAACGCCTCCGCGATGACCCTGGACGGCACGAACACCTGGATCGTCTCCGAGCCCGGCTCCGAGCTCGCCGCGGTCGTCGACCCGGGCCCCCTGGACGACGGCCACCTGCGCGCGGTCGTCGACGCGGCCGAGAAGGCCGGCAAACGCGTCGCCCTCACCCTGCTCACGCACGGCCACCCCGACCACGCCGAGGGCGCGGGGCGCTTCGCCGAACTCACCGGCACGCGCGTGCGTGCCCTGGACCCGGCGCTCAGGCTCGGCGACGAGGGCCTGGCCGCCGGTGACGTGATCACGGTCGGCGACCTGGAGCTGCGGGTCGTACCGACCCCGGGGCACACCGCGGACTCCCTGTGCTTCCACCTCCCGGCCGACCGTGCCGTCCTCACCGGCGACACGATCCTCGGACGCGGCACGACCGTCGTGGCGCATCCCGACGGCCGTCTGGGCGACTATCTGGACTCGCTGCGCCGCCTGAGGTCCCTTACGGTCGACGACGGCGTCCACACGGTCCTCCCGGGCCACGGCCCGGTCCTGGAGGACGCCCAGGGCGCCGTGGAGTTCTACCTCGCCCACCGCGCACACCGCCTCGCCCAGGTGGAGACGGCCGTCGAGGACGGCTACCGCACCCCCGGCCAGGTCGTCGCCCACGTCTACGCCGACGTGGACCGCACGCTGTGGCCGGCGGCGGAGCTGTCGGTGCGGGCCCAGCTGGACTACCTGAGCGAGCACGGACTGATCTAGTCCGGTCTGGGAGCCTTGGTTCCGTGCACGCGCGTGTACTCCTCCGCGAGCCAGGGCCCCAAGTCGTCGACGTAGGAGTGCAGGACCTCCGGGTCGCCGACGGGCTCGTAGCCGTACTCCGCGGCGGTACGCATCTGCCTGGCGCGCTCCGGGTAGTACGCGCCGAACACCTCGGCCATCTCGCGCAGGTCGCTGGTCCAGCCCTGCCAGCGGGGCATCACGAGGGTGAACCCCGTGCGCACGAGATGGCGTGACATGAAGCGCACGAGCGGCCGCCGGGCCTCTTCGCGGTCCTCGGCACCCGCTATGCGCTCCCGCCAGCGGGGCAGGAAGAGCGCCAGGTCGCCGTTGGTCTCGCGGGCCAGCAGGGAATCGGGCCGGTAGCGGGGCAGGAACGCCGCGAGGTCGGCACCGAGCAGCGGGGTGCACAGGCAGGCGACGAACCACCCCAGGTCGTACCGCTCCAGGTCGCTGAGCAGCCGGGCCCGGCCGTACAGCAGCGTCCCGGCGCCGTCGATCTGCGGGAACTCCTTGTCGAGCGCCGCACCGAGTACGCGTGCCGCCTGCCGGTCCGCGTCGGTCGGCTCCGCACGCAGGGCCACCAGCAGATCCAGATCGCTGCGCCCCACGCGCGCGGTGCCGCGCGGAACCGACCCGTAGAGGTACGCGCTGTGCAGGCGGGCACCGAAGACGTCCTGGAGCCGCTCGCGAGCGGCCGCCACGACGGGGCGGAAGGCGTCCGGGACGCGAGTGAGGGAGCCTTCGCGCTCGATGTAGCCCCGGTCGTCGAGACCCTTCGGGGGAACCGTGTCGGCCATGCGCTCACTGTGCCCGGCGGACGCCCGTGGGGCAGCCCGTTTTCCACGAGGGCCGGGCAGCCCGTTCCCGCGCGGCGCGGGACGTGCCCGTCCGCGCGGGCCGGGAAGCGCCCGGCGGCTACCGCGAGCGCTTCGCGAGCCTTTCCACGTCGAGCAGGATCACCGCACGCGCCTCCAGGCGCAGCCAGCCCCGCTGGGCGAAGTCCGCCAGCGCCTTGTTCACGGTCTCGCGCGAGGCGCCGACGAGCTGGGCCAGCTCCTCCTGCGTGAGGTCGTGGACGACGTGGATGCCCTCCTCCGACTGCACGCCGAAGCGGCGGGAGAGGTCCAGCAGGGCGCGGGCGACACGCCCGGGGACGTCGGAGAAGACCAGGTCGGACATCGCGTCGTTGGTCTTGCGCAGGCGGCGCGCGACGGCGCGCAGCAGGGCGCCGGCCACCTCGGGACGCACGTTCAGCCAGGGCTGGAGGTCACCGTGGCCCAGGCCCAGCAGCTTGACCTCGGTCAGCGCGGTCGCGGTCGCGGTGCGCGGGCCCGGGTCGAACAGCGACAGCTCGCCGATGAGCTCGCCGGGACCGACGACGGCCAGCATGTTCTCGCGGCCGTCGGGTGAGGTCCGGTGGAGCTTGACCTTGCCCTCGGTGACGACGTACAGCCGGTCACCGGGGTCGCCCTCGTGGAACAGTGAGTCACCGCGCGCGAGGGTCACCTCACTCATGGAGGCGCGGAGCTCCGCGGCCTGCTCGTCGTCGAGCGCCGCGAAGAGCGGGTTGCGCCGCAGAACGTCGTCCACGAGTTATCTCCCTTGTCGACCTGCTCAGGGGATCTTGCTCCCCCATGTGCCAGGGGACCGTGTTCCCCATTTTGCCGGACGATCCAAACAGTGTGATCTGTCACAAGGATGCCGCACAGGTGTCCCGGGGTAAGCGGGTGGGGTCCAATCGGGGGCCGATCTTCCGGGTCCGGGGCGGATGTCGGTGCCGGGCTTTAGGCTGGCCGGGTGTCCAAATCGCCGGTGAGAGCACAGGCCAAGGGGGCTGCGCGGGTGGTTGTACGTCGTGATTCCGCTGTGGGCGAACAGGATCCTGGTCGCGGTAATAAAACAGTCAAAACAGCTAAAAAGGTACCCGCGAGCGAGACGCGCACCGCTCTCGTCCGCAGGGCCCGGCGCATCAACCGCGAGCTCGCCGAGGTCTACCCGTACGCCCATCCGGAGCTCGACTACGAGAACCCCTTCCAGCTCCTGGTCGCCACGGTCCTGTCCGCCCAGACCACCGACCTGCGGGTCAACCAGACCACGCCCGCGCTCTTCGCCAAGTACCCCACCCCCGAGGACCTCGCCGGCGCGAACCCGGAGGCGGTCGAGGAGATCCTCCGCCCGTGCGGTTTCTTCCGGGCCAAGACCAAGTCGGTCATAGGGCTGTCCAAGGCCCTGACCGAGCAGTTCGGCGGCGAGGTCCCCGGGAAGCTGGAGGACCTGGTCAAGCTGCCCGGCGTCGGCCGCAAGACCGCCTTCGTCGTCCTCGGCAACGCCTTCGGGCGGCCCGGCATCACCGTGGACACGCACTTCCAGCGGCTGGTGCGGCGGTGGAAGTGGACCGAGGCGAGCGACCCGGACAAGATCGAGGCCGAGATCGGCGCACTCTTCCCCAAGAGCGACTGGACGGACCTCTCGCACCACGTGATCTGGCACGGCCGCCGCATCTGCCACGCCCGCAAGCCCGCCTGCGGCGCCTGCCCCATCGCCCCGCTCTGCCCGGCGTACGGCGAGGGCGAGACCGACCCCGAGAAGGCCAAGAAGCTCCTGAAGTACGAGAAGGGCGGCTTCCCCGGCCAGCGCCTGAAGCCCCCGCAGGCCTACCTCGACGCGGGCGGCCGCCCGGCGCCGCCGCTGGGGGCCGTATGACGGAACGATCTCGAGGCACCCGGGCGTTGAAGACGGCAGAACGGGGGTGGCGATGACGCACGCGAGCAATACCCAGGGCGGTGCGGTGACGCTCAGCAAGGTCGACCTGCCGGCCTGGCTGGAACCGGTGGTGCGGGCCGCGGAGACGGTCAAGCCGGTGCAGCTCAGCCGCTTCCTGCCGCCCGAGGACGGGGCGGGGCGCCAGTCCGCGGTGCTGATCCTGTTCGGCGACGGCGGTAACGGCGATGGCAGCGGCACCGGGAACGGCAATGGCGACGGCGAGCGCGGCCCCGAGCTGCTGCTGATGGAGCGCGCGAGCTCGTTGCGCTCCCACGCCGGGCAGCCCTCCTTCCCCGGCGGCGCCCTCGACCCCGAGGACGGCGACCCGAAGGGCGACGGACCGCTGCGGGCCGCGCTGCGCGAGGCCGAGGAGGAGACCGGTCTCGACCCGTCAGGGGTGCAGCTCTTCGGTGTGCTGCCCAAGCTGTACATCCCGGTCAGCGGGTTCGTCGTCACCCCGGTGCTCGGCTGGTGGCGCGAGCCCAGCCCGGTGGGCGTCGTCGACCCGAACGAGACCGCCCGTGTCTTCACGGTCCCCGTGGCGGATCTCACGGACCCCGCCAACCGCGCCACAGCCGTCCACCCCAGTGGTCACCGAGGTCCGGCATTCCTGGTCGAATCGGCACTGGTGTGGGGATTCACGGCCGGAATCATCGACCGTCTGCTGCACTACGCGGGCTGGGAGCGCCCGTGGGACCGGGAGAAGCAGGTCCCGCTCGACTGGCGGTCATGACAGGGTGATCCCCGTGCTGTGTCTACCCGGGGGACGTCCCCCGGCCCCCCGGCCGTGCTCGTGGGACCGGAGCTTGAAGAGTCGAGGCCTGAAACGGTGAACGTGCTGGACATCCTGTTGCTGGTCGCCGCCGTGTGGTTCGCGATCGTCGGCTACCGCCAGGGCTTCGTCGTCGGCATCCTGTCGGTGATCGGCTTCCTCGGCGGCGGGCTCGTCGCCGTCTACGCGCTGCCGGTCGTCTGGGACGCCGTGACCGGCAAGGCGGAGGTCAGCACGACCGCCGCTGTCGTCGCAGTGGTGGTCGTGATCGTCTGCGCCTCCATCGGTCAGGCCCTGACCACCCACCTCGGCAACAAACTGCGCCGGTACATCACCTGGTCCCCCGCCCGCGCCCTGGACGCCACCGGCGGGGCCCTGGTCAACGTGGTCGCGATGCTCCTCGTGGCGTGGCTGATCGGTTCCGCCCTCGCGGGCACCACGCTGCCGACGCTGGGCAAGGAGGTCCGCAACTCCAAGGTGCTCCTCGGCGTCTCCCAGGCGCTGCCCGCCCAGGCCGACAACTGGTTCGCGGACTTCTCCTCCGTCCTCGCGCAGAACGGCTTCCCGCAGGTCTTCAGCCCCTTCGCCAACGAGCCGATCACCGACGTACAGCCCCCCGACCCGGCCCTGGCGGGCAGCGCGGTCGCCGCGCACGCCCAGCGGTCCGTCGTCAAGGTCATGGGCACCGCCCAGAGCTGCGGCAAGGTCCTGGAGGGCAGCGGCTTCGTGTTCGCCGACCGCCGCGTGATGACCAACGCGCACGTGGTCGGCGGCGTCGACGAGCCGACCGTGCAGATAGGCGGAGAGGGCCGCAAGTACGACGCGAAGGTCGTCCTCTACGACTGGCACCGCGACATCGCCGTCCTCGACGTCCCCGACCTGAAGGCGCACCCCCTCAGCTTCTCCGCGAAGGACGCGGCGAGCGACGACGGCGCGATCGTCGCGGGCTTCCCGCAGAACGGCTCGTACGACGTCCGCGCCGCGCGGGTACGCGGCCGCATCACGGCCAACGGCCCGGACATCTACCACCGTGGCACCGTCCGCCGTGACGTCTACTCGCTCTACGCGACCGTCCGCCAGGGCAACTCCGGCGGCCCGCTGCTCACGCCCGAGGGCAAGGTGTACGGCGTGGTCTTCGCGAAGTCCCTGGACGACGCCGAGACCGGTTACGCGCTCACCGCGGACGAGATCCAGCAGGACATCGACCAGGGGCGTACCGCGAACCAGCAGGTGGGCACCGACAGCTGCGCTCTGTAGGGCGAGGGGCGCCGACGGGGGCTCAGCCGCGGGGGTGACGCAGGCGTACCGAGACCCAGCGGGCCCGGCGGCGCAGGATGCGCGGGATTCCCACCCGGAGGTCCGTGCCCTGCATCTGCGGAGCGCCTCCCCGGTGCGCGCTCAGGCCGGTGGCCGAGCGTCGGTTACGGGGTGCGTCACTGTAGTCGTGCGTCCAGCCCATACCCGGACGTGTGCCCCCGCCCCAAGGTCGATAACCGCCTCGGAGCGCCCCAATTGGCCTATGCGCTGGGCATGTGGCCGTTCGTGGAACAGGTGTTCACGTTCGGATACCGGGCGCATTGGCCCGGTCACCGATCCGACCCGGGGCTTTTCGGTCACCCGGGCCGGATCGCATGCGCTGCCGGATCCTCTGCGCGCGGGCTGTGCTGACCGGCGGCTGTGCTGACCCGGGGGGGGGTAACCCCCGGACCCCCAGCCCGA
>NZ_JBIAVX010000008.1:0-151988 GCF_042894725.1 Streptomyces sp. NPDC001480 | reverse complement strand
CCGATCCGGGGTGCGCGCCGTCAGCGGTCGGGTTCCGGGTCCTTCAGCCAGTTGATGAGCTCCGAGGAGAACGCCGCCGGGTCCTCTTCGTGCGGGCTGTGCTGACCCGGGGGGTAACCCCCGGACCCCCAGCCCGATCCGGGGTGCGCGCCGTCAGCGGTCGGGTTCCGGGTCCTTCAGCCAGTTGATGAGCTCCGAGGAGAACGCCGCCGGGTCCTCTTCGTGCGGGAAGTGGCCGAGCCCGTCGAACAGCCGCCAGCGGTACGGGGCTTCGACGTACTCGCCCGAACCGGCCGCGCTCCGCGTGCGCATGACGGGGTCGAGGGAGCCGTGCAGATGCAGCGTGGGCACGCGAACCGGCCGCTTCATACGGCGGTTGAACTGGATGCCGTCCGGGCGGGCCAGCGACCGGACCATCCAGCGGTACGGCTCGATCGAGCAGTGCGCGGTCGACGGGATGCACATGGCCCGGCGGTACGTCTCCACCGCCTCGTCGTCCGGAAGCCGCGGCCCGGACCAGTCCCGGATCAGCTCGCCCACCAAAGCACCGTCGTCGGCGGTCAGCTGCCGCTCCGGGAGCCACGGCCGCTGGAACCCCCAGATGTAGGAGCCGGCCACCGTCTGCCGGGCGTCCCGCAGCATCGCCGCGCGCCAGCGCCGCGGATGCGGCATGGACACCACCGCGAGCCGCCGCACCAGCTTGGGCCGCATCGCGGCGGCCGTCCACGCCAGGTAGCCGCCCAGGTCATGACCGACCAGCGCGGCGTCCGGCTCGCCGAGGGAGCGCACCACGCCGGTGATGTCGAGGGCGAGGTTGGCCGGGTCGTACCCGCGCGGGGTGCGGTCGCTGCCGCCCACGCCCCGCAGGTCCATCGCGACGGCCCTGAAGCCCGCGTCGGCGAGCGCGACGAGCTGGTGGCGCCACGTCCACCAGAACTGCGGGAAGCCGTGCAGCAGCAGCACCAGCGGGCCGTCGCCCAGCTCCGCGATGTGGAAGCGGGCGCCGTTGGCGGCGACGTCCCGGTGCGTCACCTCCCGGCCGCCGGGAACGTCCAGCCGTGCGACCGAGAAAGGGTGTGCCGAAGCGGCGGGATCCGTCATGACGACGAGCGTGCCACAGCCTCGATGGCCGCGGGCGACCGGTCCTCCAGGGCCGGCGCCGGCCGGGGGTGCGGCTTGGCCTTCTGGAGGACGCCCGCCGTCTCCTTCATGGACGCCGCGACCTTCTGCGGGCCCTTGCTCTTCTGCGCCTTCTTCGCGAAGAGCACGCCGACCAGCGCGAGAACGCCGGCGACGAGGACGTTGGCCGCGAAGGACAGCAGGAAGCAGACCGCCAGGTTCCAGCCGCTCCAGGTCCGGATGCCGTACGCGAGGGCGAAGTTGAGCATCGGCAGGGAGAACAGCAGCACCGCGCCGGCCACCGTGAAGGCGCCGCCGCTGGTCGCGCCGCGCTTGACGTCCTGCTTCAGCTGGGCCTTGGCCAGTGCGATCTCGTCGTGCACCAGCGCCGACATTTCGGTCGTCGCCGAGGCGAACAGCTGGCCGATGCTGCGTTCGGCGCCGACCGGGCTGCCGTCGGGTGCGCTCATCGCGGTCTCCCTCTTCGTCTTTTTGTGCCGTCTCGTTTTGTACCGTCTCGTCAGATCATGCCGGACGGTCGCCTTCCTCGCCTGCCCTCCCCGGTACTTCGGCACTCGTGTGGCGCCCGGCGGCTGTCTTGGCGAGGTCCTCGGCGAGACGCCGGTGCTCGGCGGCCTTGCGCTCCAGGAGGTCCGCCATGCGCAAGTGGTAGGCCGGGTCGTCCTGCTCGTAGATGTCCGGGATGCCGTCAAGGTCCTCGTCCCGCTCCTCCTCCTCGTACAGCCTGCGGTACTTGGCGTTGCGCACCTTCAGCAGGGCCGTCGCGCAGATCGCCGCGATCAGCGACCCGGTCAGTACGGCGGCCTTCGCCTCGTCGGTGAGGACCGCGTCGCCCGCGAAGGCGAGCTCCCCGATGAGCAGTGAGACCGTGAAGCCGATGCCGGCGAGCGTCGCCACGGCGAGGACATCGGCCCAGGCGAGGTCATCGCTGAGCGAGGCCCGGGTGAAGCGGGCGGTCAGCCACGTACCGCCGAAGACGCCGATCGTCTTGCCGACGACCAGCCCGAGCACCACGCCGAGCGTCTGCGGCTTGGTGAACACGTCCGCGAGTGCCCCGCCGGAGACCGCCACACCGGCGCTGAACAGCGCGAACAGCGGCACGGCCAGCCCCGCCGACAGGGGGCGCACGAGGTGCTCGATGCGTTCGGCGGGCGAGTGCCGCTCACCCTCGCGGGTGGTGCAGCGCAGCATCAGTCCCATGGCGACGCCCGCGATGGTGGCGTGGACGCCGCTGTTGTACATCAGCGCCCAGATGACCAGCGCGAGCGGCACGTACACGTACCAGCCGCGTACGCCCCCGCGCAGCAGCAGCCAGAAGACGACGAGCCCGGCGACCGCGCCGGCCAGCGCGGCGAAGTCGATGTGCCCGGTGAAGAAGACCGCGATGATCAGGATCGCGAACAGGTCGTCGACGACGGCCAGGGTGAGCAGGAAGGCACGCAGGGCGCTGGGCAGCGACGTGCCGATGACCGCGAGCACGGCGAGGGCGAAGGCGATGTCGGTGGCGGTGGGCACCGCCCAGCCGGCGAGCGAGCCGCCGCCGGTGATGTTGGTGAGGGTGTAGACGAGTGCCGGTACGGCCATGCCGCACAGCGCGGCGACGACGGGCAGCGCGGCGGCCTTCGGGTCCCGGAGGTCACCGACGGCGAGCTCGCGCTTGAGCTCGATGCCGGCGACGAAGAAGAAGACCGCGAGCAGTCCGTCGGCCGCCCAGTGCGCCACGGAGAGGTTCAGGCCGAGGGCCGCGGGGCCGAGGCGGTAGTGGCTGACGCTCTCGTAGCTGTGGTGCAGCGCGGGAACGTTCGCCCAGACCAGGGCCGCGATGGCGGCGAACAGCAGCAGCACGCCGCCGACCGTCTCGGTGCGCAGGGCGTCCGCGACGTAGGTCCGCTCGGGCAGGGACAGCCGTCCGAGGACCTTGCGGGGAGCGGTGGTGCGGGGCGCGGACACGGGGGAGACCTCCGGTCGGTGGGCAGGACGGAACACATGCCGACCAGACTTCCCGGCGCACCTGAGACGAACGTTTTTTGTTTATTTTACCTAACGTGCCGTGAAGGGGCACCCGGCGCGCGCGCCGGGT
The DNA here is from genome assembly GCF_042894725.1 of Streptomyces sp. NPDC001480. NCBI lineage: Bacteria > Bacillati > Actinomycetota > Actinomycetes > Kitasatosporales > Streptomycetaceae > Streptomyces > Streptomyces sp. NPDC001480. Next base: position 148,768 of record NZ_JBIAVX010000008.1, on the reverse strand, counting down.
GCCCCTTCACGGCCCTGCTCAGTCCTCGCTGGGCGCCGCCGGAAGCTTCGCCTGGATGAGGTTCATGACGGTGGCGTCGGTGAGCGTGGTGACGTCACCGAGCTGCCGGTTCTCCGCGACGTCCCGCAGCAGACGCCGCATGATCTTGCCGGAGCGGGTCTTCGGCAACTCCGCCACCGGCAGGATCCGCTTCGGCTTGGCGATCGGGCCGAGCGTGTTGCCGACGTGGTCGCGCAGCTCGCCGACGAGCTTGTCGTCCTCGGACGCCGTACCGCGCAGGATCACGAAGGCGACGATCGCCTGACCGGTGGTCTCGTCGACGGCGCCGACGACGGCCGCCTCGGCGACGGACGGGTGGGAGACGAGGGCGGACTCGACCTCGGTGGTGGAGATGTTGTGCCCGGAGACGAGCATCACGTCGTCCACCCGGCCCAGCAGCCAGATGTCGCCGTCGTCGTCCTTCTTCGCCCCGTCACCGGCGAAGTACTTGCCCTCGAACCGCGACCAGTACGTGTCGATGAACCGCTGGTCGTCGCCCCAGATGGTGCGCAGCATCGACGGCCACGGCTCGGTGAGCACCAGGTAGCCACCGCCGCCGTCGGGCACCTCGTTGGCCTCGTCGTCGACGACCGTCGCGGAGATGCCGGGCAGCGGGGTCTGGGCGGAGCCGGGCTTGGCGGCGGTGACGCCCGGCAGTGGCGAGATCATCATCGCGCCGGTCTCGGTCTGCCACCAGGTGTCGACGACCGGGGTGCGGTCGTGGCCGATGTTCTTGCGGTACCAGATCCACGCCTCGGGGTTGATCGGCTCGCCGACCGAGCCGAGGACGCGGAGGGAGGAGAGGTCGAACTTCGCGGGGATGTCGTCCCCCCACTTCATGAACGTACGGATCGCGGTCGGCGCCGTGTAGAGGATCGTCACCCCGTACTTCTGCACGATCTCCCAGAACCGGCCCTGGTGCGGGGTGTCCGGCGTGCCCTCGTACATCACCTGGGTCGCGCCGTTGGCCAGCGGCCCGTACACGATGTACGAGTGCCCGGTGACCCAGCCGACGTCGGCCGTGCACCAGTAGACGTCCGTCTCCGGCTTGAGGTCGAACACCGCCCAGTGCGTGTACGCCGTCTGCGTCAGATAGCCGCCGGAGGTGTGCAGGATGCCCTTGGGCTTCCCCGTCGTACCCGAGGTGTAGAGGATGAACAGCGGGTGCTCCGCCTCGAACGCCTCCGGGGTGTGCTCGGCGGACTGCCGGTCGACGGCCTCGTGCCACCACACGTCCCGCTCGCCGTTCCAGGCGACCTCCTGGCCGGTGCGGCGGACCACGAGCACGTGCTCGACGTTGTCGACCTTGGCGATCGCCTCGTCCACGGCCGGCTTGAGCGCGGACGGCTTGCCGCGCCGGTACCCGCCGTCGGCGGTGATGACGACCTTGGCGTCGGCGTCCTGGATACGGGTCGCGAGCGCGTCCGCGGAGAAGCCGCCGAAGACGACCGAGTGCGCGGCGCCGATCCGGGCCGAGGCCAGCATCGCGATCGCGGTCTCCGGGATCATCGGCATGTAGATCGCGACCCGGTCGCCCTTCTGGACTCCCAGCTCCAGCAGCGCGTTGGCCGCCCTGGACACCTCGTCCTTCAGCTCGGCGTAGGTGATCGCGCGGCTGTCGCCGGGCTCGCCCTCGAAGTGGATGGCGACCCGGTCGCCGAGCCCCGCCTCCACATGGCGGTCCACGCAGTTGTAGGCGACGTTGAGCCTGCCGTCCTTGAACCACTTGGCGAACGGCGGGTTCGACCAGTCCAGCGTCTCGGTGGGCTCGGTGGCCCAGGTCAGCCGGCGTGCCTGCTCGGCCCAGAAGCCGAGCCTGTCAGCCTTGGCCTGTTCGTACGCCTCCGCCGTGACGTTGGCGTTCGCGGCCAGTTCGGCGGGCGGCGCGAACCTGCGCTCTTCCTTGAGCAGGTTGGCCAGGCTTTCGTTGCTCACGACATCTCCCAATCGCAGGGTGTCCGTTGTGTCCCAGGCCACAGCTCATCAGACCCGGGGGTCCGGTGACAAGGGCCGACGGAAAATTGGTTTAGACCTATATATGGGCTGCTCTCTCGGTCCGCACTTGTAACGCCTTCCACGCCCCGGCCCAAGTACAGACGAACCGCCACCGACGACGATGGGGAGACCGAGTGGAAGGGATACGGGGCGGGCCGGCTGCGGCGGCCCGCGACCCACAGCTCTTCGAAGATTTCTACCGGCGCCACGTGGATGCGGTGACATCTTTCGTGGCCCGGCGTGTCGCCGACGCCCCTACGGTGGCCGACCTGACGGCCGAGGTCTTCCCCGCGGTCCTGGACTCGGCCCACACCTACCGCCCGGCCCGGGACAGCGAGACGGCCTGGCTCCACGGCATCGCCCTTTCCCCAGCTCTCGGCTTCGCGCGAGCCGGGGGACCCCCATCGTCGTCTCCGGTGAGCACCGCCGCGTGGCCCGGGAGACCGAGCGCGTCCGGCGCATCTCGGGGCGGCGGTTGCTGGAGGGCGACGACATCTCCCGCCTCGAGGACAAGGTCGACCAGCTGATCGCGGTCGATCAGCTCACGGTCACCGAGGCGGCGGCCGCGCTCGGCATCCGCCAGGTCACCGCCCGCGTACGGCTCCCCGCCTCCACCGGGCCCGCAAGTCCCTGCGCACGGACGCGGAACAGCCCGTCCCGGGCGCGAGGGGCGCGTCACTGTCATACGTCAACGGAGGAACCGAGGGAGAGGCATCACCACAAAGGCGGTGTTCGAGGACCGGCTGCTGACGGAGTTGCAGGCAGAGATCGAGCGACGCGAGGTCGCACGGCGGGCGCTCGACGCAGGCGAGCACACCGGCCGGACCGGGGCACCCGCTTCGGACCGGCCGCTGTTCACCCGCCGCCGTCTCGCCCTCGCCGCCGGCGCCTGCGCGGTCGCCGGGCTCGCGATGGTGCCGGCGCCCGGCTCCCCGGCCGACTCACCGGCGTACGCGGTGGACCGCCACCACGACGGTAGGTCACCTTCAGCCTGCTGAAGGTCGGCATCGGCCCGGCGGGCCAGCGCGAACTCGCCGAACGGCTGCGTGCCGACGGCATCCACGTCGCCATCGACGACCTTGCGTACGGCCACCAGTGCGCACAGCCACGCGGTGAGCTGCTGTCGAACACGTTGGTTCGGGGCTACCTCGGCAAGCCACCCAAGGCGGGCTCCGTCCCGACCGGCGAGCCCGACCCGGGGCACATCATGAAGGTCACCCTGCACCCGGGCGACACCCTGGCGATCGAGAACCTCAGCCAGAAGAACCCCAAGGCGATGCCGAGCGGGATGTTCTACGCGGTCAAGGGCAAGATCGCACCCTGCAAGCCGGAGCCCGTGGCCGTCGGCCAGGCAGACCCCTGGCCCCTCCGCGGGCGGCCCCACGGGGGAGGCCGTCCGCGGAGGGGGCGGGTCACGCCGGCAGATCCGCCTCCCGCACATGCTCGAACAACTCGGCCCCGTTCGCCCCGTCGAGCAGATACGCCTGGGCGTCGCCCACGTGGAAGTACATCCCGTGCAGCTCCAACGCTCCGTCCCGCAGAGCCCGCGCGACCGACTCGTGCGCACGCAGGTGCTCCAGTTGCTGGACCACGTTGGCCAGGCAGAGCTGCTCCACCGCGTCAACGGCGGACCGGCCGGCCAGCCGTGCCCCGGGGCGGGTGCCGTCGGCCATGCGCTCCAGGCTCGGCAGTCCGTGCCGCAGCCACCGCCTCAGCGATGTCCGCGCGCCGCCCGGCTCGGAGTCGAGCAGAGCCTGCATGGCCCCGCACCCGGAGTGCCCGCACACCGTGATGGAGCGCACCTTCAGCACGTCCACCGCGTACTCGATGGCGGCCGCCACCGAGTCGTCGCCTCTCTCCTGCCCCGGCAGCGGGACCAGGTTGCCGACATTGCGCACGACGAAGAGGTCGCCCGGACCACTGGAGGTGATCATCGAGGTGACGAGCCGCGAGTCGGCGCAGGTGAGGAAGAGCTGGGACGGCCGCTGCCCCTCCCGCGCCAGCCGCGCCAGCTCGCCCCGCACCAGGGGCGCGGTGTCGCGCTGGAACGCGCTGATGCCGCGTGCCAGATCGTGCCTGCGGTCGTTGCTGTCGTCGGGTCTGTCGTCGGGTCTGTTGTCCGATCTGCTGTCAGGGCTGGCGTCGGTTCTGTCGTCGGGGCTGGCGTCGGTTCTGCCAGCGGTTCTGCCGTCGGTGCTGGATCCGCGGTGTTCGGACGTGGCGGTCCGGACACCGCCCCGGCGGCCCGTCAGTTCGGCGGAGCCGCCCTGCGCGGTGTGCGCGTGCTGCCAGTCCCGCAGTGACTCGTACGCCGCGTGGTCCATGAACGAACCGTCCAACTCCACGACAGCGTGGGCGCCTTGGGGTACGAGATGCAGGGCTCGGCTGAGCTGGGGCACCGCGAGGAACGTCAACTGGCCTCTTACGTGGATGTGATGGACTCCTCCCTTCTGGTCGTGCGTGATGCGGGTGCGGGCGAGGCGGTGCAGGGCGACGGCGACGGCCACGGCGACCCCCGACACCACTCCCTCCAGGACACCCAGGAAGACCACGCCGAGGGTGGTGGCGGCGTACACCAGCACCTCCCGGTGGCGGGTCACCGTGCGGATGTGGTGCAGGGACACCATCTGGATGCCGACGGCCATCACCAGGGCGGCGAGCGAGGCGAGCGGAATGAGCTCCAGGATCGGGACCATCAGCAGCGCGGCGACTACTACGAGAACGCCGTGCAGCATCGTGGAGTTCCGGCTCACGGCGCCGTTGCGAACATTCGCGGAGCTCCGCACGGCGACCCCCGCGACCGGTAGTCCGCCGAGCGCCCCGGAGACGATGTTGGCGGAACCCTGGCCCAGCAGCTCCCGGTCCAGGTTCGAGCGGCCGACGCGGGCCTGCGGACCGGTACGCCCGGCGACCAGCTTGTCCACGGCGACCGCCCCGAGGAGCGACTGCACGCTGCACACCAGGGTGGTGGTCAGCACGGCGGCGGCGATGCCGGTCACCGGTCCCTCGGGCAGCCCGGCCAGGGCATGGCTGCGCCAGGACGGCAGGTCGACTCGGGGCAGCGTCAGCCCGGTGAGCGAGGCGGTCGCGGTGGCCCCGGCGACGGCGACGAGCGCGGCCGGGATTCCGCGCAGCAGACGACCGGGGCGGCCGGGCAGTCTCGGCCAGGCCAGCAGCAGGGCCAGCGTCAGTGCGCTCACCATGACGGCGGCGGGCCGCACCTGGACCAACTGCCCGGGCAGGGCTTGGACGTTGTCGAGGACGGAACTGTGCGGGCTGCCGCCGAGCACGATGTGCAGCTGGGCGACGGCGATGGTGACGCCGATGCCGGCGAGCATGCCGTGCACCACGGCCGGGCTCACGGCGAGCGCCGAGCGTGCCACGCGCAGGCAGCCCAGGCCGAGCTGGGCGAGACCGGCGAGGACGGTGATGCCGCACGTCGTCCGCCATCCGTAGCGGCCGATCAAGTCGGCCGTGACGACGGTGAGTCCGGCGGCGGGGCCGCTGACCTGGAGCGGGCAGCCGCCGAGCCGCCCGGCGACGATCCCGCCGACGGCGGCGGCGACCAGCCCGGCCTGGAGCGGGGCGCCCGTGGCGAGGGCGATACCGAGGGACAGGGGCAGGGCGATGAGGAAGACGGCGATCGACGCGGACGCGTCGGCGCCGGCGAGGCGAAAGCGGCGGGGTGGACTGTGCGGCTGGTGGGGGCGCTCGGTTCGCGCCGGGGTCTGGGGCTGGGTGGGTGCGCAGGCTGACATGTTTCCCGTCTCCTCCGGGGCAGCGCGGTCGCGGAACTGGTCGCGGCCGTGGGTCACGGCGTGCAGTGGCGGGATGGATCAACGCATGAATCAACGTTCGGTAAATGAATCGTAATACGGAGTAAAAGTCACGCAAGGACTCTTGGCGCAAATGGCGCATTAGTTCACTCGCCCGAGTGGCGTGAGCTTTTTATCGGCTTGTCGTATTAATTCCTTTCTCGGCCTCGTGCGACCTTGACGGCACTGTCGGCAAAACCAGCAGACCACCACAAAACGCCCTCGTCAGCGTTTGTCTGAGAGAAGGAAGAAGGTGGGCGGAACATGGCCGCCACCCAGAGGATCGCCGCGGGAGCCATGGCCGCCGCGGCCTGTGCCGCGTCGCTGGCCGGTTGCGCCGGCGGCTCCAGCGGTTCGAAGGAAGGGGCGCCCGGCCCGCAGAAGGGAGCACCAGCGCCCAACAGCGTGTTCCAACTGATCGGCGACGGCTCCACCGCGTACACCGGCTCGCAGCCGCATCTGCCCAGACCCGAGCGGCTCGAACCCGGTCAGAAGCCGCCGCAGTTCGTGGTCTTCTCCTGGGACGGGGCGGGCGAGGACAGTCAGAAGCTGTTCTCCCACTTCCGCGGCGTCGCCAAGGCCAACAACGCGACGATGACGTACTTCCTCAGCGGCGTGTACATGCTGCCGAAGGAGAAGCGCGACCTCTACACGCCGCCGCAACACCCGCCGGGCAGCTCCGAGATCGGCTTCAACGACGAGCAGGGCATCGCCGACACCGTCACACAACTGCGCCTGGCCTGGGAGGAGGGCAACGAGATCGGCACCCACTTCAACGGCCACTTCTGCGGCGAGGACGGCGGGGTCGGCAAGTGGTCGGTGGCGGAGTGGAAGAGCGAGATCGCCCAGGCCAAGCAGTTCGTGAAGACCTGGAAGACCAACACTGGCATGACGAAGGCGGCTCCGCTGCCCTTCGACTACGACAAGGAGCTCATCGGGGCCCGCACCCCCTGCCTGGAAGGGCAGAAGAACTTCATGAAGGCGGCCAGCGAACTCGGCTTCCGCTATGACACCAGCGGGGTCGACGACCAGGTCTGGCAGAAGAAGAAGCACGGCCTGTGGGATCTGTCGATGCAGCTCGTGCCCTTTCCCGGGCATTCCTACGAGCAGTTGACCATGGACTACAACTTCATGGTCAACCAGTCCGGCACCTCGACCCAGGGAGACCCGGCCAAGTACGGCTACTGGGGCGACCAGATGCGCGACGGCCTTCTCAAGGGCTTCTACCGCGCCTACGACGGCAACAGGGCACCCCTGATCATCGGCAACCACTTCGAGTCCTGGAACGGCGGCACCTACATGCACGCCATCGACCAGGTCGTCGAGCAGGTGTGCAACAAGCCCGAGGTGCGGTGTGTCTCCTTCCGGCAACTCGCCGACTGGCTGGACGCCCAGGACCCGCAGGTGCTGGCCAGGCTGCGCACCCTGAAGGTGGGCGAGGCTCCCAGGCAGGGCTGGGCGTCCTTCCTGTCGGGCCGCACCGCCCCGGCGCCGAAGGGAGTGCCGGGGGCGCCGGCGGTCCCGCAGTGAGCACCGGGGCGGTGGCCGTCAGGCGGGAGCGGCCACCGCCTCGCTGAGCACGAAGCCGGGGTCGACCTGCGCCGCCAGGTCGGCCCCGGTGCGCTCGTTGCCCCAGGACTGCGCGTTCCTGAGGTGGAAGTGCACCATCTGGCGCGTGTACCGCTCCCAGTCCCGCAGCTCGTACGTCGCGTCGGCGGCGGTCCGGAGGGTGCGCAGAGCGTGGCTGTTGGCATCCTCCAGGAGCTCGAACCGCGGTGGTCGGCCCTTCTCCATCGCGCGCACCCAGTCCGAGTGCCCGACGGTCACCAGCAGGTCGTCCCCGACTTCCGCGCGCAGGAAGTCGAGGTCCTCCTGACCCTGCACCTTGTTGCCGACGACCTTCAGGGTCACGCCGAAGTCGCGGGCGTACTCCTTGTACTGGCGATAGACGGAGACCCCCTTCCGGGTCGGTTCGGCCACGAGGTACGTGATGTCGAAGCGGGTGAACATGCCGGAGGCGAAGGAGTCCGAGCCCGCCGTCATGTCGACCACGACGTACTCGTCGCGGCCGTCGACCAGGTGGTTCAGGAAGAGCTCCACCGCTCCCGTCTTGGAGTGGTAGCAGGCGACCCCCAGGTCGGCGTCCGTGAAGGAGCCCGTGACCATCAAACGGACGGCGCCGCCGTCGAGTTCCACCGGTCGTGCGCAGGCGTCGTACACCGGGTTGGGCTCTCGCACCCGCAGCAGGCGCGAGCCCTGGCCGGGCGGGGTCGTCTTGATCATCGTCGCGGCGGAGGCGATACGGGGATTGTTGCCGCGCAGGTGGTTCTTGATCAGCGACAGCTGCTCGCCCATGGCGGGCAGCGCGGCCGCCTGCGCGTCGTCGAGGCCGAGTGCGGCGCCGAGGTGCTGGTTGATGTCGGCGTCGACGGCGACCACCGGCGCGCCGGCCGCCACGAGGTGGCGGATGAAGAGGGAGGACAGTGTGGTCTTGCCGCTGCCGCCCTTCCCGACGAAAGCAATTTTCATGTTCACCAAGAGTAGTCACCTGATGGCGCTCAGTGCAGAGAGGAGTGAAGAAGACCACTCCTTCGTGGGGTGCGGCGCCGGGGTGCGTAGGGTCGTACTCATGAGTACGACAGGCGCGTCCGCCGATCCGCTCGCGGCCCTGGGCTCGCTGCCCGGTGTGGCCGAGTCCGTGGAGTCCGTGCGCAAGGCCGTGGACCGGGTCTACGGGCACCGGATCATGCGGCGCCGCAGCAACGCGATCACCTCCGAAGCGGCACTGCGCGGGGCCCGTGGCTCCGCGGCGCTGTCCGGTGCCGACTGGGCCCTGGAGGAGGTGCGCCGGCGGACCGACTTCAGTGGCGACGACGAGGCGCGCGTGGTGGGCGCGGCCCTGCGGCTGACCGCGGAAGCCGGCCAGTTGCTGTCCATCTGGCGGCAGTCGCCCCTGCGGGTGCTGGCCCGGCTGCATCTGGTCGCCGCGGCGGACAAGGGTGACGAGGTCGGCCGGCCGCGCCGGGCGGGCGAGCCGGTCGACGAGCCGCTGGTCGAGGTGCCGCTGCCGGACGCGGCTGAGGTGTCCGGGCGGCTGGAGGGCCTCTCCCAGCTGATCATCGCGGGCAGTTCCGCGCCCGCGCTGGTGACGGCCGCGGTCGTGCACGGTGAGCTGCTCGCGCTGCGCCCCTTCGTGTCCCACAACGGCCTGGTCGCGCGGGCGGCCGAGCGGATCGTCCTGATCGGCAGTGGCCTGGACCCGAAGGCGGTCTGCCCGGCCGAGGTGGGCTACGCCGAGCTGGGCCGGGCCGCGTACCTGGCGGCCCTGGACGGGTATGTCTCCGGAACCCCGGAGGGCATGGCGGCCTGGATCGCCCACTGCGGCAGGGCGGTGGAGCTGGGCGTGCGCGAGTCGACCGCGGTGTGCGAGGCGCTACAGCGCGGGGCGGCCTGAACAGGGTTGCGGCGGTACGAGTGCTCGTACCGCCGCTGGCATGATCACCGAGTTACCAGGCGTCCTCGATATGTTGCCCATCAGGTCGGGAACTTTGCCCGTCACCTGGTGCGGCTGGCCCGTAATCGACGGGTCGACGTCGCGTGGGTGCCCGATGTTCATGCTCGGTCCGTGGGGCCAAATGCGTTTTAAAGGTGATCCTCTCGGATGTCCTTCGGTCTCGCGGGCCGTTAAGTCCTTTGTACTGCAAGCCCGGAGCAAGTGGAACCCCTGCCCACGGTTCTTTACTTTTAGGTCAAAAGCAGTCACAAATGGTTCAGATCGCTGAGCTGCGGCGCCTGCTGGCGTACCAGACGAGGCCCGCGGTGGCCGCCGCTCCTATCGCCGCCGCAGCGACCAGGGTCGGTCTCGGCGGTACGGACAGCGTGGGCAGTCGCTTCTTGAGCCGCACCGGCCGGTGGAAGTCCAGAATGGGCCACCCGCGCGCGAGTGCCTCGCGGCGCAGGGCGCGGTCGGGGTTCACGGCGTGCGGATGGCCGACGGTCTCGAGCATCGGAAGATCGGTCGCCGAGTCGCTGTAGGCGTAGCAACGGGCGAGGTCGTACCTCTCCGACTCGGCCAGCTCCCTGATCGCCTCGGCCTTCGTGGGGCCGTAGGCGTAGTACTCCACCTCGCCGGTGAAGCAGCCGTCGTCGCCCACGACCATGCGGGTGGCCACCACCCGGTCCGCTCCGAGCAGCTCGCCGATCGGCTCCACCACCTCGGCACCCGACGTGGAGACGATCACCACGTCGCGTCCGGCCGTGTGATGCCTCTCTATGAGGGAGGCGGCCTCGTCGTAGATGAGCGGGTCGATCAGCTCGTGCAGGGTCTCGGCGACGAGTTCCTTCACCTGCTGCACGTTCCAGCCGCGGCACAGCGTCGACAAGTACTCGCGCATGCGCTCCATCTGGTCGTGGTCGAGTCCGCCGACCAGGAAGACGAACTGCGCATATGCGGTACGCAGCGCGGCCCGTCGGTTGATCAGTCCGCCTTGGTAGAACGACTTGCTGAACGTGAGTGTGCTCGACTTCGCAATGACCGTCTTGTCCAGGTCAAAGAAGGCCGCTGTGCGGGGCAAGGAGTGGTTTTCCACGACCCTGAGCATAGGCGCCCACCATTCGGCGTAAGGTGGGGCGTGTGGGTTTGCCTGAGAGGGCTCTCGGGTACACCATGGAAGTCACGGATCGTTCGCGACCGTGCTAACCCGGTCCGACTCCTCCCCCCCCGAGTCGGCCGTGGGGACGACCCCCGCTCTCCCCCCCGGCGGGGGTCGTCGCATGTCCGGGTGGGTTTTCTTCTTCCTTCAAGCGGTTGCCGGGCCGTCGGTGTCCGACGGTGGCCACGTCTCTGCATGCTCATGATTCGTTACTCACGGTAGCCGACGGGCTGCTCTGCGGAAGTCGAACCGGGGTCGGTTGCAAGGGTCACCGGTATGGGTGATGGCGATATTCACAACTGCCGAGTTGTCCACAGTTTTCCACCAAGATCCACACGATTTCCGGGATCGCTGCACCGTGATTCCAGCGCGCTCCGACCGCGGCGAGTTCATGGCCGGTCCTGTTTGCCGGAGCGTCAATGGCCGGTTTGTATCGGTCGCTCATATGGAGACCGCTTGCCGGTTCTTCACACATTTGGGAATCGCGTGGCCGCAGAGGACTGCGTGCACGACGCGGCGAAGGGGGAACGCACCATGGCCAAGACCGCAACTCATGATCCGCAGCCCGCCGGTGCCGGGCAGCCACTGATCATCACCGAGGACCCCGGCCTCCTCGACGACCTGCTGCGTCTGTGCGCGGCGGCCGGAGCCACACCCGAGGTCCATCACGGGGCACCGGAACGCGGAGGCGGCTGGGAAGCGGCGCCGCTCGTACTGGTCGGTGACGACGCGGCGCACCGCGTCCGCGGGGCCGCCCGTCGGCAGGGGGTGGTACTCGTCGGCCGCGACCAGGACGACGCCGGCGTCTGGAAACGGGCTGTCCAGATCGGCGCCGACAACGTCCTCATGCTTCCCGAGGGCGAGCAGTGGCTGGTCGACCGCATCGCCGACGTCGCCGAGGGCGTGGGCCGCCCGGCGCTGACCGTCGGCGTCATCGGCGGCCGAGGCGGGGCCGGCGCGTCCACGCTGGCCTGCGCCCTGGCCGTCACCTCCGCGCGCGAGGGACAGCGCACCCTGCTCGTCGACGCCGATCCGCTCGGCGGCGGACTCGACGTACTCCTCGGCGGAGAGAGCGCCGACGGGCTGCGCTGGCCCGCCTTCGCGGCCTCACGCGGCCGGGTCGGCGGCGGTGCCCTGGAGGAGTCGCTGCCCCGGCTGCACTCCCTGCGGGTGCTCAGCTGGGACCGCGGTGACTGCGTCGCCATCCCGCCCCAGGCCGTGCGGGCGGTGCTCGCCGCGGCCCGGCGGCGCGGGGGCACCGTCGTCGTCGACCTGCCGCGCCGCCTGGACGACGGGGTCGCCGAGGCGCTCGCCCAGATCGACCTCGCGCTCCTCGTCGTGCCCGCCGAACTGCGTGCCGTCGCGGCGGCCGGACGGGTGGCGTCCGCCGTCGGCATGGTCCTGCGCGACCTCAGAGTCGCGGTACGCGGACCGTACGCGCCCGGACTCGACGACCGAGAGGTGGCCCGGCTGCTCGGCCTGCCCCTGGCCGGCGAGGTGCCCGTCGAACCAGGGCTGATGCGCCCGGACGGCGGCGGCAAACCACCCGGTGCGGCCGGCCGCGGGCCGCTGGCGCGCTTCTGCACGCGGTTCTGGGAGCAGGCCCTGGTGGAGGCGGGTGGCGCATGAACACGTTTGCCCAGCTCGAACGGGCGGACTCCCCGGCGCTGCTCGACGGCGTGCGACGGTGGCTGGCCGAGAGCGGAGCGGAACCGACACCCGCGCGCGTGGCACAGGCGCTGCGGGAACAGGGACGGGTGCTCGGCGACGCCGAAGTCCTCGGAGCCGCCGCCGAGCTGCGGTCCGAGCTGGTGGGCAGCGGGCCGCTGGAGCCACTGCTCGTCGATCCGTCGGTCACCGACGTCCTGGTGTCGGCCCCGGACCGGGTGTGGGTGGACCGCGGTGGCGGACTGGAGCTCACCGGCGTGACCTTCCCCGACGCGGCGGCCGTCCGACGCCTCGCGCAGCGGCTGGCCGCGGTGGCCGGACGCCGGCTCGACGACGCCCGCCCCTGGGCCGACGCCCGGCTGCCCGACGGAACACGGCTGCACGCGGTGCTGCCCCCGGTGGCCGTCGGCTGCACCTGTCTGTCCCTGCGGGTGGTACGGCCCCGGGCGTTCACGCTCGACGAACTGGTCGCCGCGGGCACGGTGCCGCCCGGCGGGGACCGGATCCTGCGGGCGCTGCTGCGGGCGCGACTGTCCTTCCTGGTCAGCGGCGGCACAGGCAGCGGAAAGACGACGCTGCTGAGCGCGCTGCTCGGACTGGTCGGGCCCGGTGAGCGGATCGTGCTCGCCGAGGACTCCGCCGAGCTGCGACCCGAGCATCCGCACGTCGTACGGCTGGAGACCAGACCCGCCAACCAGGAGGGCGCGGGCCTGGTCACCCTCGAGGACCTGGTGCGCCAAGCGCTGCGGATGCGCCCCGACCGGCTCGTCGTGGGCGAGGTCCGCGGCCCCGAGGTGGTGCATCTGCTGGCCGCGCTGAACACGGGACACGAAGGCGGCTGCGGCACGGTCCACGCCAACGCCGCGGCGGACGTACCGGCCCGCCTGGAGGCGCTGGGCACGGCCGCCGGGCTCGACCGGGCCGCGCTGCACAGCCAGTTGGCGGCCGCGCTGTCGGTGGTGCTGCACCTCGTGCGCGACCGGGCCGGCCGGCGCCGCATCTCCGAGGTGCACGTGCTGGAGCGGGACCCCTCCGGGCTGGTGCGGACGGTGCCGGCGCTGCGCTGGGGCCCCGAGGCCTTCGCACGGGAGCGGGGATGGGAGCGGCTGCGCGGGCTGCTCGGAAGCGACGTCGAAGACGAACCGGGCCGCGAGACGAACGGTCACGGAGACGAAGGAGGCGAGGGACATGGGTGAGGTCTCGACGGCTGAGGTGGCCTTGGGCGCCGCTCTGGCGTGCGTCGGAGCGGCGGCGTGGCTGACGGGCGGACGGCACTACGGGGCACGGCGGGCACGGCTGCTGCTCGCGAGCGGTGGAGTGGTGGGGGCCGGTCCGCCCTCCGCCCGGCAGGTCGTGGGTGAACTACGGCGCCTGGGCGGCCGGTTGCGGGGCGAGTGGTGGGCGCTGGGCGTCGGGCTGGTGCTGGCGCTGCTGGGCGCCTCGGTCGTCCCGGTCGTCGCGGGGGCGGCCGGGGTGCCGGTGCTGCGCCGGATGCGGCTGGCCAGGGAGGCACGGCGGGCGCGTGCGCGGCGCGGGGACGCCGTGATCGCGTTGTGCGGGGTGCTCGCGGGGGAGGTGCGCGCCGGACGGCAGCCGGGTGAGGCGCTGTTGTACGCCGCGCGGGACTCCGGCGGGCTCGGCGAGGCGCAGGCGGCCGTGCTCGCGGCGGCGAGGTTCGGCGGCGACGTACCGGGCGTGCTGGCGGGGGCGGCCCGGCAACCGGGCGCCGAGGGGCTGCTGGGGCTCGCGGCCTGCTGGCGGGTGGCGGTGGACCAGGGCGCCGGGCTCGCGGCGGGCCTCGACCGGCTCGGCACGGCGCTGCGCGCCGAACGGGACCAACGTGCCGACCTGCGCGCTCAGTTGGCGGGTGCGCGGGCCACGACGGTGATGCTCGCCGGCCTGCCGGCCCTCGGTCTCCTGCTCGGTACGGCCATGGGCGCCGACCCTCTGCACGTCCTGCTGCACAGCGGGGCGGGGATGGGCTGTCTGCTGCTCGGCGGACTGCTGGAGGCCGCCGGGCTGTGGTGGTCGGCGCGGATCGTGCGCGCGGCGGAGGCGGTATGAGCACCGAACTCGTCCACAGGCTGGGGATGGCGGTCTCGGCGGTCGTGGCCCTCGGATGGCTGGTGCGGCGAATCGAGATGGCACGGCGCAGGCGCTGGGCGCGGCGGCGCCTGGCCGAGCTGCTGGCCTTGCAAGCCCCGCCCCCGCGACCGTCCGCGGACGTACGGGGTGCCCTACGGCGATGGCTGCCCATGGCCGGCGTGGTGGCCACCGGGTGGGTTCTGGTCGGGGGCGCCGGCGGGGCCACGGTGGGCCTGGTGGCCGCCGTGGTGCTGTGGCGGTGGCGGAGGAGGCAGGGGGACGACGCGGCCCGGGCGGTGCGGTTCGACGCCGCGGCGGCCGCCCGCCAACTTCCGCTCGCCGCCGATCTCCTGGCCGCCTGCATCGCGGCCGGAGCGGGACCGGTGGCCGCCGCCCGGGCCGTGGGCGAGGCCCTCGGAGGCCCCGTCGGGGAGGCGCTGGCACAGGGCGCCGCGGAGGTGCGCCTGGGCGGCGAACCGGCGGACGGCTGGCGCCGGTTGGCCTCGGTGCCGGGCGCCGGCGCCCTGGCCCGGCTGCTGGAGCGGGCCAACGAGTCGGGGCTCCCGGCGGCCACACCGGTCGCGCGGCTCGCGGTGGACGCGCGCGCGGACTGGGCACGGGCCGCGACCGCACGGGCCAGACGGGCGGCCGTTCTGGTGAGCGCCCCGGTGGGGCTGTGTTTCCTGCCCGCCTTCATCGCGGTCGGCGTACTGCCGGTGGTGATCGGGCTGGCGAGCGGCGTGGTGGGAGGGGGTGGCGCGAAGTGAAGCAACCGGCGAAGTGATCAGAAGCGGTCGTTGGAACGAACCTCACAGGAGCACGGGAGTTGAGATGAGCAGGAACACGGGGGCCAGCATGAGCATGAAGCCGAAAGACGCGGGGCGACGGCTGCGGGCGCGGTGGCGCCGGGACGCGGGCATGGTCACCTCGGAGTACGCCATGGGCATCGTCGCGGCGGTGGGGTTCGCCATGCTGCTCTACGAGGTCGTGACGAGCGGGCAGGTCCGGACGGAACTGCAGGACATCGTGAAACGAGCCCTCAGTGCGCGGATGTGACCGCCGGTGCGGGCGCGCCCGGGTGCGGGACCGAGGGCGCGCCCGGGGACGGAGCACGGATGGCGGGTTCGTGACCGCGGAGGCGGCCGTGGTGCTCCCGGTGCTGGTGGCGTTCACCATGGCGTTGGTCTGGGGACTGCTCGCGATGGCCGCGCAGCTCCAGTGCGTGGACGCCGCGCGCACCGGCGCCCGGGCGGCGGCCCGTCAGGACGCCCCGGACGCGGTGGTTGCGGTGACGCGTGAGGCGGCACCGGACGGCGCGAAGATCACCGTGGCCAGGGAGGGGGAACAGGTGCGGGTGACGGTCGTGGCGAGACCGCCGGTGCTGTCCGGCCTGCCCTTCGAGGTGCGGGAGGAGGCCGTGGCCGCGGCGGAGGACACCGTGGGCGCCGGGCCGCCCGCCGCCTCCGCCGCGCCTGCCGCGCCCGCCGGGACGGGGGTGGGGGCGGGACCATGAGAGACCGTTTCCCGGGCCGCTTCCGGAACTTCTCGGGCCGCCGCGATTTCCCGGGCCGCGGCCGCGACCAGGGGTCCGCGACCGTCTGGAGCGTCGCCGCCATCGCGGTGCTGTGCGTGGTCTTCGGCGTTCTCTTGGCCCTCGGGCAGGCCCTCGTCGTCCGGCACCGCGCGGCCGGCGGTGCCGATCTCGCGGCGCTCGCGGCGGCGGACCACTGGGCGGACGGCACCACGGGGGCCTGCGCCCGGGCCGACCGGGTGGCGCGGGCCCAGGGGGCACGTCTGGTGCGGTGCGCGATCGTGGGGGAGACCGCGGACGTGACGGCGGCGTCCGGCCAGGGGCCGTTCGCGGCGGAGGTCAGATCGCGGGCGGGACCTGCCGGACCGGCTTCCCCTCTCCCGGTTTCTCCCCTCCCGGATCCTCTTCCTCCGGTTTCTCCTGCTCCAGGTCCTCCAGTTCCCCTTCCTCCGGCTTCTCCTCCGGAGCCTCCCGCAACAGCACCGTGAGCAGTCGCACCGCGCCCCGCTTGTGCAGTGGATCGTTGCCGTTGCCGCACTTGGGGGACTGGATGCAGGACGGACAGCCGGCGTCGCACTCGCACGAGGCGATGGCCTGGCGGGTGGCGGTGAGCCAGTCGCGGGCGGTGTGGAAGGCGCGCTCCGCGAAGCCCGCGCCGCCGGGGTGGCCGTCGTACACGAAGACGGTGGGCAGGAGCGTGTCGGGGTGCAGGGGGACCGACACCCCGCCGATGTCCCAGCGGTCGCAGGTCGCGAAGAGCGGCAGCATGCCGATCGAGGCGTGCTCGGCGGCGTGCAGGGCGCCGCCGAGGATCTCCGGGTTGATCCGGGCCTCGTCCAGCTGGTCCTCGGTGACCGTCCACCACACCGCGCGCGTGCGCAGCGTACGAGGAGGGAGGTCGAGTTTCGTCTCACCCAGCACTTCACCGGTGATGACACGCCGGCGCAGGTAGGACACCACCTGGTTGGTGACCTCCACCGAGCCGTAGCACAGCCGTCCCGCGCCCCAGGGGACCTCGGTGTCCGTCTCCAGGACGGAAATCGACGTCGTGTCGCGGGCGACCGTCGAGTACGGCGGATCGGCCTGCTCGACCAGGGCGACGGAGTCCTCCAGGTCCAGGGAACGCACCAGATACGTAAGGCCCTGGTGCAGGTGGACGGCGCCCTCGTGCACCGTCGAGTGCGCGGCCGAGGCGTCCACGGTGCCGAGGAGGCGTCCGGTGCCGGCCTCGACGACCTGCACCGGCCGGCCGCCCTCGCCACGGATGTCGGTCAGGTCGGCGGCGCGTTCCCGCCGGGTCCAGTGCCAGGCCTTCGTACGGCGGCGCAGCAGCTTCGCGGCCTCCAGCTGCGGCAGCAGCTCCGCGGAGGCGGGCCCGAACAGCTCCAGGTCGTCGTCGGTCAGCGGGATCTCCGCGGCTGCCGCGCACAGGTGCGGGGCGAGGACGTAGGGGTTGTCGGGGTCGAGGACGGTGGATTCCACCGGCTGGTCGAACAGGGCCTCGGGGTGGTGGACCAGGAAGGTGTCCAGCGGGTCGTCGCGGGCGACCAGCACCGCCAGGGCGCCCTGGCCGGAGCGGCCCGCCCGGCCCGCCTGCTGCCACAGGGACGCGCGCGTGCCCGGGTACCCGGCGATCACCACGGCGTCCAGGCCGGAGACGTCCACACCGAGCTCCAGGGCCGTCGTGGCGGCCAGCCCGAGGAGCTCGCCGGAGTGCAGGGCACGCTCCAGCGCGCGGCGCTCCTCGGGGAGGTAGCCGCCCCGGTAGGCGGCGACACGCCGGGTGAGGGAGCGGTCGACCTCGGCCAGGCGTTCCTGGGCGATCACCGAGATCAGTTCGGCCCCGCGCCGGGAACGTACGAAGGCGACGGAGCGGACGCCCTGCACGGTGAGGTCGGTGAGCAGGTCGGCCGTCTCGGCGGTGGCGGTACGGCGGACCGGGGCGCCCTTCTCGCCGTGCAGCTCGGTCAGCGGGGGCTCCCAGAGGGCGAAGACGAGTTCCCCGCGCGGGGAGGCGTCGTCGGCGACCTCGACCACCGGCAGTCCGGTCAGCCGGCGGGCGGCCACGGACGGCTCGGCGGCGGTCGCCGAGGCCAGCAGGAACACCGGGGAGGCGCCGTAGCGGGCGCACAGGCGGCGTAGCCGGCGCAGGACCTGGGCGACGTGGGAGCCGAAGACGCCCCGGTAGGTGTGGCACTCGTCGATGACGACGTACTTGAGCGCCTTCAGGAAGGAGGCCCAGCGGGGGTGGGAGGGGAGGATGCCGCGGTGCAGCATGTCGGGGTTGGTCAGGACGTAGTTGGCGTACTGGCGGATCCACTCGCGTTCCTCGAACGGAGTATCGCCGTCGTACACGGCCGGGCGAATCGCGGAAGCCAGCGGTTGTGAAAGTTCCTTCACCGAACGGCACTGGTCGGCCGCGAGGGCCTTGGTCGGGGCCAGGTACAGGGCGGTGGCGCCGCGGCCGTTCGCCGCCTCCGAGCCGTCCAGGAGTGTGGACAGCACGGGGACGAGGTAGGCCAGGGACTTGCCGGACGCCGTGCCGGTGGCGACGACCACCGAGTCGCCGTCCAGGGCGTGCTCGGCGGCGAGTGCCTGGTGGGCCCAGGGGTGCTCGATGCCGCACGCCTGTACGGCGGCGATCACCTCCGGGCGAATTCGATCAGGCCAAACGGCATGGCGACCCGCGCGCGGGGGCAAGTGCTCCGTATGAGTGATGCGCGAGGCCCGGCTCGGTCCCGAGGCGAGCCGGTCCAGGACCGTGCCCGGCGAGAACCGGGACACGGGTTCCGCCGGGGGTCGATCGGTTCGGTGATTCTTGGCCATCGGCACCGAGTGTGTCACTGGCGTGACGGACAATGGAGCCAAGGCGTCGTGCACGCCTGCCGGTAAGTGATTGAATGCCATCGCGGCTGGCGATGCGTCCCGGGGGCCGCAAGCCGAGGTGCCCGAGGGACGACCGCTCGATAGCAAGGTGCTGGAGGATCCGTGGACCTGTCCCTGTCGACCCGTACCGTCGGCGATCGTACGGTCGTCGAGGTCGGTGGCGAAATCGACGTATATACCGCGCCCAAGTTGCGCGAGCAGCTGGTCGAGCTGGTGAACGACGGGAATTTCCACCTCGTCGTCGACATGGAGGGCGTGGACTTCCTCGACTCCACCGGTCTCGGCGTGCTGGTCGGCGGCCTGAAGCGGGTGCGTGCCCATGAGGGCTCGCTGCGCCTGGTCTGCAACCAGGAGCGCATTCTGAAGATCTTCCGCATCACCGGTCTCACCAAGGTGTTCCCGATTCACACCTCGGTCGAGGAAGCGGTGGCGGCAACCGACTGACTCGGGTGACCGACCGGTCTCGGTCACCGGCCGGTCCCGGGCCGACGACACGCCGCGGAGCCGCTGAGGCGGCCCGGAGCGTGGCGGCGAACCCGGGCCGCCGGCCGGACCGAGCCGTCGAGGTGCTGCGGGGCCTGGGCCTCGTGTGCCGTCGACCCGGTCGCCCGGTCGATCCGGTCCGTCCGCTCCCGGGTGTCGATCGCCCGGGCGGAAGAAGATTCATCAGGGGGCTCGGGCTCTCGACGGCCCGGCCCCCGACCGCAGCCCGATGTTCCGAGGGGGATGCATGGCCACCGTCGAACTCCGCTTCAGCGCGCTGCCCGAGCACGTCAGGACCGCCCGGCTGGTGGCGGCAGCGGTGGCGCGCAGGGCCGGGGTGGACGAGGCCGTCCTCGACGAGGTCCGGCTCGCCGTGGGCGAGGCCTGCTCCCGTGCCGTCGGACTGCACCAGAGCGTCGGCATCACGGCGCCGGTGAAGGTGGCCTTGATCGAGGAGGAGAAACAGTTCTCCATCGAGGTCGGCGACGAGGCACCGCACGCGGTCCCGGGGACGTCCGCCGGAGCCGCCCCGGATGCGGACGTGGAGGCCGACGAGGACGAGATGGGCCTGGCGGTCATCAGCGGCCTCGTCGACGACGTGGAGGTCAGCACCGGGGAACATGGCGGGCTGATCCGCATGACCTGGCCGACCACACCGCCGGCCGTCGCACTCGCCTGAACGACCCCGCATCACCCGAAGGGCCCTGCTCAGCAGGGTCCTTTTGTGTTGTCGCCCTGCGCTGGCGTCACCCGGTGTCCTGTCTTATTGTCGACACACGCCGGAATTCGTGAACGAATTCACGATCAACCGCCGATAATTTGATCAAGCGTCAATGCTTTTGAGGCATTACCGCTTTCGGGTTCTGTGGCGCGATGTCGATCATTTGCTGAAGAGCAGGTGAAGGCCAATTCCGTTTACCGCGCTCTGTTTAGATCAGGTTCCGGTACCTAGAATCCGTCCACATCTTGAGCTCAGCCCAAGCGTCAAGGAGGACGAATGGCGGGGCTTTCTACCCCTCATCAGCTGGACCACCCCACAACCTTCGCAGCCGCAGTCCTGACCGACGACAACCGGATCATCGTGGCGGTCATCGCGGCCGTCGCGGTGGCCGCGCTCGTGGTCGCGGGCGTCCTGGTGCGCCAGGTGCTGGCGGCAGGCGAGGGCACCGACAGCATGAAGCAGATCGCGGAAGCGGTCCAGGAAGGCGCCAAGGCCTATCTCGGCCGGCAGCTGCGCACGCTCGGCGTATTCGCCGTCCTCGTGTTCTTCCTGCTCATGCTGCTGCCCGCGGACGACTGGAATCAGCGTGCCGGACGGTCGGTGTTCTTCCTGATCGGTGCCGTGTTCTCGGCGGTCACCGGCTATATCGGCATGTGGCTCGCCGTGCGCAGCAATGTGCGCGTAGCCGCGGCGGCCCGGGAAGCGACTCCGGCGGAAGGTGAGCCGGAAAAGGATCTCACCACCGTCTCGCACAAAGCCATGAAGATCGCTTTTCGCACGGGCGGCGTCGTCGGCATGTTCACGGTGGGGCTCGGCCTGCTGGGCGCCTCCTGTGTGGTGCTGGTGTACGCGGCCGACGCGCCGAAGGTGCTCGAGGGCTTCGGCCTCGGCGCCGCCCTCATCGCCATGTTCATGCGTGTCGGCGGCGGCATCTTCACCAAGGCCGCCGATGTCGGCGCCGACCTGGTCGGCAAGGTCGAACAGGGCATTCCGGAGGACGATCCGCGCAATGCCGCGACCATCGCCGACAACGTGGGCGACAACGTCGGCGACTGCGCGGGCATGGCGGCCGACCTCTTCGAGTCGTACGCCGTGACCCTGGTCGCCGCGCTGATCCTCGGCAAGGCGGCGTTCGGCGACTCCGGGCTCGCCTTCCCGCTGCTGGTGCCCGCGATCGGCGTGCTCACCGCGATGATCGGCATCTTCGCGGTCGCCCCGCGCCGTTCCGACCGCAGCGGGATGTCCGCGATCAACCGCGGCTTCTTCATCTCCGCGGTGATCTCGCTGGCCCTGGTGGCGGCGGCGGTCTTCACCTACCTCCCCGCCAAGTACGCCGACCTCGACGGCGTCACCGACGCGGCGATCAAGGGCAAGGACGGCGACCCGCGGATCCTCGCCCTCGTCGCGGTGGCCATCGGCATCCTGCTCGCCGCCGTGATCCAGCAGCTCACCGGCTACTTCACCGAGACCAACCGCCGTCCCGTGCGGGACATCGGCAAGACCTCGCTCACCGGCCCGGCCACCGTCGTCCTCGCCGGTATCTCGGTCGGTCTCGAATCGGCCGTCTACACCGCCCTGTTGATCGGCCTCGGCGTGTACGGGGCGTTCCTGCTCGGCGGTACGTCGATCATGCTGGCCCTGTTCGCGGTGGCCCTGGCCGGCACCGGCCTGCTCACCACGGTCGGCGTGATCGTCGCCATGGACACCTTCGGTCCGGTCTCCGACAACGCGCAGGGCATCGCCGAGATGTCCGGTGACGTCGAGGGCGCGGGCGCGCAGGTGCTCACCAACCTGGACGCGGTCGGCAACACCACCAAGGCCATCACCAAGGGCATCGCCATCGCCACCGCCGTGCTGGCGGCGTCGGCACTGTTCGGGTCGTACCGCGACGCCATCACCACCGGCGCGCAGGACGTCGGCGAGAAACTGTCCGGACCGGGCGCGCCGATGAGCCTGATCATGGACATCTCCCAGCCCAACAACCTCGTCGGCCTGATCGCGGGCGCGGCGGTCGTCTTCCTCTTCTCGGGGCTGGCGATCAATGCGGTGTCGCGGTCGGCGGGTTCCGTGGTGTACGAGGTGCGGCGGCAGTTCCGCGAGCACCCCGGGATCATGGACTTCAGCGAGAAGCCGGAGTACGGCAAGGTCGTCGACATCTGCACCAAGGACGCCCTGCGGGAACTCACCACGCCCGGTCTGCTCGCCGTCATGGCGCCGATCTTCATCGGCTTCACGCTCGGCGTCGGTGCGCTCGGCTCGTACCTGGCGGGCGCGATCGGCGCGGGCACACTGATGGCGGTGTTCCTCGCCAACTCCGGCGGTGCCTGGGACAACGCCAAGAAGCTCGTCGAGGACGGCCACCACGGCGGCAAGGGCAGCGAGGCCCACTCGGCGACGGTGATCGGCGACACGGTCGGCGACCCCTTCAAGGACACCGCCGGTCCCGCGATCAACCCCCTGCTGAAGGTCATGAACCTGGTGTCGCTGCTCATCGCGCCCGCGGTGATCAAGTTCTCCTACGGAGAGGACAAGAACATCGGCGTACGGATCGCGATCGCGGTCCTCGCGTTCATCGTGATCGTCGGAGCGGTGTACGTCTCCAAGCGGCGCGGCATCGCCGTGGGGGACGAGGAGGGAAACGCGGAGCGGGTGTCGAAGTCGGCTGATCCTGCGGTGGTTTCGTAGGCCGTCTTACGGATGCCCTGGTCAAGGGGCGGGCGGAGGGCGCGCGTTGGCGCGCCCTCCGCCCGCTTTCACGTGTGTGCGCCGCCTCACCGTGAGCCTTCTCTCATGGTTCAAACAGTCCTAATACGGTCTTAACGGATGTTATTACTGGGGCGTCCGCCGTCCGGCGTGTAGATTCCGGGGGCCGAGAGCCATGGAAGGGACCAAACCGGTGAACAAGAAGCTCGCGGCCGCGCTGTCCGGCGGTGCGGTACTGGCAGTGGCGTTGACGGGATGCAGTAGCGGCGGCGACAAGGGCAACCCGAAGCTGGACGCGTGGGCCAAGCAGGTCTGCGACGCGGTGCCGGCACAGGACGCCAAGATCAAGGCCGCCAACGCCGCCATCACGAAGACCGCCTCGGACACCTCCAACCCTCCGGCGACCATCCAGAAGACCGACTCCCAGGCCTTCCAGGACATGTCCGACGGCTACAAGGCGCTCGCGTCGGCCATCAGCGGCGCCGGGGCGCCTCCCGGGGTCGACAGCGGCGCCAAGCGGCAGCAGGACGCCGTGAAGAACCTCAACGACCTCTCCGCGGCCTACGCCGACCTGAAGAAGAAGGTCGACGCGCTGGACACGAAGAACCAGGGCAAGTTCGCCACCGGGCTGCACGACATCGCGACCCAGATGACGGATCTCCAGAAGCAGAGCCAGAGCGGTACCACCGCGCTTCAGAACCTGGAGCAGGGCGACGTCAAGGACGCCATCGCCAAGCAGGCGAGCTGCAAGAAGGTGTCCGCCTCGGCCTCGGCGCCGACGGCCGCGGGCTGAGCCCGGCCCGCGGGTCACAATGGGGGGCGTGAGTAACGCCACTGTGCCCTCCCTGCCGTCCGCCGACCGCCCCGACGTCGCCGCCCGGCTGCGCGACGCCCTGCTCGGCGCCTCCTTCACCGCCGACGGGCTGCTCGAGCTGCTCGGCGCGCCCGCGTACGCGGCGCTGGCCCGCAGCGAGACCGTGCCCGCGCTCCGGGCGACCCGCGGCGACACGCCCCTGGAAGCGCTTGTACGGCTGTTCCTGCTACAGCAACCGGTGCCGCACGCGCGCGTGGCGGACGTTCTGCCCGTCGACGAGTGCCTGGAGAGCGGCTGGCTGACGCGCCCGGGGGGTGCCGCCGGGAGCGACGTCGCCGCGACCGTCGACGTGCGGCCGTACGGCGGGCCCGGCGGCGAGGACTGGTTCATCGTGTCCGACCTGGGGTGCGCGGTCGGCGGCGCGGGCGGCATCGGCAGCCGTGAGGAGGGCGTCGTCCTCGGTGTCGGCGGCGCGTCCACCACCCTCGCGGGCATCACCGTCCGCACCCCCGTCAACGCGGCGCTCGACCTCGGCACCGGATCCGGCATCCAGGCGCTGCACGCCGGCCGGCACGCCACGCGCGTGACGGCGACCGACCTCAACCCGCGCGCGCTGCACATCACCGCGCTGACCCTCGCACTGTCCGGCGCCCCCGCCGCCGACCTGCGCCAGGGCTCGCTGTTCGAGCCCGTCAAGGAGGGGGAGACGCACGACCTGATCGTCTCCAACCCGCCCTTCGTGATCTCGCCCGGCGCCCGGCTGACGTACCGCGACGGCGGGATGGGCGGGGACGATCTGTGCCGCTCGCTCGTTCAGGGAGCGGGGGAACGGCTGAACGAGGGCGGGTTCGCGCAGTTCCTCGCCAACTGGCAGCACGTGGAAGGGGAGGACTGGCAGGACAGGCTCAGGTCGTGGGTGCCGCGCGGATGCGATGCGTGGATCGTGCAGCGCGAGGTGCAGGACGTCACGCAGTACGCCGAGCTGTGGCTGAGGGACGCCGGTGACCACCGGTCCGGCCCGGCCGAGTACCAGGCGCGGTACGACGCCTGGCTGGAGGAGTTCGAGGCGCGCAAGGTCAAGGGGGTGGGCTTCGGCTGGATCACGCTGCGCAGGACCGGGGCCGCCGAACCCTCGGTCACCGTGGAGGAGTGGCCGCACCCGATCGAACAGCCGCTCGGGGAAACGGTCCGGGCTCACTTCGAACGCCTCGACTACCTGCGGGAGCACGACGACGCTGCGCTGCTCGCCGGGCACTTCAAGCTCGCCGCGGAGGTGGTCCAGGAGCAGGTCGGGCTGCCCGGCGCCGAGGACCCGGAGCACGTGGTGCTGCGCCAACACCGCGGGATGCGCCGCGCCACCAAGGTGGACACGGTCGGCGCCGGCTTCGCGGGCGTCTGCGACGGCACCCTCAGCGCGGGCCGCATCCTGGACGCCATCGCCCAGCTGATGGGCGAGGACCCCGTGATCCTGCGCGACCGCACACCGGCACAGATCCGGCTGCTGGTGGAACAGGGGTTCCTGGAGCCGGCGGGCTGAGACCGGGGCCGGGTGCCTGCGACGGGCCGAGGCGCTGGGCCGAGGTTGTTGGGCGCCCGAGCTGCTGGGGCGAGGTCGTTGGGCTTCCGCGGGACCGAGATCGTCGGGGCCGTGGTCGCAGGGCCGGGGCCGCTGGGTCGAGGGCGTAGGGCGCCGGGGCCGCTGGGCGAGGGCGTGGCGCGGGGTTCTCGCCGGGGTCAGGTCAGGGCATCGGGCCGAGGCTGTACGGCCAGCGGACCGGGTCCGGCTGCCTGGAGGTGCCGCCGGGCCGAGGCCGAGACCGGCGGGCCTGGGTGCCGGGCCGAGGCCACCGGCTCGTGTGGGCATGCGGCCGAGGGCTCAGGGGCCGGGTGCGTCGGGATGCCCGGCCGAGCCCGGTCGGTCGAGCGCGGGCGGACTGAGGGCCGGACCAAGGGCTGCCCGGCTGAGGGCCGCAGGGAGCCCGATGACTCCGAGGCGCCCCACCCACGCGTCCCACGTGTCCGGGCACCGCGGTGCCGCGGGCCACCGGCCGCCCCGATCCGACCCGCCAGGTACGAGGGCTGGCGTCGCGGGTCCCAGGACGCGAACCAACCGAACCGAGCCTCGCCGAGCCGACGGGCCGCCGACCCGACGCCCCCACGGGCTCGGCCCCGCCTGCCAGGCCCGCGCGCCCGGCCCACGCGCCCCCACCAGTCGGCCGTCGGCGGCCTGAGCCCAGCCCACTGCCCGCCCCGGAACCCCCGGAACCGCAGCCGTCGGAAACCGGCCAAGAAGTGGGGGAATCGGATTCCGGCGTTCCCGGGGTATGCCGACGGCAAGTAATCGACCGGAAAAAAATATCTCCGCCCCGACCGCCCCGAGGCGCGCGAAGGGGCGCGCGGAGTGTTGTCGGCCCGGTGTTCACCTCTGGTTCGCCCGCCCGCCGCCCGGACGTGTCACTCTCCCCGCGCTGGGCACTCGCAGACGGCAGACAAGGGGCGCACGGGGTCATGGAGAGCGGACCGGCGATCTTCGCGGGAGCGGTGTTCGCCCTGTTCGGAGCCGCACTGCTGGTGTGGACCGTCACCCGGGTCCGGCGCGGCGAGCCGGTCGCCCTCGGTGTGAGTCAGGTCGCATCCGCGACCCTCGCGGGCCTCGCCGCAGTGATCGCGCTGGGCCTCGGAACGTACTGCCTGACCCGCCTGTGAAGGCGGCCCGCAGCATGTCGTCCCAGTAAGGGGAGCGTCACGCTCCGGACAGGGACGGGCGGTCGGCTGAGGACTCCGGGCGGCAGGAAGGGCGGTAGTCGGGTTACCGTTCGAGTGGCCGTTGTGAGCTTTTCCCGTTTGACACGGGGGCGGGATGTACCGTCACACTCCGCAGCGTCACTAGAGCGAGCCACAGAGCAACGCCACGCCCCCTGGACCAAGGTCTGGGGAGGCCCCAGCGTCGACCGGAGAGAAGAGCGAAGTTGTCCCCGACCAGCGAGACCGCACAGGGCGGCCGCCGACTCGTCATCGTCGAGTCGCCTGCCAAGGCGAAGACGATCAAGGGCTACCTCGGCCCCGGCTACGTCGTCGAAGCGAGCGTCGGGCACATCCGCGACCTCCCCAACGGCGCCGCGGAGGTGCCGGAGAAGTACACCGGCGAGGTCCGCCGCCTCGGCGTGGACGTCGAACACGACTTCGAGCCGATCTATGTCGTCAACGCCGACAAGAAGGCCCAGGTCAAGAAGCTCAAGGACCTGCTGAAGGACTCCGACGAACTCTTCCTGGCCACCGATGAGGACCGCGAGGGCGAGGCCATCGCGTG
Source organism: Streptomyces sp. NPDC001480 (assembly GCF_042894725.1). Classification (NCBI taxonomy): domain Bacteria; kingdom Bacillati; phylum Actinomycetota; class Actinomycetes; order Kitasatosporales; family Streptomycetaceae; genus Streptomyces; species Streptomyces sp. NPDC001480. The sequence continues at coordinate 122,066 of NZ_JBIAVX010000008.1, read as the reverse complement.
GCACCTCCTGGAGGTCCTGAAGCCCAAGGTCCCGGTCAAGCGGATGGTGTTCCACGAGATCACCAAGGACGCGATCCGCGAGGCCGTCGCCAACCCGCGCGACCTCAACCAGCGCATGGTCGACGCCCAGGAGACCCGCCGCATCCTCGACCGCCTCTACGGCTACGAGGTCTCGCCGGTGCTGTGGAAGAAGGTCATGCCGCGCCTGTCGGCGGGCCGCGTCCAGTCCGTCGCCACCCGGCTCGTCGTGGAGCGGGAACGCGAGCGCATCGCGTTTCGTTCCGCCGAGTACTGGGACCTGACGGGGACCTTCGCGACCGGCCGCGCCGGTGACCCGTCGGACCCGTCGTCGCTGGTCGCCCGCCTCCAGACCGTCGACGGCAGGCGCGTCGCGCAGGGCCGCGACTTCGACTCCCTGGGACAGCTCAAGAGCGCGAACACCCTCCACCTCGACGAGGCGAACGCCCGCGCCCTCGCCGCCGCCCTGGAGAACACCCGCTTCTCCGTGCGGTCCGTCGAGTCCAAGCCGTACCGCCGCTCGCCGTACGCTCCGTTCCGTACGACGACGCTCCAGCAGGAGGCCAGCCGCAAGCTCGGCTTCGGCGCGAAGGCGACCATGCAGGTCGCTCAGAAGCTGTACGAGAACGGCTACATCACGTACATGCGTACGGACTCCACGACCCTGAGCGACACGGCGGTCTCCGCCGCCCGCGCCCAGGTCACGCAGCTGTACGGCGCCCAGTACCTGCCGGACACGCCCCGCACGTACGCCGGCAAGGTCAAGAACGCGCAGGAGGCGCACGAGGCGATCCGGCCCTCGGGTGATCGTTTCCGCACGCCCGCCGAGACCGGTCTGACCGGCGACCAGTTCAAGCTGTACGAACTGATCTGGAAGCGGACCGTCGCCTCCCAGATGAAGGACGCCACCGGAAACAGCGTGACCGTGAAGATCGGCGGCACCGCCGCCGACGGCCGGGACGTCGAATTCAGCGCGTCCGGCAAGACGATCACCTTCCACGGCTTCCTGAAGGCCTACGTCGAGGGCGCCGACGACCCGAACGCCGAGCTCGACGACCGCGAGCGCCGCCTGCCGCAGGTCGCCGAGGGCGACGCGCTGAGCGCCGAGGAGATCACGGTCGACGGGCACGCCACCAAGCCCCCGGCCCGCTACACCGAGGCCTCGCTGGTCAAGGAGCTGGAAGAGCGCGAGATCGGCCGCCCGTCGACGTACGCGTCGATCATCGGCACGATCCTCGACCGCGGCTACGTCTTCAAGAAGGGCACGGCCCTGGTGCCGTCCTTCCTGTCCTTCGCCGTGGTCAACCTCCTGGAGAAGCACTTCGGGCGGCTCGTCGACTACGACTTCACCGCCAAGATGGAGGACGACCTCGACCGCATCGCGCGCGGCGAGGCGCAGGCCGTGCCGTGGCTGAAGCGGTTCTACTTCGGCGAGGGGTCGGTCACGGGTGCCGCGGCCGACGCCGGCAACGGCGACGGGGACCACCTCGGCGGCCTCAAGGAGCTGGTGACCGACCTGGGCGCGATCGACGCGCGCGAGGTGTCGTCGTTCCCCGTGGGCAACGACATCGTGCTGCGGGTCGGCCGGTACGGCCCGTACATCGAGCGCGGCGAGAAGGACACCGAGCAGCACCAGCGCGCGGACATCCCCGACGACCTGGCGCCGGACGAGCTGTCCGTCGAGCTCGCGGAGGAGCTGCTCGCCAAGCCGAGCGGTGACTTCGAGCTGGGCGCCGACCCGGAGACCGGTCACCAGATCATCGCCAAGGACGGCCGCTACGGCCCGTACGTCACCGAGGTGCTCCCCGAGGGCACCCCGAAGACCGGCAAGAACGCCGTCAAGCCGCGTACGGCCTCGCTGTTCAAGTCGATGTCGCTGGACACGGTCACGCTCCAGGACGCCCTGAAGCTGATGTCCCTGCCGCGTGTCGTCGGCGCGGACGCGGAGGGCGTGGAGATCACCGCGCAGAACGGCCGCTACGGCCCGTACCTGAAGAAGGGCACGGACTCGCGGTCCCTCCAGTCCGAGGACCAGATCTTCACGATCACGCTGGAGGAGGCGCAGGCGATCTACGCCCAGCCGAAGCAGCGCGGTCGCGCCGCCGCCAAGCCGCCGCTGAAGGAGCTGGGCGAGGACCCGGTCAGCGGCAAGCCGGTCGTGGTCAAGGACGGCCGCTTCGGGCCGTACGTCACCGACGGGGAGAGCAACGCGACCCTGCGCTCCGGCGACAGCGTCGAGACGATCACCCCGGAGCGCGGCTTCGAGCTGCTCGCCGAGAAGCGGGCCAAGGGCCCCGCCAAGAAGACGGCGAAGAAGGCGCCCGCGAAGAAGGCCGCTCCGGCGAAGAAGACCGCGGCCAAGAAGACGGCCGCGAAGAAGACCACCACCACCGCGGCGAAGAAGACGACCACCGCCAAGAAGACCACCGCCAAGAAGGCGACGGCTTCCAAGACGGCGGAGGACTGACGCCACACCGACGGCGGAGGACTGACGCCACATCCACACGACCCGCACGAACACTTCGCGAAAAGAACGCCCCGGCATCACTTTGGTGTCGGGGTGTGCGCACGTCCGGACGGCCACGGCGGGCTGTCGTCCCCTGCCGATAGGCTGAAAGCATGACGCGAGCCGAGCAGCCAACGGCCCAGAACCCGGCCCCCGACGACACCCTCGTGGCGGACTCCCGTGAGCGCGCGGTCCGTGCGCTGCTGCGCCGGCCCGAACTGAGGCGGCTGTGGAGCGCACAGCTCGTGAGCGGTGTCGGTGACACCCTCGCGCTCCTCGTCCTGGTCGTCCTCGTCCTTCAGGCGGCGATCACCGAAGGCTCGTTCGGCGGTGGCTACCGAGGCGTGGCGTTCGCAGTGGCGACCGTCTTCGCGGCGCGGATCCTGGCGACCCTCCTCTTCGGAGCCGTCCTCCTCGGACCGCTCACCTCGCTCACCTCCCAGGAGGGGCCGCTCGACCGCCGCTGGACCATGGCCGGCGCCGACGGGCTGCGCGCCGCGCTGCTGATCGTCGCCCCGCTGTGGATCGACTGGACTCCCGCCAACGCGCTGGCCGTCCTGCTGGTGACCGCCTTCCTGATCGGGGTCGCCGAACGGTTCTGGACGGTGTGCCGGGAGAGTGCGGCCCCCGCGCTGCTGCCCGCCCCGCCCCCCGAGGGCGCGACGGTGCGGCCGCTGCCCGACCACATGGACGCCCTGCGCCGCCTGTCGCTGCGCACCAGCTTCGTCGCGATTCCCCTGGCCGCCGTGGCCCTGGTCGTCGCCTCGCTGTTCAACAACCTGCTGGGCGCCGGGATCGCCTGGTTCGCCCAGCACCAGGCGGCCCTCGGGTCGTACGTGGCGGCCGGGCTGTTCGCCGCCTCCCTGTCCGTGCTGACCTCCCTGGAACTGCCCGCCACGCGCACCCCCCGCGCGCGGTCCCCGCTGGAGGGACTGCGCCGCCCCAAGACCGGCACGGGTGTCGACAAGGGCCGCACGAGCGCGCTGCCGCTGCTCGTCCTGGCCTGCGCCGCCGTCGCCGGAGCGATCTCCGCCGCCGTGGCCGTGGCCGTGCTGCACGCCAAGGACCTGGGCGGCGGCCCGGTGCTGTACGGGCTGCTGGTGCTCGCACTGACCGGCGGGGTCGTCGTCGGCATCCGTACGGCGCCCTCCCTGCTGCCCTCGCTCTCCCGCCGCCGGATGCTGGCGCTGGCGATCGCCTTCACCGGCATCGCGCTGCTGGCCGCCGGGCTCGTCCCGGACGTCACCAGCGTGCTGCTGATCTGCGCGCTGGCCGGCGTCGGCGCGGGTGTCGCCGCCAACACCGGGCACACCCTCCTCGACCAGGAGACCGAGGAGTACCGCCGGCCGCGCACGACCGAGCACCTGCACGCGGTCGTACGGGTCTTCGTGGCGCTCGGCGCGCTGATCGCGCCCCTGGTGGCGGCGCTCATCGGCCCGCACCGGCTGGAGAACGGCAAGTTCGTGTTCGCGCACGGCGGCGCCGCGTTCACGCTGATGCTGGTCGGCGCGCTGCTGCTGCCGGTGGCCGCGCTGGTGCTGGCCAAGGCCGACGACCGCTCCGGAGTGCCGCTGCGGCACGACCTGCGGGACGCGCTGCTCGGCGGCGACGACCCCGCCACCGTCCCGGCGGGCAACGGCTTCTTCATCGCCCTGGAGGGCGGCGACGGCGCCGGCAAGTCCACCCAGGCCGAGGCGCTCGCCGAGTGGATCCGGGCCAAGGGCCACGAGGTCGTGCTCACGCGGGAGCCCGGGGCGACCCCGGTGGGCAAGCGGCTGCGGTCCATCCTGCTGGACGTGTCGTCGGCGGGCCTGTCGCACCGCGCGGAGGCGCTGCTGTACGCCGCCGACCGCGCCGAGCACATCGACACCGTCGTACGGCCCGCCCTGGAGCGCGGGGCCGTCGTCGTCTCCGACCGGTACATCGACTCTTCGGTGGCCTACCAGGGGGCGGGCCGCGACCTGTCCCCGACCGAGATCGCCCGCATCAACCGCTGGGCGACCAACGGCCTCGTACCGCACCTCACCGTCCTGCTCGACGTCTCGCCGGAGACCGCCCGGGAGCGGTTCACGGAGGCCCCGGACCGGCTGGAGTCGGAGCCGGCCGAGTTCCACGCGCGCGTGCGGGCTGGTTTCCTCGCGCTCGCCGCGTCCGACCCCGGCCGCTACCTGGTCGTCGACGCCGGCCAGGAGCCCGAGGCCGTCACGACCGTGATCCGGCACCGGCTCGACACCGTGCTCCCGCTGTCCGAGGCGGAGATCAAGGCCCAGGAGGAGGCACGCAAGAAGGCCGAGGAGGAGGCCCGCCGCAGGGCCGAGGAGGAGGCCGCCCGCAAGGCCGAGGAGGAGCGTCTGGAGCGCGAGCGCCAGGAGCAGCTCGCCAAGCTGCGCGCCGAGGAGGAGGAGCGCAAGCGGCGCGAGCTGGAGGAGGCGCAGCGCCGGGAGGCCGAACGGCAGGCGGAGGAGGCCCGGCAGCGGGCCGAGGAAGCGAAGCGCCGCGCCGAGGAGGAGCGGCAGCGGCTGCTCGCCGAGGAGAAGGCCCGCGCCGAGGAGGAGGCCCGTCGCCGGGCCGAGGAGGAGCGGCGGCGCCAGGAGGCCGAGGAGCAGGCCCGGCTGCACGCCGAGGCCGAGGCACGGCGTCTGGAGAAGCAGCGCAGGGCCGAGGAGGCGCTGCTGCGTGCCGAGGAGGCCCGCAGGGCGGCCGAGCGGGCCGCGGCCGAGGCGCAGGCCGGTCCGCGCCCGGTGGTGCCCGACGCGGCCGTGGCGCCGCCGGAGGCGCTGACCGTGCCCACGCCCGTCGTGACGCCGAAGAACGCGTCGGGCGGTCCGGTGGAGGAGACGGCCGTGCTGCGGCCCGTCCGGGACCGGGACGCCGACTCCGAGGTGACGGCGGAACTGCCGCAGCCGCCGGTGCCCTCCGGGGCGGCGGACGAGACGGCGGTCCTGCCGCCGGTGCCCTCCGGTGCGGCGGACGAGACGGCGGTCCTGCCGCCGGTGCCCTCCGGTGCGGCCGATGAGACCGCCGTACTGCCGCCGGTCGCTCCGGGTCCGGCGGACGAGACGGCCGTGCTGCCGCCGGTGCGGAACACGGATCCCGCGGACCGGATGCCGAAGGGGTTCTTCCGCGACGAGCGGGCGGCCGCGGACCCCGACGGCTCCGGCGACCGGACCCGGGAGCTGCCGCAGGTCGACGAGGACGGGGCGCCCCGGCGGCGGGAGCGGCCCGACTGGGCCGAGGAGACGCCGCTGGACGACCTGCCGTCGCTGGCGGACGAACTGCTCGGACCGCACCGGGAGGACGAGGGCCCCGACGAGGGGCGGGGGCGCCGGCGGGGCCGGGGGCGCTGAGCGCCTCCTCGCCGACTGCCGACCGGGCCGTTGTCAGTGCCGCCCCGCACAATGGACTGCGCAAGGTGAACGTGACGGAAGGGCGGCGTGACCCATGACCGTGTGGGACGACCTCGTCGGGCAGGAGAAGGTGAGCGCGGTGCTCGAGGCCGCCGCTCGGGACGCCGACGCCCTCGTCACCGCGGCCGCCGCCGACGCGCCCCCGCCGGAGGCGTCGCGGATGACGCACGCCTGGCTGTTCACGGGGCCGCCCGGCGCGGGCCGCAACCAGGCGGCGCGGGCCTTCGCCGCCGCCCTCCAGTGCGTGAGCCCCGACCGCGCCCTGGGCGGAACCCCCGGCTGCGGCTTCTGCGACGGCTGCCACACCGCGCTCGTCGGCACCCACGCCGACGTCAACACCGTCGCCGCGGTCGGCGCGGAGATCCTGGTGAAGGACATGCGGGACACGGTCCGCAAGTCGTTCACCTCACCGGCGAACGGCCGCTGGCAGATCATCCTCGTCGAGGACGCCGAGCGGTTGAACGAGAAGTCGGCCAACGCCGTCCTCAAGGCCGTGGAGGAGCCCGCCCCCCGTACGGTCTGGCTGCTGTGCGCCCCCTCGATCGAGGACGTCCTGCCCACCATCCGCTCCCGCTGCCGCCACCTCACCCTGCGCACGCCCTCCGTCGATGCCGTCGCCGACATGCTCGTACGGCGCGAGGGCGTGGAACCCGGCGTGGCCGCCGCGGCGTCCCGCGCCACACAGGGCCATGTCGACCGGGCCCGCCGCCTGGCCACCGACCCCGCCGCCCGCGAGCGCCGCGCCGCCGTGCTGAAGCTGCCGCTCAGGCTCGACGAGGTGGGTGCCTGCCTCAAGGCCGCGCAGGAGCTGGTGGACGCGGCGGCGGAGGACGCCAAGCAGCTCGCCGAGGAAATGGACGGCAAGGAGGCCGAGGAGCTGAAGGCGGCTCTCGGCGCCGCCCAGGGCGGCCGGCTGCCGCGCGGTACGGCGGGCGTGATGAAGGACCTGGAGGACATGCAGAAGCGGCGCAGGACGCGTACGCAGCGCGACAGCCTGGACGTCGCGCTGGGCGACCTCACCGCCTTCTACCGCGACGTCCTGGCCCTCCAGCTCGGCTCCCGCGTGGCGATCGCCAACGGGGACGCCGAGGACGCCCTGGAGCGGCTCGCCCGGGGCAGCTCCCCGGAATCCACACTCCGCCGCATCGAGGCGATCGCCGCCTGTCGCGAGGCCCTCGACCGCAACGTGGCACCGCTGCTGGCGGTGGAGGCGATGACGATGGCTCTGAGAGCGGGGTGACCAGCACACGGAAGTGGGGTGACCAGCGCACGGATTGACGGCATCACCCGTAAGAGGCACGGCGCACACGTAGGGCATCCGATCCATGGCACAGCGTTACGCTCGCCTGATGCACCTCAGGCGAATCCTCCGCCCGACCGCCCGAACCACCGAGACCCCCGGGGCCACCAGAGCCCCCCGGGCCACCCTTCCCGTCCGGCCCCGCCGCGGCAGGGCGGCCGTACCCCTGATCGCGGCCGCCGCGCTGCTCGTCTCCGCCTGCTCCGCCGGAAGCGCGACGAGCGCGACGAGTACGACGCGCGCGGCGGACGGCGCGGCCGAGGCGGCCCTCGCCGCGCTGCCGAGCGCCACCCCGTCCGGCCTCACGCCGTACTACACGCAGAAACTGACCTGGCGCAGCTGCGGTGCCCCCGGCTTCCAGTGCGCCACCATGAAGGCCCCGCTGAACTACGACGAGCCCGGCGCGGGAGACGTCCGGCTCGCCGTCGCGCGCAAGAAGGCCACCGGCAAGGGCAAGCCCATCGGCTCGCTCATGGTCAACCCGGGCGGACCGGGCGGCTCGGCGATCGCCTATCTCCAGCAGTACGCCGGCCTCGGCTACCCGGCCAAGGTCCGCGCCCGCTACGACATGGTCGCGATGGACCCGCGAGGTGTCGCCCGCAGCGAGCCGATCGAGTGCCTCAGCGCGCGGCAGATGGACGCGTTCACCCAGACGGACGCCACCCCCGACAGCCAGAAGGAGACGGACGCGCTGGTCAACGCGTACAAGAAGTTCGCCGGCGGCTGCGGGGCGCACGACCCCCGGCTGCTCCGCCACGTCTCCACGGTGGAGGCGGCCCGGGACATGGACATCCTGCGGGCCGTACTGGGCGACCCGAAGCTGAACTACGTGGGGGCGTCGTACGGCACTTTCCTCGGGGCGACGTACGCGGGCCTGTTCCCCAAGCGCGTGGGCCGGGTGGTCCTGGACGGCGCGATGGACCCCTCCCTTCCCGCGCGCCGCATGAACCTGGACCAGACCGCGGGCTTCGAGACGGCGTTCCAGGCCTTCGCGAAGGACTGCGTACGGCACGGCGACTGCCCGCTCGGCCACAAGGGCACGACGCCCACCCAGGTCGGCCACAACCTCAAGGCCTTCTTCCAGAAGCTCGACGCCCACCCCATCCCCGCCGGCGACGCGAGCGGCCGCAAGCTCGGCGAGGCCCTCGCCACGACCGGGGTGATCGCCGCGATGTACGACCAGGGGACCTGGCCGCAACTGCGCGCCGCCCTGGGCTCGGCGATGAAGCACAACGACGGCGCGGGCCTGCTGGCCCTGTCCGACAGCTACTACGAACGCGACCCCGACGGTCGCTACACGAACCTGATGTTCGCCAACGCCGCCGTGAACTGCCTGGACCTCCCGTCCGCGTTCTCCACCCCCGAACAGGTCGAGAAGGCCCTCCCCGCCTTCGAGAAGGCGTCCCCGGTCTTCGGTGACGGCCTCGCCTGGGCCTCCCTGAACTGCGCGTACTGGCCGGTGAAACCCACCGGCGAACCCCACCGCATCCAGGCCGAGGGCGCCGCCCCGATCGTCGTGGTCGGCACCACCCGCGACCCGGCCACCCCCTACCGCTGGGCCCAGTCCCTGGCCCACCAGCTCTCCTCGGGCCGCCTCCTCACCTTCGTCGGCGACGGCCACACCGCCTATGGCCGGGGCAGCACCTGCATCGACTCCGCGATCAACACCTACCTCCTGCACGGCACACCCCCCGCCCCCGCCAAGCGCTGCGCATAACCCCAGCTCCCGCCCCCACCCCACGCCCCGGAGCCCCCCGCCCCGGGGCGTGTACGAAGCACCCCCGGAAACTGTGTAGACTTACCGACGTTGCTGATCGCACCATGGTGCGCACAGCGCGCCGCTTTAGCTCAGATGGCCAGAGCAACGCACTCGTAATGCGTAGGTCTCGGGTTCGAATCCCGAAAGCGGCTCCATCGAGACCCCAGGTCAGGACCACGACCTGGGGTTTTTGTCGCTCAGGGTTGGGGCCGACTGAAGCTCTTCAGGGCGTGAGCGCCTTGGGCCCGTGGGTGTGGCCGGCGTGCTGCTGGCTAATCTTCAGGCGTGACCACCGAGTTGACCCTGCTGGCGCGGGTCTCCTGCCGTGGGCAGGAGATCACGGCACCTCGGCTGCGCGGGCTGTTGGCGTTGCTGGCCGGGGATCTACGCACCGGGTGCAGCACGGGTCGGCTGGTGGAGGGGCTGTGGCCGGACGAATTGCCGGAGCGGCCGGGCAAGGCGGTACAGGTACTGGTGTCGCGGCTCAGGGCACAGTTGGGTGCTGGGCTGATCGTGAGCACACCGACGGGGTACCGGATCGCGCTGGACGAGGCGCAGGTCGACAGTTCGGCGCTGCTGTCGTACGAGGCCGTGTGCGCCGAGCGCACGCGGGCGGGGGACCACGAAGGCGCCCTGGCGCGGGCCGAGGCGGGCCTGGCGCTGTGGGACGGGAGCCTGGGGGCCGGGGAGGGCGAGGAGCTGCACGATCCGGTGACGGCGCTGCGTGCCGACCGGGCCCCGGCGTTCCGTTCGCTGGTGCGGTTCCGGGCGCTCGCGCTGGCCCGGCTGGGGCGGAAGGAGGAGGCCGCGGCGCCGCTGGCCGAGCTGGCCCGTGCACGGCCGCGCGACGAGGAGGTCTTGGCGGAGCTGCTGGTCTGCGAGGCGGCCACCGTGGGCCGGGCCGCGGCGCTGACCCGGTACGACGCCTATCGGCGCGGGCTGCGCGACGAGCTGGGCACGGACCCGGGGCCGCGGCTCAGGTCGGTCCACCAGGAGTTGCTGCACGCGGACGCCCCGCGTGTCCGCCACGGCGTGCCGCACGAGCCGAATCCCCTGCTGGGGCGGGACGCCGACATCGCCGCCGTCGCCGGGCTGCTGCGCGACGCGCGGGTCGTCACCGTCACCGGCCCCGGTGGGCTGGGCAAGACGCGGCTCTCCCACGCGGTGAGCCGGGCGGCCGAGCAGCCCCTGGTGCACTTCGTCCCCCTGGCCGGTGTCACAGCCGACGAGGACGTGGCCGGCGAGGTGGCCTCCGCCGTCGGCGCCGGGGAAGGCCGACAGTTCGCCGGTGCCGGGGACGCGGTGAGCGGGATCGTCGCCGTGCTGGGCACCGGTCCCGCTCTGCTGGTGCTGGACAACTGCGAGCACGTACTCGCCGGCGCGGCCGGTCTCGTACAGGCGCTGGTGTCGCGCTCGAAGGAGCTGCGGGTGCTGGCGACCAGCCGGGCACCGCTGAGGCTGACCTCGGAGTCCGTGTACGCGCTGCCGGAGCTGTCCCTGGACACATCCGTCGAGCTCTTCGCGCAGCGGGCGAGGGCGGCCCGGCCCGGCGTGGACCTGCCCGCCGACCGCGTGGCCGAGATCTGCCGTCACCTGGACGGGCTGCCGCTGGCCGTGGAACTCGCCGCGGCCCGAGTGCGGGTGCTCTCCGTAGCCGACATCGCCGGCCGGCTGAAGGACCGTTTCGCGCTGCTGCGCGGCGGCGCCCGGGACGCGCCCGAAAGGCATCGCACGCTGCGGGCCGTGGTCGAGTGGAGCTGGAACCTGCTGGAGGACGACGGCCGGGCGGCGCTGCGCGCGCTGTCGGTCTTCCCCGGGGGCTTCACCGTGGACGCGGCGGAGTACGTACTCGGCGAGACCGTGGGCGCGCTGGACCTGCTGGAGCAGCTGGCCGGTCAGTCCCTGATCAGGGTGGAGGACAGCCCTTCCGGGGTGCGCTTCCACATGCTGGAGACAGTGCGGGAGTTCAGCGCCGCCCGGCGGGCGGAGGCGGGCGAGGACGAGGCGGTGACCGGCCGATTCCTCTCCTGGGCCCGGGACTTCGGCCTGGCGCACCACGACGTGGTGTTCGGCGGCGACGCGTTGGCCTCCTTCCAGCGAATCCGTGCCGAGCAGGACAACCTCGTCCTGGCGCTGCGGCACGCCCTGGCCCGGGCCGACGGGCCCCACGCCGACGGGCCGGCCGTCGCCGCCCTCACCGCCGTACTGGCCACCTTGTGGTCCGTCGGCTCCAGCTACACCCGGCTCACCACTCTCGCCGCCGAGACCGGCGGACCGCTGTCCCATTTCCGCCCGGGGCCGGAGAACCCCGAGGGCTTGGAGGCGGCCCGAAGCGCGGCGGTGGTGTGCACGATGGCCCTCTTCATGGGCCACGGCCCGCACGCCCTGCGCCACCTCGTCACACTGCGCCGCCTGCCGCCCGGCCCACCGGACACCGTGCCGCGGGCGCTGGCCGTCGTGCTGTGTGCCGTCCCGGACATGCACCCGCCGCGGTACGCGCGGCTCCAGGAGCTCTGTGACGCCGACGAGCCCATGCTGGCGGGGGCCGCGGCGGGCGTTGCCAGCTACCTGTGGGAATCCGAGTACGAGACGGAGCGCGCGCTCGAGTGCGCTCGCCGGATGCTCGCCGCGCTGGAGCCGCTCGGCAATCCGTTCATGATGCTGGTCAGCCATGGGCGGATCAGCGAGCTGTGCCTCAAGTCCGAGCGCGGCGCGGAGGCGTACGACCATCTGCGGGCCGCCGACGCACTCGGCGAGGTCGGCGGCTGGTCGGACTCGATCGGCGTCCGCTACGGGCTGGTGTCCGCCTGTCTTCAGCGGGGGGAGATCGACGAGGCGGGGTACTGGCTGGGCCTCGCCGTCCCGGACCGGCGGCCGGGGTCCGCCCAGGTCTTCGCTCCCGAAGAACTACAGGCCCGGGCGGAGATCGCACTGGCCCGGGGACTGACCGAGGACGGACTCGGCCTGTGGCGACAGGCGGTGGGGTGGATACGGGAGGAGACCCTGCTGCGGGCCGGTGATCCCTTCATGGAGTCGTGGTTGCTCCAGGTGCAGGCGGGCGCGCTCGCGGCGCACGCGCAGCACGGCCGGCTGGAGCCGGTGTCCCACCTGGTGGAGCGGCTGCGGGAACGGCTGCTCACGATGCTGTCGGGCTCCCCCGGTGCCGGGTATCTGGTGGAACTGCCGGTGTACGGAACGGTGCTGCTGGCGCTCGGCTTCGTCGGGCTGGCCCGTGGCGACACGAGGGCGGTACGGCTGGTGGCGCTGGCGGAGCTGATGCCGGTGATGCGGGACTTCCCCACCCTGTCCTCGGCGCGGTCCCGGCAGGTGGCCGAGAACGCCGACCGGGCGGCCTACGCGGAGGCGAGGTCGGCGTACGCCGCCCTGGAGCGGGAGGAACTGCTGGCCGCGGCCCTGCACGAGCTCACTGCCGCGGCTCGCGGTTGAACAGCGCCTTGGCCCACAGGTAGCCCAGCAGGGTCAGTCCCAGGCTCCAGGCGGCGGCGAGCACCGCGTTCGTGGTGCCGATCCCGCTGCCCAGCAGCAGCCCGCGCAGGGTCTCGATGGCGGGCGAGAACGGCTGGTACTCGGCGAACCAGCGGAACCCGTCCGGCATGGTGCCCACCGGCACGAACGCGCTGGACAGCATCGGCAGCATCGTCAGCGGCAGCCCGAGGTTGCTGGCCCCCTCGGGGTTGGGGCTCACCAGCCCGATACCGACCGCGATCCAGGTCAGCGCGAGGCTGAACAGAGCCATCAGCGCGGCCGCCGCGAGCCATTCCACCGGCGTCGCGTCGGGCCGGAATCCGATGGCCAGTCCGATGCCCAGGATCAGCACCAGAGCCAGCATCGTCTGGATCACGCTGCCGATCACATGGCCGATCAGCACGGAGGCGCGGGAGATGGCCATGGTGCGGAACCGGGCCATGATGCCCTCGGTCATGTCGCTGGACACGGACACCGCGGTGCCGAGCGAGATCATGCCCACGGTCATGAGAAGGATGCCGGGGACCAGGTAGGCGACGTAGCCGGCACGGTCCGCGTGACCGCCGTTGATGCCGGCGCTCATCGCGCTGCCGAGGACGTAGACGAACAGCAACAGCAGCACGACCGGGGTGAGCAGGACGTTCAGGGTGAGGGAGGGGTATCGGCGGGCGTGCAGGAGGCTGCGCCGCAGCATGGTGAGGTTGTCGCGCAAGGCGTGGGCGGGGGTGCTCATCGGGCGGTCTCCTTCTCGGCGGCGGGGGCAGCGGCGGGGACGGTGTTCGCGGTCAGGGCGAAGAACACGTCGTCCAGATCCGGGGTGTGCACGGACAGCTCGTCGGCCTCGATGCCGGCGGCGTCGAGCCAGTCGAGTACGGCGCGCAGTTCGCGCTGGCTGCCGTCGCTGGGAATCTGCAGGCTGAGCGTCTCGTCGTCGCGGCTCGACCCGCGCAGTGCGGTGGCCGCCCGCTCGTACGCCCCCGGGTCGGAGAAGCGCAGCCGGACATGGCCGCCGGGGGCGAGCCGCTTGAGCTCCTCGGCACTGCCCTCGGCGACGAGCCTGCCACCGTCGAGCACGGCGATGCGGTCGGCGAGCTGGTCGGCCTCGTCCAGGTACTGGGTGGTGAGGAAGACGGTCGTACCGCCGGCGACGAGCTCGCGGATGATCTGCCACATGGTGTGCCGGGAGCGCGGGTCGAGGCCGGTGGTCGGCTCGTCGAGGAAGATGATCCGCGGTTCGCCGACCAGGGTCATGGCGATGTCGAGGCGGCGCTGCATGCCGCCGGAGTAGGTGGAGGCGGGCTTCTTCGCGGCCTCCACCAGGTCGAAGCGCTCCAGCAGCTCGGCGGTCACCCGTCGGCCCTCGCCACGGGGGAGGTGGTGCAGGTCGGCCATCAGGAGCATGTTCTCCTCGCCGGTGATCAAGCGGTCCACGGCGGAGAACTGTCCGGTGACCCCGATGGCGGCCCGTACCGCCTGGGCCTCGGCGGTGAGGTCGTGCCCGGCGATCCGCGCCTGTCCGCCGTCGGCGGAGATCAGGGTCGACAGGATGTTGACCGCCGTGGTCTTGCCCGCACCGTTCGGCCCGAGGAGGGAGAAGACCGTGCCGGCCGGCACATGCATGTCGATGCCGTCGAGGACGGTCTTGCCCCCGTAGGACTTGCGCAGCCCGGTGGCCGCGATCGCGAGTTCGTGGTCCGTCGTCATGCCGTGGAGCTTGCGGCCGAGGCGGTTCAGCGTGGCTTCAGCGTGGTTTCAAGCGGTTGCCAGGAGACGCGGCAGCAAGCTGACCGCGCCTTCACCGACCTGCCGGAGGCTCGCTGCGGAACGTGCCCCGCGTGCGGTCTGCGCGGCACTCGTGACCGCCGGTTCACCGGCCGGCCGTGCGGACTCGTATCCATCCTCGCTCACGCGCGAGCAGCGCGGCCTGCGGGCGGCTCGCGGCGTCCAGGATCCGCGGGATGCCGTCAGGCCTCCTGTCCCCGCCCCGCCCCCGGCACGATCAGCCCCGTCTCATAGGCCACCACGACCGCCTGGGCGCGGTCGCGTAGGTGGAGTTTGGCGAGGATGCGGGCTATGTGGGTCTTCACGGTGGCCTCGCTGAGCTGGAAGCGGGTGGCGAGTTCGGCGTTGCTGAGGCCGGTGGCGAGGGTGCGGAGAACTTCGAGTTCCCGGGGGGTGAGGGCCGCCAGGTTGCGGTGGAGGGTGGGGGAGGCGGGGTCGTGGGAGACGAAGCGTTCGATGAGGCGGCGGGTGATGGCGGGGGCCAGCAGCGCGTCGCCGTTGCGGGCGAGGCGGACGGCGGCGACCAGGTGTTCCGGGGTGACGTCCTTGAGGAGGAAGCCGCTGGCGCCGGCGGTGAGCGCGGCGTAGACGTAGCGGTCGAGGTCGAAGGTGGTCAGCATGATGACGCGGGGCGGCTCGGGCAGGTCGCCGGACAGGATGCGCCGGGTGGCCTCCAGGCCGTCGGTGCCGGGCATCCGGATGTCCATCAGGACCAGGTCGGGGCGGGTGCGGTGGACGGCGTCGATCGCCTCGTCGCCGTCGGCGGCCTCGGCTACGACGTCGACGCCGTCCGCGGTGAGGATCATGCCGAAGCCCGTGCGTACCAGCGCCTGATCGTCGGCGATCACCACGCGTGGCGGTGGGGTCATGAGAGCTCCTGGGCCGGTAGGGCGGCGGGGATGACCGCTCGGACCCGGAAGCCGCCGAGGGGGCGTTCGTCCGCCTCCAGCGTGCCTCCGTAGACGGCGAGACGTTCGCGCAGGCCGGTCAGGCCACGGCCGCCGCCGGGGCCGGCCGGTGCCGCGGGGGTGCCGCCGGTGTCGGACACCTCGATGTGGACGGCGTCCGGGGTGTGGTCGACGGCGACCCGGACACGGGCGCCGGCGGCGTGCTTGACCGTGTTGGTCAGCGCCTCCTGCACCACGCGGTACGCGGCCAGGTCGGCCCCGGCGGGCAGTGGCGCCGGGGTTCCGGTGACGTCGAGTTCGACGGGCACGCCGGTCGCCCGCATGCGCGCGGTGAGGGCACCCAACTGTGCCAGGCCCGGTTGCGGCGCCAGCTCGGCGTCCGGCGTCCGGTCCGGGGGAACGTCCGCGTCCGCCATGGTGAGCAGGCCCATGACATGGCGCAGTTCGGCCATCGCGGTGCGCCCGCCCGCCTCGACGGCGAGGAGGGCCTCGCGGGCCCGGTCCGGCGCGGCGTCCATCACCTTGCGGGCCGCGCCCGCCTGGATGACCATCACGCTCACATTGTGGGTGACGATGTCGTGCAACTCGCGTGCGATACGGGAGCGTTCGCGTTCGACGGCCAGCAGGGTGGCGGCCCGCTGCTCCTCCCGCAGGACCCGCTGCTCCTCTCGCAGGAGGAGTACGCGCTGTCTCCAGGCCTGCACCGCCCCGGCACCGAACCCCACTCCGAGCAGCGCGAGGAACGGCAGCAGACCTGGCGTGAGGTGCGGGAAGGTCTCGTCGCGGAACGCGGCGAGCAGGCCGGCGCCGGCCACCACACCGGCGAGGGCGCTCACCCTGCGCGGGCTGTAGACGGCGGCGCTGTAGGCGGCGACCACACAGGAGAGGAAGGTGTACACGGTCGCGTCGCCCCCGCCCAGGCGCCGGCCGAACGCGAAGCTCACGGCGGTCACCGCCCAGAACGAGGCCAGCGGATACCTTCTCCGCGCCATCAGGGGCAACGCCGTCAGGGCCGCCAGCACCAGCAGCCCGGGCGAGGCGGCCGCCGTCGGTTCGAGACCCCGTACGCCACCGGGCACCGGCGGCGGGCTCGGGGGAACGGGCGCATCCGGCGGAACCGGAAACGTGCCGTAGCCCTGCCGCTGCGTCGCGGCGACCGTACAGGCGGCGAGCACGGCGGCCAGGATGCCGTCGGCCACCCAGGTCCACCGGGACGGACTCAGCAGCGGACCCCGGCCCAGCAGCGGCACCGGGCCCCGGCCCAGCAACGGCACCGGCCCCCGCAGCGGAACCCGAGCCAGTGACGGGCCGATGCCCGACCGCCACCGCTCCGCGACGCCCGACCGCCACCACATCGCGGCGCCCGACCGCCACCACATCGCGACCCCCGTCCCCCACCGCCCCGCGATCCTCGCGATCCCAGCGATCCCCGCCCCCACAGCCCCGGCCATGCGCCCAGTGTGGCAACCCCCGCCCCCGCCCACATCCCTCGCGGCGCGGACGGCACGGGCAGGGCGCTGCAACACCCGCGTACATCGCGAGGATGACGCGCCCGCCGGGTCATCCGGAAACGGCAGCCGGGTTCGCCGTCGCGGCCGACGCCCCGGGCACCGTCCGGCGCCTACCTTCGGGCCGTTCCCGACGCCGCCCCGCCTCTGGAGGCCCCATGACCATGACCACGAACCCGCCCGTCATCGACATCCGGGACGCCACCAGAACGTACGGCGAAGGCCCCCCGGCGCTCGACGGCGTGACCCTGAGCGTGTGCGCCGGGGAGGCGGTCGCCGTTCTCGGGCCGTCCGGCAGCGGCAAGTCGACGCTGCTCAACCTGATCGCCGGGCTCGACCGGCCGAGCGCGGGCAGCGTCACGGTCGACGGTCTGCGGGTGGACGAACTGAGCGAGGCCGGGTCGGCGCGGTACCGGCGGAGCCGCATCGGCATGGTCTTCCAGTTCTTCAACCTCCTCGACGACCTGACCGTCGCCGACAACGTGCTCCTCCCGGCGCAACTGGCCGGCCTGTCCCGGGCCGAGGCCCGCCGACGTGCCGCCGGGCTGCTGGAGCACCTCCGCATCGACCGGCACGCCGACGCCTACCCCGGCAGGCTGTCCGGCGGTGAACGGCAACGGGTCGCCGTGGCCCGGGCCCTGATGAACCGTCCGGCCCTGCTGCTGGCCGACGAGCCGACGGGCGCGCTGGACACCGCCGCCGGCGAGGACGTCCGCGAGCTGCTGACCGACCTGAACGCGGAAGGTCAGACGATCGTCCTCGTCACCCACGACCTGGGCCTGGCCGGCTCCTGCGCCACCCGCACCGTCGAACTGGTCGACGGCCGTATCGTCCGCGACAGCGCCCCCGCGAGGGTGGCCCGATGAGCGCCCTCGGCCGTGTCGTACGCACCGGAGTGAGCCGGCGCCGCGTCCAGACCGCCGTGCTGATCCTGACCACGTTCATGTCCGTCACGGCCTCCGTCCTCGCCGCCGGGCTCCTCCTGGCCTCCCGGGCGCCCTTCGACCACGCCTTCGCCCAGCGCGACGGCGCCCACCTGACCGCACGGTTCGACGGTACGAAGGTGACGCCGGCGCGGCTCACGGCGACCGCGCACGCGGCCGGGGTGACCGACGTGGCGGGCCCCTTCGCGACCCTCTCGGTGCGCCCCCGCACGGTCTCCGCGTCGGACATGCTGCCCGCCGATGTCGACCTGCCGCCGCTGACCGTCGTGGGCCGGGCCGCCGCGGGAGGTCCGGTCGACCGGGTCACCCTCGCGGAGGGCACCTGGGCCACCCGCCCGGGCCAGATCGTGCTGGCGGCCGGCACGGATCCGCTGAGCCCGGGCGCCCGGCTGAGGATCCCCGACGCACCGGGCAGCCCGACCCTGACCGTGGTGGGCGTCGCCCGTTCGGTGACCGGCACCGCGGACGCCTGGGTGACCCCCGCGCAGGCCGAGGCCCTGGCCGGGACGGGCAGCGCGCCCTCGTACGAGATGCTCTACCGCTTCCGCCACGCCGGTACGGAGGCCGAAGTGGCCGCCGACCGGGCCGCGATCGCCGCGGCGGCGGGGAAGGGGGCGATGACCGGGGCGCAGTCGTATCTGACCGTCCGGCAGCGGGAGACCGCCAACGCGATGGCGTTCGTGCCCTTCATGGCCGCCTTCGGTGTCCTCGGGCTGCTGCTGTCGGTGCTGGTCATCGGCATCGTGGTGGGCGGCGCGGTGGGCGCCGCGACCCGGCGTATCGGCATCCTGAAGTCCCTCGGCTTCACTCCGGGGCAGGTGGTGCGGGCCTACGTCGGGCAGGCGCTGATCCCGGCGGGGGTCGGCTGTGTCCTGGGGCTGGCGCTGGGCAACCTGCTGGCCGTCCCGGTGCTCGGAGACGTCGGCGAGGCCTTCGACGGGCCGTCGGCGTCGATTCCGGTGTGGATCGACGTCGCGGTGCCCGCCGCCGCCCTGGTCCTGGTGGCCCTCGCGGCGCTGCCGCCCGCGCTGCGTGCCGGCCGGCTGCGCACCGTGGAGGCGATCACGGTGGGGCGCACGCCCCGCGCGGGACGGGGGCGTGCGGTGCGGCGGCTGACGGGACGGCTGCCGGTGCCGCGTGCGGTCGGGCTGGGTCTCGCGCACCCGTTCACCCGCCCGGCGCGCTCGGCGACGACGGCCGCCGCGGTCGTCTTCGGGGCGGTCACCGTCACCTTCGGGGTCGGACTCGCCCTGACGCTCGGAGAGGTCCGGTCGGGCCGCATGCTCGACTCGGCCGGTTCGGTGGTCATCGCGGCCGGCGGCTCGCAGGCGCCGGCGGGCGCCCAGGCGGTCCCCGCCAACGGCGGGCAGGACCAACCGAAGGCCGACCCGGCCCGGGTCGCCGCCGCACTCCGTACCCAGCCCGGCACCGACCGCTTCTACGGCACCGCCCACGGGCAGGTGAACGCGTCCGGGATCACCGGCGCCACGACCGTGGTCGCGTACCAGGGCGACGCCTCCTGGGCCGCGCCCCGCATGGTCTCGGGCCACTGGCTCGACGGCCCGGGGCAGGCGGTGGTCACCCGGCGTTTCCTCGACGCCGCCGGGATCCACGTCGGCGACACGGTGCCCCTGACCGAGCAGGGGCGGCACACCTCGGTGCGGATCGTCGGCGAGGCGTTCTTCACCGAGGGCGAGGGCATGGAACTCCTCACCCCTGCCTCGACCCTCGCGGACCTGGGGCTCGACGCGACACCGGGCCGGTACGACGTGCGGACGGAGCCGGGTACGAACCTCGCGCACTACCTCGCCTCGCTCCAGAGCGCCCTCCAGCCGGTCGGCGCGGTCGCCATGGCCAACACGGAGAACGAGTCCGACGTGATCATGACCATGGATGCGCTGATCGGCACGCTCACCCTGATGCTCGTCGCGGTGGCGGGCCTGGGCGTCCTCAACACGGTCCTCCTGGACACCCGCGACCGCGTCCACGACCTCGGCGTCCTCAAGGCCCTGGGGATGAGCCCGCGCCAGACCGTGGCCATGGTCGTCACCTCGTTCGCCGGGATCGGGCTGCTCGCCGGTCTGGCGGGGGTTCCGGCGGGGGTCGCCCTGCACCGATTCGTCACACCCATGATGGGTGACGAGGTCGGCCTGACCCTGCCCCCGTCGGACATCGCCGTCTACCACGTGCCCCAGCTCGTCCTGCTCGCCCTCGGCGGGCTGGTCATCGCGGTCGCGGGCGCGTTGCTGCCGGCCGGGTGGGCGGCCAGAGGGGACACCGTCGGCGCGCTGCGCACCGAATGAGCGGGCGCGCGTCCGGGGCCGTACAGGAGTGTGAAGCGGGCGTGCCCCCGGTGGCAGCCGGAAAAACACCGCCAAAACCGGAGCAAAGCCGCCGCAAAGTAAAGGGGAATCAGGAGAACAGGATCCCCTGAGGCAACATCTTGGTGAACGGTGGACCTCGCGCGTGAGGGCGTGGGGCCGCCGCCGGCCGGATGAGGTGAGGGACGTGGTGGAGCCGAGGATCGCCGTCGCCGTGGTGACCATGGGCAACCGGCCCGCCGAAGTCGACGCCCTGCTGGAATCCGTGGCCAAGCAGGACCTCGCCCCCGCCCGGATCGTCATCGTCGGCAACGGCTGCCGGCTGCCGGAGTTCGCCCGGCGGCTGTCACTGCCCGGCGAGGTCACCACGATCGACGTGGACGAGAACCTCGGCTGCCCCGGCGGGCGGAACGTCGCCCTCGCCCGGCTGCGGGAGTTCGGCGACGTGGACGTCGTGGTCGACCTCGACGACGACGGACTGCTGGTCGACGCCGACGTACTGCGCCGGGTGCGGGACCTGTACGCCGCCGACCCGCGCCTGGGCATCGTCGGTTTCCGCATCGCCGACGAGAACGGCGAGACCCAGCAGCGGCACGTGCCCCGGATCGGCTCATCGGACCCGATGCGGGGCGGGTACGTGACCGGGTTCCTCGGCGGCGGGCACGCCCTGAGCATGCGGATGCTGGCCGAAACCGGTGACTGGCCCGCCGAGTTCTTCTTCGCGCACGAGGAGACCGATCTGGCGTGGCGGGCCGCCGACGCCGGCTGGAACATCCTCTACGCGCCCGAACTGCTCCTGCGACACCCCAAGACCTCGCCCGCCCGGCACGCCATCTACCACCGGGTGACCGCCCGCAACCGCGTCTGGCTGGTCCGGCGCCGGCTGCCCCTGCCGCTGATCCCGGTCCACCTGGGCGTGTGGACGCTCCTCACCCTCGTCCGCACCCGGTCGGCCGCCGGTCTCAGGGCCTGGTTCGGCGGATTCGTGGAAGGGCTGCGCGAACCCGCCGGGGAGCGACGGCCCATGCGCTGGCGGACGGTGTGGCGCCTGACGCGCCTCGGACGCCCGCCCGTCATCTGACGGGAAGCCGAACGGCGGAGGCCGACGGGGGCGGCGGACGGGACAAGGACCCCGGTCGTTCACCTCCGACGACCGGGGCCCTCTTGCGTCCCCGGATCCGGCCTGCGGCGACACTCCCCCGAGTTACGCGTCGTACGCGCGCGCCGTCGGACCAGATCCGATGGAACGATCACATCAGGACGCGCCAACGGATCGCTAACATGTGGCCAACGGTTTCTTCTGAGGCAGTTGATCGGATGGCGTGAACTCGCCGGACGACGACGGTCGTAGGCCGGAACCGTAACGGATTCCTGCGGTAACCAACAGAGGACAGGTGGCGGGAAACCGTCGGGGACAGGGCGGAATTCCGCCACGGACGGCGGGCGCGCGCCCGCCGCGTAGCACGGTCCGGCGTGACCGCGCGGAAAGGCAGTGAACGGGGAGATGCGGCGGTGCGAGCTGCGGTTCGGACTGCTGGGACCACCCGTTCTGTATGACCGTGCGGCGTACGGTATTTCGTACGACGCCGTGGGGGACGCCGACGCCCCACTCGTCCACGAACCCCGCACGAACCGCAGCCCCGACACCGGCGACCGCAGCGGATCGGCCCCCTCGGTCCGGCCGATCGGCAGCCCGAAGGTGCGCGCCCTGCTCGCCGCGCTGCTGATGGAGGCCGGCCGGGTCGTGTCGGTCGATTCGCTCGAGGACGCGCTGTGGGGCGGTGCGCCGCCCGCCTCCGCGCGGGCCTCGCTGCACAACCACGTCACCCGGCTGCGCCGGATCCTCGATGATCCGGAGCGGCTGCGGGCCGTACCCCCGGGATATCAGCTGCGCGTCCGGGACGGCGAGTTGGACGTGCATGTCTTCGACGCGCGGGTGACCGAGGCGCGGGCCGCGCACGGCCGCCGGGACTGGGCGGCCGTGCTGCGCGCCTGCACGGCGGCGCTCGCGCTGTGGCGGGGCGTGCCGCTGAGCGGGCTGCCCGCCGGAATCGGCGGATACGCCTTCGCCCAGCGCCTGGAGGAGGCACGGCTGCTCCTGCTGGAGTGGCGGTACGACGCCGAGCTGGCCCTCGGTGGCCCCCGACTGCCGGCCCTCGTCCCGGAGTTGGCCGCCCTGGTGGCCGAGCATCCCCTGCGCGAGGCCTTCCACCGCCAGCTCATGCTCGCCCTGCACCGCACGGGCCGCCAGGCCGAGGCCCTCGCCGTCCACCGCGACCTGCGCACCCGCCTGGTCGAGGAACTGGGCATCGAGCCGGGCCCGGCGATCCGCAAAGCCCATGTCGAGGTGTTGCGGGGGGCCCCGGAGGGCGAGCGGACGGACGCCGGGCGGACGGCCCCCGGGCGGGCCGACGCCGCAGCGGCCATCGTGCCCGTGGGCCGGGAGGCCGAGGACAGCGCGCCGTCCCCGGAGAACGCCCCCGGTCCCTCGCACACCCCCGCGATCACGCGCAAGGACACCCTTCCGGCGGCTCAGACACCCCGGCCCGCCCAACTACCGCCGCCACCGGCCCATTTCACCGGCCGCACAGCCGTGCTCCAGGACCTGCGCGTCACCCTCGCCCGTCCCGGTGCGGACGACGCCCACGCACGTACCCCCGTCGTCGCCGTCATCAGCGGCATGGCCGGTGTCGGCAAGAGCGCCCTGGCCCTGCACGTGGCACACCAGCTGCGAGAACGTTTCGCCGATGGGCAGTTGTACGTCAACCTGCACGGCGCCACCCCCGGTATGTCCCCGCTGCCGCCCGCCCAGGCCCTCGGCGCCCTCCTGCGTGACCTCGGCGCCGACCCCCGCAGCATCCCCGAACACCCGGACGCGGCCGCCGCGCTGCTGCGCTCCCTGCTCGCGCCGACCCGCACCCTGATGGTCCTGGACGACGCCGCGAACGCCGCGCAGGTACGGCCGCTGCTGCCGGCCGGCGCCGGCTGCGCGGTGATCGTCACCAGCCGCTCCCCGCTGACCGCCCTCGACGGCGCCGCCCGCTTCCCGCTCGGGCCGCTGACCGGTGAGGACAGCGCGGCGCTGCTGCGCACCGTCTCCGGCCGCGACGGGCTCGACGCCGGGCACCCGCTCGTCGAGCTGACCGGCCGTCTGCCACTCGCCCTGCGGGTGGTCGCCGCCCGGCTCGCCGCCCGGCGCGCCCTCACCCCGGACGTCCTCGCCAGCCAACTGGCCGCCACCGAGGGCCGCCTGCACCACCTGGAGTACGACGACCTGAGCGTCCGCCGCTCCCTGGCCGTCGCGCACGACGCGCTCGCCGCATCCGTGCGCGAGGCCGACCGGGACGCGGCCCGCGCCCTGCGCCGCATCGGCGCCCTCGACCTGCCCGCGTACGGCGCGCCCCTGATCGCCCGTCTCACCGGCACCGACGAGCGCCGGGCCGAAGCCGCCCTGGACCGCCTGGTCGACGTCGCCCTGCTGGAGGAGACCGCGTACGGCCGCTACGCACCCCACGACCTCGTCCGCGACTTCGCCCGCGAACTCACCGCCGCCGGCGAGGACACCACCGCCGCCACCACCGCCCTGCGCTGGTACGCCGCCGTCGCCGAGCGCGCTCTCACCGCGATCGTGGAACGGGGCCTCGACCAGGACGACCGCCGCCGCCCGACGGCCGCCCAGTCGGCCGCGCACGCGGCGGAGGTACGGGCCGTACCGCCCTTCGCCTCCGCCGAGGAGGCCTTCGCCTGGGGCGACGAGGAACTGGAGAGCGTCGTCGCCCTGGTCGAGCGGTACGCCGAGACCCCCGACGACCGGCAGGCCGGCCATCTCGCCACCCTCCTGCGGTTGTTCTTCCCCTATCTCCAGCGCGGCGGCCGGGTGGCCGAGATGGAGGTGCTCGGCCGGTCCGCCCTGGGCGTGGCACGGCGGCTCGGCGACCAGGCGGCCGAGGCGTACGCGCTGGGCGACCTCGCGGGGCTGCACTTCCTGACCGGCCGGCAGAACGACGCCCTCGCCCTCACCGACCAGGCCCTGACGATCTGGCGGCGGCTGGGCACGGTCTCCTGGATCCGGCGCTGCCTCAACAACCGGGGCCTGCTGCTGGAGAGCCTCGGCCGGTACGCGGAGTCCGGGGAGGCGCTGCGGCAGAGCCTGGAGTACTCGCGGCAGCTCGACGATCCCTACGGTGAGGCCATCACCTACAGCCACCTCGGCAATCTGTACGAGCACACCGACCCGCGTGCCGCCATCGAGCAGCACCGGCGCTCGCTGGCGATCGGGGACGCGATCGGCGCCGTCATCGTGCAGCACTCCGCGCACTGCAACATCGGCTACGCCCACCTCGCCCTGGGCGAACCGGCCGCCGCCGCCACGCACTTCGAGGAGAGCCTGCGCATCCTCGGCGGTCACGGCGACTGGCACGGCGAGTCCCAGACCCGGCTCGGCCTGGTCCGCGCGCTCCGGCAGCTGGGCCGCGTGGCACGCGCCGGGCGCGAGTGCGCCGAGCTGCTGAGCCGCGCGGACGCCCGCGCCGACCGCTACATGGGCGGCCTCGCCCGCCACCAGCACGGGTTCCTGCTGCGCGAGGAGGGGCGTGTTCCGGAGGCGTACGAGGTCTGGCGCGAGGCGCTCGCCGCGCTGGACGGCACGGACGAGAAGGCGGTCGTGGCACAGCTGCGGGAGCTGCTCGCGGGCAACGGGTGATCACTTGGCGTCGGCATAGCACTCCACCACGGCGGTCGTGAACGGAAACCTGACCGGTGTCCGGCCGAACGTCAGCCGTCCCGCCAGGTCCGCCGCCTCCCGGATCGCGTCCACCACCGTCTCGGCCTCCTCCTCGGGGCAGTGCACGATCACCTCGTCGTGCTGGAAGAAGACCAGCTCGGCCGCCATGTCCGCGCAGGTCCGGCGCAGCGCGGCGAGCAGCAGCAGGGCCCAGTCGGCGGCGCTGCCCTGCACGACGAAGTTGCGGGCGAAGCGACCACGGGCGCGGGCGTTGGTGGAGGCGTACCCGGGGACCCACTGCTGCCCGTCGGATTCCTCGTCCCCGACCGGGATGCCCGCCTCCTCCGCCGCGTCCTGGCCGGCCCCGGCCGCGGGCGGGCAGGTCCGCCCCAGCCAGGTGCGCACCAGCCGCCCCTCCTCGCCGGCCCGCGCCGCGTCGTCGACGTACGCCACCGCCTTGGGGAAGCGGCGTCTGAGCGCGGCGAGGTTCTTCAGGCCGTCCCCGGAGGTCTGGCCGTAGACCGCGCCGAGCACGGCGAGCTTGGCCTGCGCCCGGTCGCCGGAGAAGGCCCGGTCGGAGACGGACTGGTACAGGTCGCTCGCCCGGCCGGCCACCTCCATCAGCCCCGGGTCCCGGGAGATCGCCGCCAGCACCCGGGGCTCCATCTGGTCGGCGTCGGCGACCACCAGCCGCCAGCCGGGGTCGGCGACCACCGCCCGCCGGATCACCTTGGGTATCTGGAGCGCGCCCCCGCCGTTGGTGACCCAGCGTCCGGTGACCGTCCCGCCCGCGAGGAACTCCGGCCGGAACCGCCCGTCGCGCACCCAGTCCTGGAGCCAGGCCCAGCCGTGCGCGACCCAGATGCGGTACAGCTTCTTGTACTCCAGCAGCGGTTTCACGGCCGGGTGGTCGAGGGAGGCGATCTCCCAGCGGCGGGTGGACTTCACCTTGATGCCGGCCTGGGCGAAGGCCTTGACCACGTCGGCGGGCAGGTCGGGCCGCACCCGGCGGCCGAACGCCGCGGAGACCTCGTCCGCCAGCTCGGCGAGGCGGCGGGGCTCGCCCCCGCCCGCGTACCGCTCGCCGAGCAGGTCGCGCAGCAGCTCGCGGTGGACGCCGGCGCTCCACGGCAGGCCCGCGCGGTTCATCTCGGCGGCCACCAGCATCCCCGCCGACTCGGCCGCCGTCAGCAGCCGCATCCGGTCGGGGTGCGCGGCCCGGTCGTGCCGCCGCTGCTGCTCGGCGTAGACCGCGAGGAGGTCGGCAAGCGGCAGCCGGGTGCCCTGCGGCTCGAACAGCGGGGACTGCGCGCCCGGTTCGGCGGCGCGCTGCGGTGGATCGGGCGGTACGGGCCCGCCCCGGAGGCGGGCCAGCGCGGCGGCGGCCGAACGCGGTTCGCCGGACCGCCCCTCGTGGCCCAGCAGAAGTGTCTCGGCGTCCTCGATGTCGTAGCAGCGCTCCACTCGCACCCCCGTGGCGAGCAGACGCGGATAGACCTCGGCGGTCGAGCGCCACACCCAGCGCGTCACCTCCGGGCGGCTCCGCACCGCCCCGGCGAGATCCGGCTCCCGCCGCACCGGCCCGCAGGGCAGCCCGTCCGGGCCGAGGGGGGCGAGCTCCACGCCGCCGTCCTCGGCCGGGGCGAGTGCCCAGCGGTCGGTCATGACTGCGAGTGTGGCAGGGGGGTCTGACAACGGCCTCAGCTCGGCTGGGGCGGGGCCTGGAGATACTTCCCCAGGGCCTCGGCGAGCTCGGTCTCCACCGGCTCCTTCTCGATGCCGAGGCCGGACAGGACCCCGGTGCCGTGCTCGAACTCCAGCAGGGCCAGCAGGATGTGCTCGGTGCCGATGTAGTTGTGGCCGAGGCGGAGGGCCTCGCGGAAGGTGAGTTCCAGGACCTTCTTGGCGTCGGAGCTGTACGGGACGAGCTCCGGGGCCTGCTCGGCGACGGGCGGGAGCGCGGCGGTCGCGGCCGCCCGCACGGCGTCGGCGGAGACGCCCCGGGCGGCGATCGCCCTGGCGGCCAGGCCGTCGGGCTCGGCGAGCAGGCCGAGGACCAGATGGGCCGGCACGACCTCGGTGTGGGGAGCGGCCTTGGCCTCGTTGTGCGAGGTCATCACCACGTTGCGGGCACGCGTGGTGTACCGCCCGAAGCCCTGGTTCGGGTCCAGGTCGGTGGACTCCTTCGGCACGAACCGCTTCTGCGCGGCCTGCCGGGTGACGCCCATGCTCTGGCCGATGTCGGTCCAGGACGCACCGGAGCGCCGCGCCTGGTCCACGAAGTGGCCGATCAGGTGGTCGGCGACCTCGCCGAGGTGATCGGCGGCGATCACCGCGTCCTGGAGCTGGTCGAGAGGTTCGGTGTGAACCTTCTTGATCGCCGCGATGAGGTCGTCGAGACGTACGGATGACGTGGTCGGGTTCGTCGACATGTGTCAACCCTAGGTTGACATCATGGGGGCGTCAACCCGAAGTTGACAGTTGCCGGGTTCATTACTTGGGCGCCGCCACCAGCCGCACCGCCAGCCCCGCGAACACCGTCCCGCTGAACAGGTCCAGCCCCCGCGCCACCCGCCGGCTGCGCCGCAGCAGCCCGGCGAGCTTCCCCGACAGCAGCCCGACCGAGCCGTCCACCACCAGGCCCATCACCGTGATCGTGACGCCGAGCAGGAGGAACTGCTCCCGCACATGGCCCAGCCCGGGGTCCACGAACTGCGGCAGGAAGGACACGTTGAAGAGGATCACCTTTGGGTTCAGCAGATTGGTGACGGCCCCCCGCCAGAAGGCCCGCCGCCTTCCCGCGCCCGCGGGCCCGTCCGCCTCGGCCGGCACCGAGCCGCCGCGGAACGCCTTGACCGCGAGGTACAGCAGATAGGCGGCGCCCGCCCAGCGCAGCACGTGGTAGAGCAGCGGCAGCGTCAGGAACAGCGCCGACAGCCCGAGCGCCGCGGCGACCGTGTGCACGAACATCGCGCAGGCGACCCCGACGGCGGCCGTCACCCCCGCCGAGGGACCGCCCCGGCCGCCCATCGCCACGATGAACATCATGTCGGGACCGGGAGTGACACAGAGCGCGAAGGCGGCGACGAGGAAGGCCGCGTAGAGAGATGTGTCGACCATGGCGACCATGCTTGGGGCGGGTCCCGGGGCGGGTCGACCGAATTTCGGGGAGTGGGACGGAACGGGAGGCGGCCGGTTGTCCACAGGCTGTGGACGGCCGCCGCCGCTGTCGGCGGCCCATGGCACGATCGACGGGTGAGCAGCGAGACCAGCACCGTCGAGCGCGCCTTCCGGGCCGCCCTGTACGACGACTCCGACCCCGGCCTGGACACGGGCGCGTCCCTCCTCGCGGCCGACCCCGGCGCGGACGCCGAACTGGCCCGGCGTGGAGCGGAGCTGGTCGCGGCGGCCTGGCGGCGCGGCTGGCAGCCCGCCGACGTCGTACGGCTGGTGCGGCGCGAGCTGGACGACGCGCATGTGGCACTGGCGGCGCGGCTCATCCGGGCCCAGGTGCCGGACGACCGGCCGCGCGGCCGGCGCTGGGCCGCGCAGCTCGAGGAACTCCCGGCCCCGGACGGACCCGCGCGCGTGGCCGACCGTTTCTCGCACGCCACCGCCGTCCTGGAGCTGTACCGCCTGCTGCTGCGGCTGCCCGCCCTTGAACCCCTGGAGGAGCCCCGCCAGGAGCAGCACCGGCCCGCCTCCCGCATGCTCACCCGGATCCGTGCGCTGCTCGCCAAGGCGGAGGCGACCGGGTACCCGGAGGAGGCGGAGGCGCTGAGCGCCAAGGCGCAGGAGCTGATGGCCCGGCACAGCATCGACGAGGCGCTGCTCGCGGCCGGGGCGCCCTCGGCGGACGCGCCCGGCGCCTGCCGGATCGGCGTCGAGCCGCCGTACGAACAGGCCAAGGCGGTCCTGCTCGACGCGGTCGCCACCGCCAACCACTGCCGGGCGGTGTGGAACGAACCGTTCGCCTTCTCCACGGTCGTCGGCTTCGAACCCGACCTGGAGGCGGTCGAGCTGCTCTACACCTCACTCCTCGTGCAGGCCACGCACGCGATGACGAAGGCCGAGGCGGCCCAGCGCGCCGGCGGCCGGAAGCGGACGAAGACTTTCCGGCAGTCGTTCCTCGCGGCCTACGCCCACCGCGTCGGCGAGCGCCTCGCGGCCGCCGCCGAGGCCCAGGTCACCCAGGACCTGCTCCCGGTCCTGGCCACCCGGGACATAGCCGTCACCGACCGTCTGGAGAACCTGTTCCCGGAGACCACCACGACCCGGCTGCGCGGCGTGAGCGACGCGGCGGGCTGGACGGAGGGCGCACGGGCGGCGGACCGGGCCCAGGTCAGGGCCCGCCCGCGCCTGGACTGAGCCCCGGCCGGGCCGGGCGTCAGTCGCCCACCTGCTGGAAGGCGCTCACCGACGCCTGGTCGCCGGCCTTGGTCTTACCGGCCACGGGACCGTACTTCCAGGGGAAGCTCTGGGCGGCGCCGCCGCCTGGCAGGGTGACCTTCACGGTCTTGGCCGCGAGGCTGTTCTGACCGCCCGCCGCGCCCCGTACATAGGTGATGGTGAAGGACGCGGAGTCGCCCTTGGCGAGCTTGAGCTTCTGCGCCTTCGCGCCCTGCTGGGCGGACAGGCTCACCGAGGCCCCGCCCCCCTCCAGCGTGATGCCGGGGAAGTGCTCCAGGGTGCACGGGGCGCTCTGGTTGGTGATGCTGACGGGCACCTCGCCCGTGTCCCCGGCGGCCGGCGCCACACTCGCGGAGCCGATCTGCACGGAGACCCCGCCGATCTCGCAGGCGGAGCTGTTCTTGCCCTTGTCGCCGCTGCCGCCGCCGTTGTCGCAGGCGGTCAGGGCGAGGGCGGCGGCGAGGGCGGTGACGGTGAGCGGAATGGCGCGCATGATGGGTGTCCCTGTCGAGAGCGTGACGGTGCCCCAGCATCATCGCGCCCGCGCGCGGAGTCCCGTCGCACGCCCCACCGGTCAGGACGCGGGGAAGCTCGCCGTCGCCAGCCCCGACGGCAGCTTGCCGCCCTCGGCCTTGGTGTACGTCTCCTTGCCGGCCTTGCCCGACCAGGTGATCTCCAGTGAGTTCTTGCCGACCGAGTCGACCATCCCGGTCGCCCGGTCCTTGCCGCCGTCGGCGCAGCTCAGGTGGATCATCTCCATCCCGGCCTCCTCGCCCGCGGTGCCGCTGCACACGGTCCCGCCGGTCGAGAACAGCCCGGCCTTCTTGCCGGTGACGATCAGGGCGACGGGCTTGCCGTCGGTCGTGGCGAGCCAGCTGCCCTGGAGCTTGCCGGACGATCCCGTGACGCCGCCCGTGCCGCCCCCGGTTTCCGCGGCCGAAGAGGCCGAGGCGGACGTGCTCGGGGCCGTCGAGGAGTCGTCCTCGGAGTCGCCGCCGCCGCACGCGGTCAGCGCCAGCGCGCCCGCCAGCCCCGCCGCCACGGCCGCTGTCCGTACCCTCATGGGCGCCCTCGGCGCCACTTTCCTGGTCGGCGAAGTCACTGCGTGCTCCCAAGCTGTAGCCGGAAACGGCCGCCGGTCGGTCGGCGGGACCGCAGCAAGCTACCAGTACTTACCAGGGGGAACTCTGTGTGCCCGGCGCGGATCCGCTGTGATGCCGGTCCCACGGACCGGACCAACACGTGGACGCTGGAACAGTAAGGGCGCGGTACGCGTCTCTTCCTAGTGCACGAAGGATTCGATCCGGACGGGGGCCGGCGTTCGCATGTCCCACAAGCTCTGGGGCAGGCGCTGCAACGGCTTCGGTGAAACGGTCGGTAAAGCACTCGTCAAAGCTGTAACCGGAGGAACACCCCGCGTGCACGTGCATCTGCTCATGCATCTGCACGTGAACAAGGTTATGATCCGGGTCAGTTGACCACCGCATCTATGGCCACAACAGCCAAGTGCACCACCGGGGAGCGACCTGTGGACCGCGACGTTGACGGCGTGTACGGGGGGTACGACGTGTACAACGGCATGGCTGCCACGCAGCTGGACGGAGTGGCCTGGCAGAAGAGCAGGCACAGCAATTCGCAGGGTTCCTGCGTGGAGTTCGCCCGGCTGCCCGGGGGAGACGTCGCGGTGCGCAACTCGCGCTTCCCGGACGGCCCCGCGCTCGTCTACACGCGCGCGGAGATCGAGGCGATGCTGTTGGGCGTCAAGGACGGTGAGTTCGACCACCTGATAGCCGGCTGATCCGTTCGCACCGGCCGCCCATCCGCCCGCGCATGTGGAAAGCGCTTGCGTGGACGCGCGTAGAAACGCGGCGTCAGGCGACGCCGCGTCGCGTTAGTCGCCCGACGGCACTTCGGCCGGCCGCAGCCGGAACAGCGCCCAGACGACCTTGCCGTTGAGGGTGCCGGCCAGCGGGTGCCAGCCCCAGCTGTCGCTGAAGGAGTCGACGAGGAACAGGCCGCGGCCCGACTCCGCCGAGAAGTCGTCCGAGTCGCGCGCGACCGGGGTGTCGTGGCTGGGGTCGCGGACCGCGCACACCAGCCGCTCGGTCCACCGCATCAGGTGCAGCCGCACCGGCGGCGCCTGGTCCTGGCACCGCCCGGCGTCGCCCGGAAGCGCGTGCCGCAGGGCGTTGGTCACCAGTTCGGAGACGACCAGGCATATGTCGTCGAAGCGGTCGCCCACGTCCCACTGGTCGAGCGTCCGGCGGGTGAACCCACGGGCTTCGCGCACCGCTTCGTAGCGGGCGGGCAGGGCGCAGGAGGCGGCGCTGGACACGGCCGCGGGATCCAGCGGCGGAAGGCCCTGCCGTAACGGCTCGAGCATGGTCGATCCATTCGTCCCCATGCGAGGCACTCCCGGGAATTCGCGGTCGTTGCGATGCAGCGGTGGCGCTGCACCATGGTTTCGGATGCGCACAGCAGATGCAAGGGCAGATGCACGTGCACGAGACCGAATTGAGCCGCCCCGTACCGCTTGTTGGCCATTTTTTCCGCCAACCTCATGCACGTCCCACACCTCTCCCTTGCAACTTTCTGTGCCAAATCAATGGTCTCTTTCCGTTTCCGTAACCGGACGAGTACTGCTCGAAGTGTTTTAGTGGCAGACTGCGGCCCCTGAAGACGTTGGGGAGGCTGGCGAACGTGAGCGCGGGAGAGCCGGGATCGGTGGTGCGGCGCATGCTGCTCGGATCACAACTCAGGCGACTGCGTGAAGCGCGGGGGATCACGCGCGAGGCGGCGGGTTACTCGATCCGTGCCTCCGAGTCGAAGATCAGCCGGATGGAGCTGGGCCGGGTGAGCTTCAAGACGAGGGACGTGGAAGACCTGCTGACGCTGTACGGCATCACGGACGAGGCCGAGCGCGAGTCCCTGCTCTCCCTCGCCAAGGAGGCCAATGTGGCCGGGTGGTGGCACAGCTACTCCGACGTGCTGCCGAGCTGGTTCCCCACCTATGTCGGCCTGGAGGGCGCGGCCTCCCTGATCCGGGCCTACGAGGTGCAGTTCGTGCACGGCCTGCTCCAGACCGAGGAGTACGCCCGCGCGGTGGTGCGCCGCGGCATGAAGGGCGCGAGCACCGCCGACGTCGAGCGGCGCGTGGCGCTGCGCCTGGAGCGGCAGAAGTACCTCGTCGCCGAGAACGCCCCCGACGTCCACATCGTGCTCGACGAGGCCGCCCTGCGCCGGCCGTACGGCGACCGCGAGGTGATGCGCGGGCAGCTCCAGCACCTGATCGAGATCTCCGAGCGGCCCAACGTCCGGCTCCAGATCATGCCGTTCAGCTTCGGCGGCCACTCGGGCGAGAGCGGGGCCTTCACCATCCTCAGCTTCCCCGAGTCCGACCTGTCGGACGTGGTCTACCTGGAGCAGCTGACCAGCGCCCTGTACCTGGACAAACGCGAGGACGTCGCCCAGTACGAGCAGGTCCTCAAGGAGCTCCAGCAGGACAGCCCCGGACCGGACGAGAGCCGGGACCTGCTGCGGGGACTGCTCCAGCTGTCCTGACCCGTCCCGGGCTCCCTCCTGGCACGAGGCGCCCTTGACATCTCATGGCGTCGTATCCCCAGGTGGCACCCCAACTCCCCTGAATCACAAGTACGATGACATGTGATCAGTCTCATCGGACCGTGCAGTTGATCGGGTGTCTGTCTCGACTGCTTCGGCAGCAAGGGATCGAGGGATCACATGTCGTCCTGCTTCACCGACCTGGCCCAGCAGTACATCGACGGTGAGTGGCGCCCGGGCACCGGCTCCTGGGACATCATCGACTTCAACCCGTACAACGGGGAGAAGCTGGCCTCGATCACCATAGCCACCACCGACGAGGTCGACGAGGCCTACCGGGCGGCCGCCCGCGCCCAGCGGGAATGGGCCGAGACCAACCCCTACGCCCGCCGTGTCTTCTTCGAGAAGGTCCTGCGCCTCCTGGAGGAGCGGGAGGCCGAGATCACCGAGATGATCATCGCGGAGCTCGGCGGCACCCGTGTGAAGGCGCAGCTGGAACTGCACCTGGCCAAGGAGTTCCTGCGCGAGTCGGCCCAGTTGGCGCTGCGCTGCGAGGGCCGGTTCCTGCCGTCGCCGGTCGACGGCAAGGAGAACCGTCTCTACCGCGTCCCGATCGGCGTGGTGGGCGTCATCAGCCCCTTCAACTTCCCGTTCCTGCTGTCCGTCAAGCCGGTCGCCGCGGCCCTCGCGCTCGGCAACGCCGTCGTCCTCAAGCCGCACCAGGACACCCCGATCTGCGGCGGCACGCTGCTCGCCAAGCTCTTCGAGGACGCGGGCCTGCCGCCCGGCCTGCTGAACGTGGTGCTCACCGACATAGCCGAGATAGGCGACGCCTTCATCGAGCACCCGGTCCCCAAGCTGATCTCCTTCACCGGCTCCGACAAGGTCGGCCGGCACATCGCCACCGTGTGCGCCGCGCAGCTCAAGCGCACGGTCCTCGAACTCGGCGGCAACAGCGCGCTGGTGGTGCTGGACGACGCCGACATCGACTACGCGGTCGACGCGGCCGTCTTCAGCCGGTACGCCGACCAGGGCCAGGTCTGTATGGCCGCCAACCGCGTCCTGGTGGACCGCTCGGTCGCGGACGAGTTCACCGAGAAGTTCGTCGCCAAGGTCAGAACGCTCAAGACCGGCGACCCGAGCGACCCGCAGACGCTCATCGGCCCGGTCATCAACTCCCTCCAGGCGAACACCATCTCGGCCGCGATCGACCAGGCCGTGGCCGAGGGCGCCACACTCCTGGTGCGCGGCTCGACCACCGACAACCTGGTGGAGCCCTCCGTCCTGACGGACGTGCCGTCCGGCTCCTCCCTCCTGCACAAGGAGATCTTCGGCCCGGTCGCCCTGCTCGTCCCCTTCGACGGCGAGGAGGAGGCGGTCCGCATCGTCAACGACACGCCGTACGGTCTGAGCGGCGCCGTCCACACCGCGGACGTCGAACGAGGGGTGTCCTTCGCCAAGCGCATCGACACCGGCATGTTCCATGTGAACGACGGCACGATCCACGACGAGCCGCTGGTCCCCTTCGGCGGCGAGAAGCACTCCGGGATCGGCCGGCTGAACGGCGAGACGACGCTCGACGCCTTCACCACGCTGAAGTGGATCTCGGTGCAGTACGGGCGGAGCGTGTTCCCTTTCTAGTTCCGGGACACGGGGAGCTCGCGGACAGAACCTGACCGCAAGGGTCCGTAACGTCGTCGGTGTCAGGCAGCAGGAGCCAACCCGACGAAAGGCGGCCGGTCATGGTCACTCACGTGAGCGCAGAGGTGCGGGGCGACGAGCGTGGAGCGCTGCTCTCCTTCCTCGCCGAACAGCGCGGCGGCATCCGGCGGGCGGTGCTCGGGCTGACGGACGAGCAGGCCGCGAGCCGGCCGAGCGCGAGTGAGCTGTCCCTGGCGGGGCTGGTCAAGCATGTCGCCGAGGTGGAGCAGGGCTGGGTGGCCCGGGCCAAGGGCGAGCAGCCGGCGGTCAAGCGGGACGAGTCGAACTGGCACGAGTGCTTCCAGCTGGTCGACGGCGAGACCCTCGCCTCCCAGCTGGCGTACTGGGAGGAGGTCGCGGCCAAGACGGAGGCCTTCGTGCGGTCCGCCCCGAGCCTCGACGACACCTTCCCGCTGCCCAACGACCCCTGGTTCCCGCCGGACGAGGCCGTCTCGCTGCGCTGGCTCTGCCTGCACCTGATCCGGGAGACCGCCCGGCACGCGGGCCACGCCGACATCATCCGGGAGTCGCTCGACGGCAAGACGGCGTTCGAGCTGGTCGCCCTCGCCGGAGACTGAGCTCCGGCGCGAGGCTCTAGTGGTGGAACCCGGTGGCCGCATCCTTGTTCCGGGTCAGCGGATGCGGCTGCCGGCGCAGTTCCGGCAGCAGGCGGCCTAGGTCCTCGACGAACATCTCGGCGAGGTCGGCGGAGAAGCCGTTGCGGCACACCACGCGC
Organism: Streptomyces sp. NPDC001480; assembly: GCF_042894725.1. Lineage (NCBI taxonomy): Bacteria > Bacillati > Actinomycetota > Actinomycetes > Kitasatosporales > Streptomycetaceae > Streptomyces > Streptomyces sp. NPDC001480. Next base: position 86,996 of record NZ_JBIAVX010000008.1, on the reverse strand, counting down.
AGGACGGCCAGGTCCTCCCGGTTCGGCGGGAAGGTGTAGGCAGGCACGAGCCAGCCGCTCTCCCGAAGGCGCCGGGAGACGTCGAACACGTCGTACGCCGTGACGTCCTCGGCGGTGGTGAAGGCGAAGACGGGCAGCTCGTCGCCCCGGGTCAGCAGCCGGAAGTCGCCCAGCGCCTCGATCCGGTCGGCCATCTGGCGCGCGACGTCACGCGTGGCCTGCTGCACCGCCCGGAATCCCTCCCGGCCCAGCCGCAGGAACGTGTAGTACTGGGCCACGACCTGGGCGCCCGGCCGGGAGAAGTTGAGGGCGAAGGTCGGCATGTCGCCGCCCAGGTAGTTGACGCGGAACACCAGCTCCTCCGGGAGGGCCTCCTTGTCGCGCCACAGCGCCCAGCCGACGCCCGGGTAGACCAGCCCGTACTTGTGCCCCGAGGTGTTGATGGAGGCGACCCGCGGCAGGCGGAAGTCCCACACCAGGTCCTCGTCCAGGAAGGGCGCCACCATCGCGCCGGACGCGCCGTCCACGTGCACCGGTACGTCCAGCCCGGTCCGGGCCTGGAGGTCGTCCAGGGCCGCGCACAGGTCGGCGATCGGCTCGTAGGACCCGTCGAAGGTGGAGCCGAGGATGCCGACGACCCCGATGGTGTTCTCGTCGCACAGCTCGGCCGCCGCCCGCGGGTCGAGGTGGTACCGGTCGCCCTCCATGGGCACCAGGCGGGCCTCCACCTCCCAGAAGTTGCAGAACTTCTCCCAGCAGACCTGGACGTTGACGCCCATGACGAGGTTCGGGCGGGCGTCCGCCGACGGGTAGCGGTCGGCGTTGCGCCGCATCCAGCGCCGCTTGAGCGCCATCCCGGCGAGCATGCACGCCTCGCTGGAGCCGGTCGTCGAACACCCCACGGCCGCCGCCGGATCCGGCGCGTGCCACAGGTCGGCGAGCATCGCCACACAGCGCCGCTCCAGTTCGGCGGTGCGCGGGTACTCGTCCTTGTCGATCATGTTCTTGTCCCGGCACTCCGCCATCAGCAGCCCGGCCTGCGGCTCCATCCAGGTGGTGACGAAGGTGGCCAGGTTCAGCCGGGCGTTGCCGTCCAGCATCAGCTCGTCGTGCACGAGTTGCGAGGCCGTGGTCGGCGGCAGGGGCCCGTCGGGGAGCCGGTGCTTGGGCGGGGCCTCGGTCATCTCGACGACCGGGTTCGCCTCCCCGAAGAAGGGATTGACGGACATGGGGCGTTCGTCGGGCTTCCCGGTGCCTTTGTGCAGTGCCATGGGTGCCTTCCTGTCTTCCTGCCTTGCTGAGGGAACGGGGTTCAGCGGATGGAGGTTCCGTCGTCGCGCAACTGCATCTGGGGCCGCCCCGTCACCAGCAGCCACGCCGGCAGCGAGGCGATGCACAGCAGGGCGATGATCGTCGGTGAGGCCACGAGGACCGCGGCCGTGAACAGGCTCACCCAGCCCTGGCGGGTGACGGCGAGGAGCATGCCCAGCACACCCGCGGCCACGCCGACCGCCGGCTGCACCCCGGGCACGAGGGCGTGGGCGGTGAGCCCGAAGGCGGAGCCGATGAAGATCGACGGGAAGATCCGCCCGCCGCGGAACCCGCAGGCGGCGGAGACGAGCAGCGCGGCCAGCTTCACCACCGTCATCGTCGCGAACTGCCCCGCCGTCCAGCCGTCGGGACTCTTGGCCAGCTCCTCCACCTCCGCCAGCCCCTTGAAGAGCGTCAGATGGCCGCCCAGGGCCCCCAGGAGCCCCAGGACGAACCCGCCGGCGGGAAGCGCCAGCATCGGGTGCCGCAGCCGCCGGAAGGCCCTGTGGACGTACGGGAAGGCGTACACGGCGCACATGCCGAACAGCGCGGCCAGCGGGGCGACGACCAGCACGGCCGACACATCGCCCCAGCCGGGGTGGCCGGTGACCGGGGGCAGCCCGAGGTCGAAGGTGGGGTGGGCCACCAGCGTGGTGGTCATGGCGCCCACCGCGCCCGCGGTCAGCGGTGCGAAGAGGTTGTCCCACAGGGCGCCCCTGAGCTGCCGGCCGGCCAGCGCCTCGGAGAAGATCAGCGCGGCCGCCACCGGCGTGCCGAACAGGGCGCCGATCGTCGCCGCCTCCCCGAGCATCGGCCACGTCGCCCCCGGCAACCGCGGGATCAGCCTGCGGCCGAGCCAGAAGGCGAGTGCCACGTTCACCGCGATGATCGGGTTCTCGGGGCCGAGGCTCGGGCCGCCCGCCAGCATCAGCGCGGTCGCCAGCAGCAGGCCGGGCAGCACCACGGGCGGCATCACCGTGGCGTTGAGCCCCAGGGTGGCCGGATCGGGGCCGGCGTGGCCGGGGACCTTCCACACCACGAGCCCCACCGCGATCCCGGTCGCGGTGAGCATCACCAGCATCCACAGCACGGAGTACGGGCCGATGCCCAGCGCGTCGGGCAGCGGCCCCCAAAGGACGCCCTGCAGTCGTTCGGCCAGCCCGCTCACCAGCAGGTACAGCAGACTCGCGCCGGCGCCGACGAGGACCGCGGGCAGGATCAGCGGCAGCAGGTCACGCGCGGGCGTCGCCGGCGCGGTAGGGGGCGCCTGCGGCGCGGTGTCCTGGGCCACCCGCCCACCATAAGTGGGCAAAGCGGACGGAACATCCGGAAGCGTCGTGGGCTTGCACCTCACGTGGCGTGAGGGCCCAGCCTGGGGCCGTACCGAGAAGGGAGCGGACGAAGTGAGCTACTCAGTGGGACAGGTCGCCGGCTTCGCCGGAGTCACGGTGCGCACCCTGCACCACTACGACGACATCGGCCTGCTCACCCCGAGCGAGCGCAGCCACGCGGGCCACCGGCGCTACAGCGACGGCGACCTCGACCGGTTGCAGCAGATCCTTTTCTACCGCGAGCTCGGCTTCCCGCTCGAGGAGGTCGCGGTCCTGCTCGACGATCCCGAAGCGGACCCGCGCGCGCACCTGCGCCGCCAGCACGAACTGCTGACCGCCCGGATCGAGAAGCTGCGCAAGATGGCCGAGGCCGTGGAACACGCCATGGAGGCACGAAAGATGGGCATCAACCTCACACCCGAGGAACGGTTCGAGGTCTTCGGGGACAAGGACCCCACGCAGTACGCCGACGAGGCGGAGCAGCGCTGGGGCGGAACCGAGGAGTGGGCCGAGTCGCAGCGCCGCGCCGCCCGCTACACCAAGGACGACTGGAAACGCCTACAGGCCGAGGCCGACGCCTGGAGCGAGCGCTACTCCGCCCTGATGGAGGCCGGGGAGCCGCCGGCCGGCGAGGCGGCCATGGACCTGGCCGAGGAACACCGGCAGCACATCACCGGGTGGTACTACGAGTGCGGGTACGAGATGCACCGCTGCCTCGCCGAGATGTACGTCTCCGACGAGCGCTTCAAGGCGTTCTACGACTCCATGCGGGAGGGCCTGGCCGAGCACCTCAGGGAGGCCATCCTGGCGAACGCCGACCGTCACACCGCGTGATCGCCTGGCCCGGGGGCTACTTCCGGGCCAGGACCACCGCCGTCCCGTACGCGCACACCTCCGTGCCCACGTCCGCCGCCTCCGTCACGTCGAAGCGGAACATCAGCACCCCGTTGGCCCCACGCGCGCGTGCGTGCTCGACGAGCCGCTCCATCGCCTGGTTGCGGGTCTGCACCAGCGTCTTCGTGAGCCCCTTCAGCTCGCCGCCGATCATCGACTTCAGGCCCGCACCGATCTGACTGCCCACGTGCCGGGAGCGCACGGTCAGCCCGAAGACCTCGCCCAGTACCTCCTGGACCACGTATCCGGGCACGTCGTTCGTGGTCACCACCAGCACGTCGGGCTGGGGCCCCTGGCCACCGCCGTAGTCGTCGATTCCCATGGCTCACAGCTTTGTGCCAGTCGCCGCACAGTGCATCCTGGAGGCACCGGTGGAACCTGGGGCGGACACATCGCGTTGATAGCTTTGTGCGGGCGCACAAGGACGCCGCGATCGACTTCACCCCTCAGGAGCCCGGACCCGTGATGACACTCGCCCTCGGCCCGAGCTGGCTGGACCCCAACTATCTGCTCGACACGTACAGCGTCTGGGGCCTGCTCCTCATCGTCTTCGCCGAGTCGGGCCTGCTCATCGGCTTCTTCCTGCCGGGTGACTCGCTGCTGTTCACCTGCGGCCTGCTGATCACGACGAACGACCTGGACTTCCCGCTGTGGGGTGCCATCGCCCTGATCTGCCTCGCCGCGGTCCTCGGCGACCAGGCCGGCTACATGTTCGGCCGGAAGGTCGGCCCGTCCCTCTTCAACCGGCCCGACTCCCGCCTGTTCAAGCAGGAGAACGTCACCAAGGCGCACGAGTTCTTCGAGAAGTACGGCCCCAAGTCCCTGGTCCTGGCCCGCTTCGTGCCCATCGTGCGCACGTTCACGCCGATCATCGCCGGCGTCAGCGGCATGCGGTACCGCTCGTTCCTGACCTTCAACGTCATCGGCGGCGTCCTGTGGGGCGCGGGCGTCACCCTGCTCGGCTCCTGGCTCGGCAAGCACGCGCTGGTCAGGGACCACATCGAGACGATCCTCATCCTGATCGTCCTGATCTCGGTGATCCCGATCGCCATCGAGTTCCTGCGCGCCCGCTCCAAGGCCAAGAACGCCCCGCCCGCCGAACAGCACCAGCCGCTCCAGCAGTCCCCCGCCATGGACGACGCGACGACCCGGCTGCGCCGCATCGAGCCGGAACACCCGGAGTACGAGGAGCAGTCGTACGGTCAGCAGCAGCCTTACGGTGAGCCCCAGTCTTACGGTCAGCAGCAGTCGTACGGTCCCCAGGACCCGTACCACGGCCAGCAGCAGTACCCGCAGGGCTACGGTCAGCAGCAGTACCCGCAGGAGTACGACGAGCAGCAGTACGACCAGCAGCAGTACCCGCAGGACTACGGCAGGCAGCAGCAGCCGTACGGCTACGACCAGGGCAACTACCGCCAGTAGCGCTCAGAAGCCGCGCGTCCGCTTGGCCGCCCGGCGTCCCTCCGCGGAGCCGAACCGCAGGAACAGCCGGGAGATCTCCGACCCGAGGTTCACCCCGATCGCGATGGCCATGGCGAGCGACGCCGCCTTGGCCAGCGACACCAGGCCCTCGTCCACCTTGTTCTGCGCCATCGACAGCAGCCCGAAGTAGGTGGCCGAGCCCGGCAGCAGGGGCCCGATCGCGGCGGTCGTGTACGGCAGGGCGGAAGCGAACCGGTAGCGGGAGAGCAACTGCCCGAACAGGCCCACCAGGCCCGCCGCCACGGCCGTGGAGGCCACCGGGGAGATACCGCCGACGGAGTGCATCGCCCCGTACACCGACCACGCGACACCGCCGTTGAGGGTCACCGCCAGCACGGTGGACCGTTCCTGCTGGAGCAGCACCGCGAAGGTCAGCGACAGCAGCATCGACGCGATGATCTGGATGACCGGACGCCCGGCGATGTTCACCGCCGCGTCCGGATCGAGCTCGGCCCCCACCTTCACGCCGAAGTACAGCACCACCAGTACGCCGGTGACGATGCCGACGAAGAAGTACATGACCTCCAGCAGGCGCGCCGAGGCCGTGATGTAGAAGCCGGTCAGCCCGTCCTGCACGCCCGCCACCAGCGCCCGCCCCGGCAGCAGCGCGAACAGCCCACCGGTGATGACCGCGGAGGCCACCACGTCGACGTGGATCACCGTGAGCGCCACGCCGATCGCCGCGGGCGGCATCGCGGCCACCGTGAACTGGTAGAACTCCGGCAGCCCGCGCCCCGCGCACAGCCACGCCAGCCGGTCGCCGAGCATCGCGCCCAGCGCGGCGGCCACGAACACGATCGCGTCACCGCCGACGAGCAGGGAGGCCGCCCCCGCCAGCAGCCCCGCGGCCCCGGTGAGCGCCCAGCCCGGGTAAGGGTGCCGGTTCCGGCGGATCTCGGCGAGGCGCCGGTAGGCCTCCTCCAGCGAGATGTGGGTCTCCGGGTCCGACAGGTCGTCCACCAGCCGGAAGACGGCCGACAGACGCGTGTAGTCGGTGCCCCGGCGCCGCACCGTCCGGGACGCCGTCACCGGGTCGTCCACCAGGGAGGGCTGGTGCGAGATGGACAGCAGCGTGAAGGTCACGTTCGGCTCGCACCGGTCAAGACCGTAGGAGCGGCACACCGCGAACATCGCGGCCTCCACGTCCTCGGCGTTCTCACCGCCCGCCAGCAGCAGCTCACCGATACGCAGGGTCAGGTCCAGCACGCGCGGGACGGCCGGACCCTCCTCCTCCACCTTCTGCACCAGCTCCGGCGCCGGCCGCTCCGCCACCGGCATCCGCAGCATCGCGCGCATCCGGTCCTGCCAGGGCGCGTCCTTCACCAGACTGACCACCGGAATCCCGGTAGCCGGGGTGAAGGCGGGCGGGGCCTGGGCGGCGCTGTAGGTGCTGGGCGTGCTGAACGCCGACCCCTCCGGCTCCGGACTCGGCGACTGCGGCGCGCCCAGCCCCTGGGGCACGGCGAACTCGGACGTCGTCTCGGACTCACCGCCCGTCCTGGGCACCGCGAGCCCGGCCGGAACGGCGAACTCGGACGTGATCTCGGGGTCGTACGAGCTCCTCGCCTCGTCCGACCGAGGCTTTCGGTCCTCCGCCTCCGTCACTCCTCAACGCTCCCTGAACTACACCTTCCGCAAGGCCCCAGTATGCGCATGGGCATACGAACGGGCCGCGCCACCCCACTGAGGGTGCCGCGGCCCGCGATCATCAAACCAGCAGGTGGGTCAGTGACCGCCCTGCTCCTTGAAGCGCTTGTACGACCGCTCGATCTCCACCTCGGCGTCCGTGCGGCCCACCCAGTTGGCACCCTCGACCGACTTGCCGGGCTCCAGGTCCTTGTACACCTCGAAGAAGTGCTGGATCTCCAGGCGGTCGAACTCCGACACGTGGTGGATGTCCCGCAGGTGCTCCACACGCGGGTCGGTCGCCGGCACGCACAGCAGCTTGTCGTCGCCGCCCGCCTCGTCCGTCATCCGGAACATGCCGATCGCGCGGCACTTGATCAGGCAGCCCGGGAAGGTCGGCTCGTCCAGGATGACCAGCGCGTCCAGCGGGTCGCCGTCCTCGCCGAGGGTGTTCTCGACGAAGCCGTAGTCGGTCGGGTAGGCGGTCGAGGTGAAGAGGCGACGGTCCAGGCGGATCCGACCGGTCTCGTGGTCCACCTCGTACTTGTTGCGCGAACCCTTCGGGATCTCGATCGTGACGTCGAACTCCACCGGTGGCTCCTCCATGATCAGCACATAGTTCTGGTGATTAAGTGTCCCTCACGCAGGTGTGTGATCGCGAAAGGGGCTGTTGGTCGTGCCAGAACTGAGGCCTTGGCGTGCCGCGAGACCGCACGTGGTGCGGATCGCGGAGGCCGTACGACCGCGACTGGCACGGGCCGTGACGGCCGCGAAACCGCGGGTCGCGCGGGTGACGCGGGCCGTGGGACCACGGCTGGCACGGATCACGCCGCCCGCGTCCCTCACGCGGTTCCCGGCGCTTCCCCGGCCGGCGGTCCCGAGGAACTGGCGGTACACCGCGGGCGCCGCCACCGCCGGACTGGCGCTGGCCGCCGGTGTGGTGACCGCCGTGGGTCCCTGGGACGCCGACGGTCAGCGTACGGCCGAGCGGGAGCGGGCAACCGCCCAGGAGCGGGCAGGTGGCGCAGATCACGACGACGGCTCCGGTACGAGGGCCGACGGCCCCCGCCCCGCCCCGAGCGCCGCGGCCGTCCTGACCGGCCTCGGCGGCACCGCGACGACCGTGAAGTCGGCGCCCGCCGAAAAGGCCGTCAGGGACCTCCTGGGCCCCCTCCTGGACTCCTCGGCGCTCGGCAGGGTCCACACGGCGTCGGTCGTCGACGCGGCCACCGGCAGGCACCTGTACGACGCCAACGCGGACAGGGCCATGACCCCCGCCTCCACCACCAAGATCGCCACCGCCGTCGCCGCGCTGTCCGCCCTGGGCGCCGACCACCGCCTCACCACCCGCGCCGCGCTCCTGCCCGACACCGGGGAGCTCGTCCTGGTCGGCGGCGGCGACCCGACCCTCACCGCACACAAGGAGGACGGAGGCTGGGCGAGCCTGCGCGCGCTGGCCCGGGACACGGCTGCCGCGCTGAAGAAGCGCGGCGTCCACAAGGTCACGCTCTCGTACGACGCCACCCTGTACGCGGGCTCCGCGCTGCATCCCATCGGCGTGAACGACAACCTCGCCCCCGTCAGCGCCCTGATGGCCGACGAGGGCCGCACCGACGACTCCAGCAGCGGTCCGGTGACCCGGGTGACCGACCCGGCGAAGACCGCGGCGGCCGCGTTCGCGGGGTTCCTCGCGGACGACGGGATCAAGACGACGTCCCCCGGCCCCTCCAAGGCCACCAGCCGTGCGACCACCCTGGCCACCGTCTCCTCGCCGCCGCTGTCCGCCCTGGTCGAACGCATGCTGACCAACAGCGACAACGACATCGCCGAGGCCCTGGCCCGGCAGACCGCCCTCGCCACCGGCAGACGCCCGAGCTTCGACGGCGGCGCCGCGGCGATCGACGCCCGGCTGACCAGGCTCGGCCTGCCGGTCACCGGAGCGGACTTCCACGACGGCAGCGGCCTGAACCGCGACGACAAGATGACGGCGGACCTGCTGACCGCCCTGCTCGCCAAGGCCGGATCCCCTTCCCACCCCGAACTCCGCCCCGTCCTCACCGGCCTCCCGGTCGCGGGCTTCACCGGCACCCTGGCCGACCGCTACACCGACGGCGCGGCCGGCGTAGTCCGCGCCAAGACCGGCACGCTGACCGGCGTCAACACCCTCGCGGGCACGGTGGTCGACCGCGACGGCCGCCTCCTGACCTTCGCCTTCCTGGCCTCGGACACCAAGGACCCGTCCGAGGCCCAGGCGGCCCTGGACCGCACGGCCACGGCACTGGCGGGCTGCGGCTGCGACTAGTGCCCCGGCATCGGCACCCGCCCGCGTGCGGCGCCTGGGCACGGCGGCACGCCGTACGAACCCCGCCCCGCACCAACGGCCTTCAACGGCCCCCCGCGGCCCCGCCGGCCCCGTACGCCCTGCCCCAAGCGGCAGCGCTCACGTACGGTTGACACATGACGAGCATCGGTGCCTCTTCAGGGATGGTCGACTGGAATCTCGCGGTGGCGACCGCGACCCGGCTGGTACGGCCGGGACCGGAGGTCAGCCGCGACGAGGCACGGGCCGTCGTCGCGGAGCTGCGCCGCCACGCCAAAGCCTCGGAGGGACACGTCCGGGGCTTCACTCGTATGGAGACCGAGGAGGCCCACGACACCCCCGTCCTGGTCGTCGACCGGCCCGGCTGGGTCCGGGCGAACGTCGCCGGGTTCCGGGAGATCCTCAAGCCGCTGTTGGACAAGATGCAGGAGCGGCGCGGCGGCACCCCCGGCGGCGCGGTCCTCGGCACCGTCGGCGGCAAGGTGACCGGCGTCGAACTCGGCATGCTGCTGTCCTTCCTGGCCTCCCGCGTCCTCGGCCAGTACGAGACCTTCGCCCCGGCCGGCCGGGACCTGCCGGCCGGCGCGAACGGCGGCGGCCGGCTGTTGCTGGTCGCGCCGAACATCGTCCACGTCGAACGCGAACTCGACGTGGAACCCCATGACTTCCGCCTGTGGGTCTGTCTGCACGAGGAGACGCACCGCACCCAGTTCACCGCCGTGCCCTGGCTGCGCGACCACCTCGAGGGCGAAATCCAGTCTTTCCTGTCCGAGACGGACGTCGACCCGATGACCGTCCTGGAACGCGTCCGGGAGGCCGCCCAGTCGCTCGCCGGGGGCCGCCCCGAAGCGGAGGAGGACGACGGCGGCCGGTCCTTCGTCGAACTGGTGCAGACCCCGGCCCAGCGCGAGATCCTCGGCCGCCTCACCGCCGTGATGTCGCTCCTGGAGGGCCACGCCGACTTCGTGATGGACGGTGTCGGCCCACAGGTCGTACCGACCGTCGCCGAGATCCGTGAGAAGTTCCAGCAGCGCCGCGCCAAGGGCGCCTCCCGCCTCGACATGGCCCTGCGCAAGCTGCTCGGCCTGGACGCCAAGCTCAAGCAGTACCGGGACGGCGAACGCTTCGTACGGGCCGTCGTCGACCAGGTCGGCATGGACGGCTTCAACCGGGTGTGGACCTCTCCCAACACCCTGCCCACCAAGGCGGAGATCGCCAAACCGGCGGACTGGGTCGCGCGGGTGCACCGCAAGGCCGAGTCGTGAACCCCGCGCGGGAGTCGTGAACGGAATCCGGCCGACGGCAGGCGAACGCCCCTCCAATCACCCGTCCGAGGGACCGTGAGCCGTGGGTAGGCGTGCAATGCTCGGGGAACGGCCCGTCTCTGTCACCATTTACATACTCTGAGTGACCGATCCTCGGGCTCACCCCCGAAAACTTCATGAAGGGAACCGGACATGGGTCCCCATCCTGCGGTCGCGGCGATACGCCTGGCGGTCCGCCGCGTCCTCCACGACATCCTCAACGACCAGACCTCCGGCCCGCCCCCGGACGACACGGCCGAGCGGCCCCCCTCCCCGCTCGTGCTCGTCGCCTGCTCCGGCGGCGCCGACTCCATGGCCCTCGCCTCCGCCCTGGCCTTCGAAGCCCCCAAGCTCGGCATCCGCGCCGGCGGCGTCACCGTCGACCACGGCCTTCAGCCCGGCTCCGACCTGCGCGCCCAAGAGGTGGCCCTCAGACTGGGGGAGCTCGGCCTCGACCCGGTGGAGTCCACCGCCGTTACCGTCGGCCGGGAAGGCGGGCCCGAGGCCGCCGCCCGGGACGCCCGCTACGCCGCCCTCGACGCCGCCGCCGAACGCCACGGCGCCACCGCGATCCTGCTCGGGCACACCCGCGACGACCAGGCCGAGACCGTCCTGCTCGGCCTCGCCCGCGGCTCCGGTATCCGCTCCCTGTCCGGAATGGCCGCGGTCTCGGGGGCCGGCGGCCGTTACCGGCGCCCCTTCCTCCAGCTCGACCGGCAGACCGCCCGCAAGGCCTGCATGGTCCAGTCCCTCCCCGTCTGGGACGATCCTCACAACGCGGATCCCGCCTACACCCGCTCCCGGCTCCGCCACGAGGGCCTGCCCGCCCTGGAGAAAGCCCTCGGCAAGGGCGTCGTCGAGGCCCTCGCCCGCACCGCCCGGCTCGCCCGCGACGACGCCGACGCCCTCGACGCCTGGGCCCGCCAGGCCGAGACCGCCGTCCGCGACGCCGACGGTCTGCTGGAGTGCGCCAAGCTGTACGCCCTCCCGCCCGCCGTGCGCCGCCGCGTCCTGCGCCGCGCCGCCATCGAGGCCGGCGCCCCGGCCGGTTCCCTGTTCGCCCGCCACATCGAGGAAGTCGACCGGCTGATCACCGGCTGGCGAGGTCAGGGAGTCATCAATCTCCCGGGCAAAGTCGTCGCCCGGCGGCAGGGTGGCAGACTGGTGATTCGGCAAGGCTGAATCCCGTACCTCCCGGAGAAACCGTCCGGCGGTCTCGGGCAGCCGGCGGCCGTAATTGCGGGACGACCGAAAGTGATGCGGGTGGACGCGAAAGACATGGGTGCCGACCTCAAGCAGGTGCTCATCACCAAGGAAGAGATCGACGCCAAGCTGGCCGAGCTGGCCGCGAAGATCGACGCTGAGTACGAGGGCAAGGACCTGCTGATCGTCGGTGTGCTCAAGGGCGCCGTGATGGTCATGGCGGACCTCGCCCGGGCGCTGTCCACCCCCGTCACGATGGACTGGATGGCCGTGTCGTCGTACGGCGCGGGCACCCAGTCCTCCGGAGTGGTGCGGATCCTCAAGGACCTCGACACCGACATCAAGGGCAAGCACGTCCTGATCGTCGAGGACATCATCGACTCCGGCCTGACGCTGTCCTGGCTGCTGTCCAACCTGGGCTCGCGCGAGCCCGAGACGCTCAAGGTGTGCACGCTGCTGCGCAAGCCGGACGCCGCCAAGGTCGCCATCGACGTGGAGTGGGTCGGTTTCGACATCCCCAACGAGTTCGTCGTGGGCTACGGCCTCGACTACGCCGAGAAGTACCGCAATCTCCCATTCGTCGGTACGCTCGCCCCTCACGTCTACGGCGGCTGAGCCTCACAGGGCCCAAGTACGTAAGACGATCGGGAACCCCAGCGGGTTTCTTACCGTTGGAGCATGCAGAGACGGACAGCGAGCCGTCCGAGCATCTTCAGGCGGCTTCGGGCAACCAAGCTGGGGTACCGTCAGAAGAACTGTCTTATCAAACTCACTATGGCAGGAGGGACGGGGCGGCACCGCTCCGTATGGATGGACGTGAAGCGATACTTCCGTGGGCCGGTCATGTGGATCGTGCTGGCCGTCCTTGCCGTGGTCGTGTTGATGCAGGTCGTCGGCTCGTCCGGCGGCTACAAGACGGTGGACACCGGCCAGGTCGTGGCGGCGATCAATGAGAACAAGGTCGAGTCGGCCAAGCTCACCACCGGCGACGAGCAGACCGTCAAGGTCACGCTCAAGGACGGTGTGAAGGTCGACGGCAGCTCGAAGATCCAGGCGAGCTACATCGGCGACCAGGGCGTGGCCATCGCCAGCACGCTGCAGACCAAGTACCAGGACAAGCAGATTCCGGACGGCTACACGGTGTCGCCGTCCAAGCAGAACCCGTTCCTCGGCGTCCTGCTCTCCCTGCTCCCCTTCGTCCTCATCGTGGTCGTCTTCCTGTTCCTGATGAATCAGATGCAGGGTGGCGGCTCCCGGGTCATGAACTTCGGCAAGTCCAAGGCGAAGCTCATCACCAAGGACACCCCGAAGACGACGTTCACCGACGTCGCGGGCGCGGACGAGGCCGTCGAGGAGCTCCAGGAGATCAAGGAGTTCCTCCAGGAGCCGGCCAAGTTCCAGGCCGTCGGCGCCAAGATCCCCAAGGGTGTGCTGCTGTACGGCCCGCCCGGCACCGGCAAGACCCTGCTCGCGCGCGCCGTCGCGGGCGAGGCGGGCGTGCCCTTCTACTCGATCTCCGGTTCCGACTTCGTCGAGATGTTCGTCGGTGTCGGTGCCTCCCGAGTCCGTGACCTGTTCGAGCAGGCCAAGGCGAACGCCCCGGCGATCGTCTTCGTCGACGAGATCGACGCGGTCGGCCGCCACCGCGGCGCCGGCCTGGGCGGCGGTCACGACGAGCGCGAGCAGACGCTGAACCAGCTGCTCGTCGAGATGGACGGCTTCGACGTCAAGGGCGGTGTGATCCTCATCGCCGCCACGAACCGGCCCGACATCCTCGACCCGGCCCTCCTGCGCCCCGGCCGCTTCGACCGCCAGATCGCGGTCGACCGCCCGGACATGCAGGGCCGTCTGGAGATCCTCAAGGTCCACCAGAAGGGCAAGCCGGTCGCCCCGGACGTCGACCTGGCCGCGGTCGCCCGCCGCACGCCGGGCTTCACCGGCGCCGACCTGTCGAACGTGCTGAACGAGGCGGCGCTGCTCACGGCCCGCAGCGACCAGAAGCTCATCGACAACAAGATGCTGGACGAGGCGATCGACCGGGTGGTCGCGGGACCGCAGAAGCGGACCCGGATCATGTCGGACAAGGAGAAGAAGATCACCGCGTACCACGAGGGCGGTCACGCCCTGGTCGCGGCGGCCTCCCCGAACTCCGACCCGGTCCACAAGATCACGATCCTCTCCAGAGGCCGTGCTCTCGGTTACACGATGGTGCTCCCGGACGAGGACAAGTACTCGACCACGCGCAACGAGATGCTGGACCAGCTGGCGTACATGCTGGGCGGCCGCGCGGCCGAGGAGCTCGTCTTCCACGACCCGACCACGGGCGCGGCGAACGACATCGAGAAGGCCACCGCCACCGCCCGCGCGATGGTCACCCAGTACGGCATGACCGAGCGCCTGGGTGCCATCAAGTTCGGCGGCGACAACACCGAGCCGTTCCTCGGCCGTGAGATGGCTCACCAGCGCGACTACTCGGAAGAGGTCGCCGCGCTGGTGGACGAGGAAGTCAAGAAGCTCATCGAGAACGCGCACAACGAGGCCTGGGAGATCCTGGTCGAGAACCGCGACGTCCTCGACAACCTGGTGCTCCAGCTGCTGGAGAAGGAGACGCTGGGCAAGGAGGAGATCGCCGAGATCTTCGCCCCGATCGTCAAGCGCCCGCCGCGGCCCGCCTGGACCGGTTCGTCCCGGCGTACGCCGTCCACCCGCCCGCCGGTGCTCTCCCCCAAGGAGCTCGCACTGACCAACGGTGCCAACGGCGCGACCCCGGCGATCAGCACGGCGAAGTCCACGGCGACGGAGTCCGCCCCGGCGACCGAACCGTCCCCGGAGGACCGTCCGGAGAGCTGAGACCGTTTCCGGAGCTCAACCGGCCCGGAATGTGAGCCGCGCCCCCCAGGTTCTAGCCTGGGGGGCGCGGCGTTTCACATGCCCGCCGCTGAGTGACGAAGGAACGAGGCTTCACCATGACCGACCCCGTGACGCTGGACGGCGAGGGCACGATCGGCGAGTTCGACGAGAAGCGCGCCGAGAACGCCGTCCGCGAACTCCTGATCGCGGTCGGCGAGGACCCGGACCGTGAGGGCCTGAAGGAGACCCCCGCGCGGGTGGCGCGGGCCTACAAGGAGATCTTCGCGGGGCTGTGGCAGAAGCCCGAGGACGTGCTGACCACGACGTTCGACCTCGGGCACGACGAGATGGTGCTCGTGAAGGACATCGAGGTCCTCAGCAGCTGTGAGCACCACCTCGTGCCGTTCGTCGGAGTCGCCCACGTCGGGTACATCCCGTCGACCGACGGCAAGATCACCGGGCTTTCCAAGCTGGCCCGGCTCGTGGACGTCTACGCCCGCCGCCCGCAGGTGCAGGAACGACTCACCACGCAGATCGCCGACTCCCTCATGGAGATCCTGGAGCCCCGGGGCGTGATCGTCGTCGTCGAGTGCGAGCACATGTGCATGTCGATGAGGGGGGTCCGCAAGCCCGGGGCGAAGACCATAACCTCGGCGGTGCGCGGTCAGCTTCGCGACTTGGCCACGCGCAATGAGGCGATGAGCCTGATCATGGCGCGATAGCCCGTCAGGTCAAGCCACCGGTTCCGCGCCCGGATGGTTCTCGTCGTCGTCCTCGGGGAGCTTGCAGACCCGCTCCAGGAACAGGGCGGCCGCTATGACGGCGATGCCGGCCAGCACCGAGAAGCCCGCGTAGAAGGCCTGGTCGCGGCGGGCGGGGATGTCGAGGAGTTCCAGGAGGAAGACGCCCGTGCCGCCGTACATGCCGGCGACGAGGGCGGCGACCAGCGCGCTGGACTGGCCGAAGACGACCGCGCGGGCGGCCATCATGGGGTCGACGCCCTTGGCTTCGGGGCGGCGCTCGCGCTGGGCCTTCAGACGGGCCCGCAGGGAGAACGCGGTGGACAGCAGCACCACGGCGATCAGGGCGAGGACGATGGGCGCGGCCAGCGGGACGCTGGGCAGGGTCCCGATCGAATTCCACAGGCGGGCGCCCGCCCAGGACAGGACGCCGGCCACGACGAAAACGCCGGCCAGCACCCTGATGCGCAGCTCTCTCACGGTGTCCCTTCAGCTCCTGCGTGCCGGTGTCTCGGTCGTCTTGACCTTAACGACTACTCGGGCAGTCGGAGTTCCAGGTCCCCCCGGGCCTGAACACCGTCACGGGTGACGATGCCGAGGAGGTCGGCGACCGGCCCGCGGCCGGGCAGCTGGGCGTCGGGGTCCACGTCGTGCCAGGGCGCCAGCACGAAGGCGCGCTCATGGGCGCGCGGGTGGGGCAGGGTGAGGTACGGGTCGTCGGAGGTGACGCCGTCGTACGCGACGATGTCGACGTCGAGGGTGCGCGGCCCCCAGCGCTCGTCCCGCACCCGGTTGAAGGCCTCCTCGACGGCGTGCGCCCGCTCCAGCAGG
Source organism: Streptomyces sp. NPDC001480 (assembly GCF_042894725.1). Classification (NCBI taxonomy): domain Bacteria; kingdom Bacillati; phylum Actinomycetota; class Actinomycetes; order Kitasatosporales; family Streptomycetaceae; genus Streptomyces; species Streptomyces sp. NPDC001480. The sequence goes on along the minus strand of NZ_JBIAVX010000008.1, from coordinate 71,104 downwards.
GAGGACGGGGGAAGGGTGGTCTTCAGGACCACGACCGCGTTGTAGTACGACGGCTGGCTGCCGGGCTCCACGCCCCACGGCTCCGTCTCGTACACGGGGGAGACCGCCTTGATGCGGACGCCGGGGGTGTCCTCGAAGGCGTCGATGGCGCCCTGGAGGATCTCCAGGCGGTTGCCGAGGTTGGAGCCGAGCGAGAGCACGGCCCGTTTGGGGTTCTGGAGGGTGGTGTCGGCGGCGTCGACCTGCGCCACGACGGAGGCGGGCACCGGCTGTACGGTCGGGTCGGTCGGACCCTGCGTGAAGAATGCGGTCATACTCGGCTCCGGGTGATGGTGACGGTCACGTCGTCGAAGGGGACCGTGATCGGTGCGTCCGGCTTGTGGACGCGGACCTCGACCTCCTGGACGCCTTCGTGCTTCAGACAGGCGTGGGCGATGCGCTCTGCGAGCGTTTCGATGAGGTTCACCGGCTCGCCCTCGACGACGGCCACGACCTCCTCGGCCACGATGCCGTAGTGCACGGTCTTCGCGAGGTCGTCGGTGGCGGCGGCCGGCCGGGTGTCCAGTCCCAGCACGAGGTCCACGACGAAGGTCTGGCCCTTCTCGCGTTCCTCGGGGAACACACCGTGGTGCCCGCGGGCCCTCAGGCCGCGCAGCGCGACACGATCCACGCGAATCACTCCTGCAGTCGTCGGTACCGGGTGTCCGTACCGTGTGCGGGCGGCACACCGGCCTCGGACGAATCTACCCGCGGACGCGGACAGAGCCGGGCTGCGGGGGCGTGGACCGGCGATGGGACCGGGAGGGTTCATCGCGCGTTTCCCCTGCGGAACCCGGCGGCTCACGGGGTGGTAGCCGCACCTACCCGTGAGTTCGTGATTCCAACCACTTCTTGGTCCCTGCGGGCCGCCTACCCACTCAAGCGGGTGTCTCGTCGTCCTCGTCCTCGTCGTTTTCGGCCAGAACGGGGGAGGCGTGGTGGGACCAGAGTTTCCAGCCGGCGGGCGTGCGGCGGAAGACGTTGGTGGCGACGACGAGCTGGCCGACGAGGGGCCCCAGCTCCTCGCCGCCCTCCGGCGCGGGGCCTCCGCTGAGGATGTTCTCCGTGCAGGTCACGAGGGCGGTGTCGCCGGTCACGGAGACGTGCACGTCGGTGAGGAAGAACTGGATGTAGTCGGTGTTCGCCATGATCAGCGCGTACGACCTGAGGACCTCGCCGCGGCCGGTGAGCACCGGCCAGCCGGGGTGCACGCAGGAGATCACACCGGTGTCCGCCGGGTCGTGGTACGTCTCGTCGACGCCGAGGTCGGTCGGGGTGAGCCAGAGCGAGGACAGCTCGTCGAAGTCGCCGCGCTCCATGGCCTCGTAGAAGGCCGTGTTGGCCTGTTCGACCTGCTCGACGTCGGTGTGGGGAGCGCTCACCGCGCTCCCTCCACCGCCCGCGCCACCCGGACCGCGTCCGCAGTGGCACGTACCTCGTGGACCCGGACGGCCCAGGCGCCGGCCTGGGCGGCGAGGGCGGAGACGGCGGCGGTGGCGGCATCGCGTTCCCGGGCGGGGGGAGGGGCGCCCTCGGGGCCGGCCAGGACGCGGCCGAGGAAACGCTTGCGGGAGGCGGCGACCAGCAGGGGGTGGTCCAGCAGGCGCAGCCGGTCGAGGTGGGCGAGGAGGGCGAGGTCGTGATCGGCACCCTTGGAGAAGCCGAGGCCGGGATCGACGACGATCCGGTCCGGGGCGATGCCGCCCGCCAGGACGGCCTCCACGCGCGCGTGCAGTTCGTCGACGACCTCGGTGACGACGTCCTCGTACACGCCCTTGACGTTGCCGCCCTGGAGGAAGCCCCGCCAGTGCATGACGACGAAGGGGGCGCCCGCCTCGGCCACCACCGGGATCATCGCCGGGTCGGCGAGGCCGCCGCTGACGTCGTTGACGAGTGCGGCGCCCGCGGCCAGGGCCTGCGCGGCGACCGAGGCGCGCATGGTGTCGACGGAGACGACGACGCCCTCGGAGGCGAGACCGCGGACCACGGGGACGACGCGCCGCAGCTCCTCGTCCTCGTCGACACGGGTGGCGCCGGGGCGGGTCGACTCGCCGCCGACGTCCACCAGGTCGGCGCCCTCGGCGACCAGTTCGAGCCCGTGCTTGACGGCGGCCGTGGTGTCGAAGAAGCGGCCGCCGTCGGAGAAGGAGTCGGGGGTCACGTTCACGACGCCCATGACCGCACAGCGGTCCCACGCCGGAAGGCCCGCCACTGTGCCGCGCCCGCTCTGGTTGCTCATACGTTCAGCCTAGGGCCTGCCAGGGAAGCGACCCGAGCGCAAGCCCCCGGGCTCGTGGGTGGGGCTTCCGCTCGGGTCGGTCGGGGTCATGCCGCGCGGATGTCGCGGACCTCGTGCTCCGCGAGCCCGTGGGAGCACGGGCGGGCGGCGGCGGCGGTGCGGCGGCGCAGGAAGCGCGGCAGCGGCAGGGCGAGGTTGACGAAGCCCTCCGCCTGCATGGCGGCGAAGCCGATGCGGGGCAGGTCGCCGGAGGCCCGGTAGACCACGAAGCGCGGCTCCCAGCGCGGCTGGAACTTGGCGTTGAACTTGTACAGGGACTCGATCTGGAACCAGCGGGAGAGGAACACCAGCAGTCCGCGCCAGGCCCGCAGCACCGGGCCCGCGCCGATCTTCTCCCCGCGCGCGAGGGCCGAGCGGAACATCGCGAAGTTCAGTGACACGCGGGTGATGCCGAGCTTCGGGGCCGCCTGGAGCGCGGCGACGATCAGCAGTTCGTTCATGCCGGGGTCGGCCGCGCGGTCACGCCGCATCAGGTCCAGGGAGGCGCCGTCGGTGCCCCAGGGCACGAAGTGCAGGATCGCCTTCAGGTCGCCGTACTCGCCGGGCTGGTCGTCCGCCTTGTGCGCGGTGGCGATCAGGCAGTCGCCGTCCGAGGGGTCGCCGATGCGGCCGAGCGCCATGGAGAACCCGCGCTCGGTGTCGGTGCCGCGCCACTCCTCCGCGGCGCGCCGGATACGGTCCAGTTCGGCCTCGCCGAGGTCACGGATACGCCGTACCCGGGTTTCGTAGCCGGCCCGCTCGATGCGCTTGACCATCTGTCGCACGTTGCGCATCGCGCGTCCGGCGAGCGAGAAATCCGCGACGTCCACCACCGCCTCGTCGCCCAGTTCGAGGGCGTCGAGGCCGGTCTCACGGGTCCAGACCTCGCCGCCCGTCTCCGAGCAGCCCATGACCGCGGGCGTCCAGGAGTGGGCCTTGGCCTCGTCCATGAACCGCTCGATGGCGCCGGGCCAGGCCTCGACGTCGCCGATGGGGTCACCGCTGGCGAGCATCACGCCGGACACGACCCGGTAGGTCACCGCCGCCTTGCCGCTGGGGGAGAAGACGACGGCCTTGTCGCGGCGCAGCGCGAAGTGGCCGAGGGAGTCGCGGCCGCCGTGCTTGTCCAGCAGCGCCCGCAGCCGGGCCTCGTCGTCCTCGGTGAGGCGTGCGGCCGGGTGCTCGGGGCGGAAGGCCAGGTAGATGGTGGTGGCGGCGGTGATCCAGCCGAGGGCGCCGAGGGAGAAGGCGACCGTCCAGGAGGTGTTGCCCTGGTAGTCCACCGGGCCCTCGAAGCCGAACAGGCCGTAGATGACGTGGGTCAGCCGATCGGCCAGGCTCGGGTCGCCGACCATCCGGTCCGGGTGGACGCTGACGATGACCAGGCCGAGTGCGAGGGAACCGGCGCCCATGAGGACGAAGTTGGCGAGCGCGCGCCACCGGCTGCGCGGGTCGGGCAGCGCCTCGAACTCGGTGCGGTGGCGCAGCAGCGGTACGAGCAGCGCCAGTGAGATCAGCGCCCCGACGATGGAGTGCCGGTACACGAACTGTGCCGCCGCGCCCGCCGGCAGCAGCGCCACCGCGGCCCGCCACGCCCGGCGCTTGCGCCGTTTGAGCCCGTGCGCGAGGAGCAGCAACAGCACGCCCGCGCTGAGCGAGAGGGCCGCGGCGAAGGGGCCGAAGGACCCCGGCAGCACCTCCGCGATGGCGTGCATACGGCTGTGACGGAAGCGCGGGAACACGCCCGCGGCAATGTCCAGGAGCCCTACGACCGCGCCGGCCCTGCCGACCAGCGCAGGGACGGCCTCGGGACGCGGACCGCGGACTATGCGCCGCGTCCTGCTTGATCGGCTCGGAACCCCGTCCGACATTTCCCCATCTATCCTGACAGACATCGCATCCCGTAGTTCTGCGAGAGACCTTGAGCCCGGTGCCCCTTTCGGGCATCCGGCGACATTGCGCCCTCTAGGACGGTGTCTCGGGGAAGGAGGTTCCTTCCTTGCCGGAAAGCCGGTTCAAAGCCCAAGGAAAGCCCGGGGCAAGCCATGGCGACGATCGCGTGGGCGAGCTGGGGGCGGAAAGCGCAGGCAGGAACAGCTCATGGGACTCACGAGCAACAAAGTGCTGGTGATGGCGATCGTGCTGGCCGTACTGCTGTTCGTCGGCACGGTGTGGCAGTGGCCGCGGCTGGCGCGAGGCGGCTGGCGGTCCGTCACCGGGCGGGTCGGCCTGCTCCTCGCCACCCAGGTGGCGGTCTTCACCTGCGTGGGCATCGCCGCCAACCAGGCCTTCGGCTTCTACGCCAGCTGGGCGGACCTGTTCGGCCGGGAGACCGCCCAGGGCGTCGTCGTCAACTACGCGCCGGGCGGCGGCAGAACCGGCCCGCTCCAGGTGCGTACCGCCGCGCTGGTGCAAGGGGTGGACGGGAGGCGGCCGCAGACGGCCGGTCAGGTCCAGAAGGTGGACATCGTCGGCCGTACGACCCATATCGCCACACCGGCGTACGTGTATCTGCCGCCGGAGTACTTCCAGCCGCAGTACCGCACGCGCACGTTCCCCGCGTCCGTCGTCCTCACCGGATATCCGGGCACCGCGCAGGCCCTGGTGGACAAACTGCGTTATCCGCGTACGGCGCTGGAACTGGCGAAGAACGGGCGGATGCAGCCGATGATCCTGATCATGCTGCGGCCGACGGTGGCTCCGCCGCGCGACACGGAGTGCATGGACATTCCCGGCGGGCCGCAGACGGAGACGTTCTTCGCCAAGGATCTGCCCGATGCCGTACTGACCCACTACAGGGTGGGCAGAAAACCGGGCAGCTGGGGAATCATCGGGGACTCGACGGGTGGTTACTGCGCGCTGAAGCTTGCCATGCACCACCCGGGCGTGTATGCGGCCGGGGCGGGCCTGTCCCCCTACTACAAGGCGCCGACCGATCCCACGACCGGTGACCTCTTCCATGGCGACAAGAAGCTGCGGAATCGTTCCGATCTGCGATGGTTCATCAAGCACGAGGCCGCGCCGGACACCTCGCTGCTCGTCACCAGCAGCAAGGTCGGCGAATCCAACTACAAGGCCACGCTGAAATTCATAGATCAAGTACGGTCCACGAACCTGACCCGGATCTCCTCGATCATCCTGGACAGCGGTGGCCACAACTTCAACACCTGGCGGCGGGAGATCCCTCCGACACTCCAGTGGATGAGCGGCCGGCTCACCGAGCGCTGAAATGTGAAGACTTCGTCATGGCCGTGTTTTTACGGGGTGGGGCGCCAAGGTTCGCCTACTCGCGGTAAGTTTCTGGCCATGCCACGTGGACGTCATCGCCATTCCCCGCCTCTGCACAGGCTGTTGCCCCCGTCGGCGATCGCAGGCGTCTCCGTCGTCTGCGCGCTGGGCCCCTGGGTGTTCTCGGAGCAGGCGATGCTCCGCACCCTGGCCGCGGCCGCCGCGGCGACGGCGGTCGTCGGTGCGGTCGTCATGCGCCGCTGGGACATCCATGCGGGCAAGGAGGTCGCCGACCTCACGCGCGCGCGGGCGGGTGACGAGTGGCGGTTCGAGGAGCGGGTCGCCGAACTGGAGACCGACCTCGAGGAGTCCCGCGAGGTGCGCGGGAAGCTGGAGCAGCGGCTGCGGGCCAAGCGGGCGGAGCTGGCGGGCCTGCGCAACGAGCACGCCGCGCTGCTGCGGCGGTACGCCACGGCGGAGACCGAGCGGGCCAGCGCGCTGGAGGGGCGGCGGCTGCTCGAGATAGAGGCCGCGCCGACGCCGTCGTCGCTCGCGCTTCCGCCCGCGCGTGCGGCGGAGGGGACTGAAACCGAGGCCGAGACCGAGGCCGAGGCCGCCGAGGACGTACCGGTGGCTTCCGTGGCTTCTGGGATCTTCTCCCCGCAGGGCTCCCAGCTGTTCCTGCGGGCCAGCGTGGCGCTGGCCCGGTTCGGCACCGGTGAGGAGACGGCGGAGGACGAAGCCGTCGCCAAAGGAGCCGGAAAAAGTGTCGAAGGTGGCGAAGTCGCCGCCAAAGGAGAGAGCGTCGGCGAGGACGTGACGGCATCCGCCTCGGAGGACGAGGCGACGGGGCAGCCCGAGGCGGTCGACGGGCACGAGCACGCGGCCGCCGCCACCACCACGACCGCGCCGGCCGAGCCCGCGCAGCCCGCGTCCCCGTCCACGGGGCACTTCACGGTGCCGACCGCGGTGGCCGTCGTGCCGGCCGCGCCCGTGCGGCGCCCGGCGGTCGAGGGTGGCTTCGACTTCTTCGGCACGCAGAAGGAGGCGGCGTCCGGTGCGCTGGACGCCGTGCAGAACGAGGACCTCGCCGACGTGGTCGGCCAGGAGGCCCTCGCCCTCCACAAGGCCGAGTCGGAGGCGGACTTCAAGCCCGCGGACGAGGGGGCCCGTGGCGTCGGCCAGGTCATCGACCTGACGGCCCACGACGAGACGGAGCAGATCGACATACAGGGGCTGCGCAGCGCGGCCTCCTGAGCTCCAGAGGGGGGCACCCCCGGACGGGCTGACAAGAGCGGGCTCGCGCGTGGGGTCAGCTCATCCAGCGGTCCGGGGACGCGTCCCGGCGGCCCGTTCGGGAGCGTTCGGCCTGGGCGTGGAGGAGGGCCGCGGCCTCGTGCGCGTCGCGCAGGCGGGCCGTGACCGTCTTGCCGGCCCCGGTGTCCACGTGGACGTCGGCGAGGCGCCACAGCCGCGCCCAGGGCCCCTGGGTGAGCCGTACGCTCTGGACCTTGGCGTGCGGGACCAGGGAGAGGCTGCGGCGCAGCAGCCCGTGCCGGGTGGCGAAGACGGTGTCCGTGACCGCGATGCCCTGGCCCCGCCACCACACCGGCAGGCACCACCCGGCCCGGCGCGGCGGCCGTACCGGAGCGGAGGGGACCGTCACCCCGGGCAGTATCCGCGCGACGACGGACTCGGCGACCTCGCGCGGAGCGACCGGCACCAGCACGGAGTTGGACGACCCGGCCACGTACAGCTCCACCCGCACCCACCCGCGCCCGCGCCACAGCAGCGGCTCGACGATCCGTACGGTCTGCACCCGCCCCGGCGGCACCGTCTCGTGCGTGCGGTCGAGCAGCCCGTGGTCGATCCGCAGCCCGTCCGGGGACTCGGCCACCGTCCAGTCGTACTGCCCGACGAACCGCCCCACGGTGTGCGCGCCCGCCGCGCCGAGGAACGGCAGCCCGGTGGCGAGCACCGTCCACACGCTGTGGGTGGCGAGCCACAGCACGGGCGGGACGACGAGGGCGGCCGCCAAGGAGCCCCACGTGGCGGCCGTCAGCACCAGCGACACCGCGAGCCCCAGCGGGGGCACGCGCATCAGCTCCCGCGCCGGCGCCTCACCCACCTCGCGCGCCGCCTCCGGCGCGAATCCGGCCGCGCGCGCGAGCAGTTCGGCGCGCAGCGCCCGGGCCTCGCCCTCGCCGAGGAAGGCGAGTTCGTCTTTCTTGTCGGCTCCTACGACGTCGATCCGCAGCTTGGCGACGCCGGCCACGCGCGCGAGCAGCGGCTGGGTGATGTCGACGGCCTGGATCCGCTCCAGCCGGATGTGGGCGGTGCGCCGGAAGAACAGCCCCGTGCGTATGCGCAGCTCGGTGTCGGTCACCGCGAAGTGCGTGAACCACCAGGACAGGAAGCCGTAGAGGGAGGCCGCCGGGACCAGTACGGCGAGCCCGGCCAGGAGCATGGTCGCGGTCAGCCTCGTCAGCTGCTCCTGCGCCTGGTCCGGGTCGTGCGCGGCCCACCCGACGAGCACGGCGACCGGCGCCCAGGCCCGCCGGAACGGCGTCACGGGGTGCAGCCGCCGCTCGGCCACGGGTGGGGCCTGCGGGAGCTGTTCCGTGCCGTCGGCTGCTTCCGGTGTCGTCACAGCCCCGCCGATCGGGCCTCGCCCAGCTCGGTGAGCCGGTCGCGCAGCCGCTCCGCCTCGGCCGGGTCGAGGCCGGGGATGGCCGCGTCGGTCGCGGCGGCCGCCGTGTGCAGCTGCACGCTCGCCAGCCCGAAGTACCGTTCCACGGGCCCGGAGGTCACCTCGACCAGCTGCATCCGCCCGTACGGTACGACGGTCTCCTCCCGCCACAGCACGCCGCGGCTGATCAGCAGGTCGTCAGCGCGCTCGGCATAGCGCCAGGACCGCCAGTTGCGGCCGAGCAGCACCCAGCCCCACGCCGTCAGGGCCAGCGGCAACAGCGCGAACGCGGCCCATCCCGGCCCGGCGAGCAACCCGAGCAGCAGTCCGACGGCGAGCGCCACCGCTCCCAGCCACAGCACCAGCAGCAGCCGCCGCATCCGCAGCAGGCCCGGGGGCAGCCCCCGCCACACCGGCTCGGCCGCCGTCGCCGCGCCGCCTTCCCCGCTCCCCGTGCTCCCCGTCTCCATGCGGTCAGCCTACGTAGGGGAGACTGTGTCCATGACGTCCATGACCCCAGCGACCCCCGCGGCCCCCGCGACGGAGACCACGGTCGGGATCGGCGGCGCCGCGGAGAGCACCGACATGGTGCTGAACATCGGCCCCCAGCACCCGTCCACGCACGGCGTGCTGCGGCTCAAGCTGGTGCTGGACGGCGAGCGCATCGTGCACGCGGAACCGGTGATCGGCTACATGCACCGCGGCGCGGAGAAACTCTTCGAGGCGCGCGACTACCGCCAGATCATCATGCTCGCCAACCGCCACGACTGGCTGTCGGCCTTCTCCAACGAGCTGGGCGTGGTGCTCGCCGTCGAGCGGATGCTCGGCATGGAGGTCCCCGGGCGCGCGGTGTGGACGCGGACCCTGCTGGCCGAGCTGAACCGGGTGCTGAACCACCTGATGTTCCTCGGCTCCTACCCGCTGGAGCTCGGCGGCATCACGCCGGTCTTCTACGCGTTCCGGGAGCGCGAGGTGCTCCAGAACGTCATGGAGGAGGTCTCCGGCGGGCGCATGCACTACATGTTCAACCGCGTCGGCGGCCTCAAGGAGGACCTGCCGGCCGGCTGGGCGGCACGCGCGCGTGCCGCCGTCGCCGCCGTCCGCTCGCGCATGGACGTCTTCGACGACCTGGTGCTCGGCAACGAGATCTTCCGGGGGCGCACCCGGGACGTGGGGACGCTCTCGCCGGAGGCCGTGCACGCCTACGGCGTGAGCGGGCCCATCGCGCGCGCCTCGGGCGTCGACTTCGACCTGCGCCGCGACGAGCCGTACCTGGCTTACGGGGAGCTCCAGGACGTCCTGGAGGTCGTCACCCGGCGGGAAGGCGACTGCCTGGCCCGTTTCGAGTGCCTCCTGGCGCAGACCCACAACGCGCTGGACCTGGCCGACGCCTGCCTGGACCGGCTCGCGGAGCTGCCGCCCGGCCCGATCAACCAGCGGCTGCCGAAGGTCCTGAAGGCGCCCGAGGGCCACACGTACGCGTGGACCGAGAACCCGCTCGGCATCAACGGCTACTACCTGGTCAGCAAGGGTGAGAAGACCCCGTACCGGCTGAAGCTGCGCTCGGCCTCGTACAACAACATCCAGGTGCTGACCGAGCTGCTGCCGGGGACGCTGGTGGCGGACATGGTGGCGATCCTGGGCTCGATGTTCTTCGTGGTCGGAGACATTGACAAATAGGTCAAAACGGGTAGGTCAAAATAGGTCCGGTCCGTCCGGGAGCAGGCCCGGTACGTCCGTGATCCCGACCGGCTGGAGCAGCCACCCGAAGTCCCCGAGGCCGCCCGGCGCGGTCAGCTCGGCGGCCTCACCGGCGCCCGCGAGGGCGCGTACGTACTCCGCCGGATCGGTGGACGCCAGCGTGAGCGGGGGGCGTGCGCCCGTGAGGCCCAGGGCGCGCAGGGCGTCGCGCTGGACCAGCAGATGCGCGTCGGGGAGTGCGCGCGCCGTGGGGTGCGCCGCGCACGCGTCCAGGGCCACATGCGCGGTGATGTCGCACGACCCGTCCGGCACGGGCGCCGTCTCGCGCCCCTCCCGGAAACCGGTGAGCGTCCCGAAGAGCGGACGCGTGGCCGCCGTGTGCGCGTAGTCCACGGCGACCGCCAGCCCCCGCTCGACCCGCGCGACGGCCGACGCCCAGGCGGTGTCCCTGGGCAGCCCGATCTCCGCCCGCAGCCCCTCCTCGGGCGGCAGCGGCCACCACCGCGCCAGCCACTCGGCCTCCACCCCCGACACCGGCTCCCCGAGCCGCTCGCTGCCGTCCTCCCGCACGAGCACCCGCCGGGGCACGCCCGCCGGGTCAACCTCCGCGACCTCCACGGGCACGTTATCCAGCCACTCGTTGGCGAACAGCAGCCCGCGGATCCCCCCGGGCGGTTCGCTCAGCCAGGTGATCCGCTCGTCGAGCCCGGCCGGGCGGTCGGCCAGCTCGACGGCGTACCCACGCGCGCGGGAGGCCACCTCGGGCGGCAGCGCGGCCAGCACACCCGCGACCAGCTCGCCCCGCCCGGCCCCCAGGTCGACGAAGTCCAGCGTCCCCAGCCGCCCCAGCGCCCCGTCCACCCGGCACAGCAGCCGCGCCACCGCCCGCGCGAACAGCGGCGACGCGTGGACGGAGGTCCGGAAGTGCCCGGCCGGTCCCTCGGGCCGCCGGTAGAAGCCGCCGGGCCCGTACAGGGCCGCCTCGGTGGCCGCCCGCCAGCCCCGCCACTCCCCGGAGTTCTCATCCCTCACCGGGACAGACTAGGCGCACGGGCGATCACGTCCTCCACCTTGCGGAGTATGCCGGTCGGGAACGGATCGGCCCTCCGGTTGACCCCCGCACACTTCACGCTTCCCTACGCTGGGTTACGTGCAGCGCCTCTATGACTTCCTCCGCAGGCACCCGACGTGGGTCGACACCTTCTGGGCCGTCGTCCTGTTCGGGATCTCCTGCGTGGGCGTGACCGGCGCCAACGGGGTGCCGGGCCACCACATGCCCCTCGCCGCCGGGCTGGCCGTCTCCGCCGTCCTGTGCCTGGTGGTCGCGCTGCGCCGCCTCTATCCGGAGCCGATGCTGCTGCTGGCCGCCGCGTGCGGTCTCGCCCAGCTGATCCTGGACGTCGAGACGACCGTCGCGGACTTCGCCATGCTGGTGATCACCTACACGGTCGCCACCGTCGGCGCCCGCTGGGCCTCGCGGCTCGCCCTGGGCATCAGCCTGTGCGCGGCGACCCTGGCGCAGATCCGCTGGCCGGCCGACGAGCCCGCCGGCCTGTCCCGCGTCGCGGTCGTGGTGTTCCAGACGGTGCCGTTCGCCCTCGCCTGGGTGCTCGGCGACTCGATGCGCACCCGCCGTGCCTACTTCGCGCAGCTGGAGGAACGCGCCGCACGCCTGGAGAAGGAGCGCGAGGCGCAGTCCAAGGTCGCGGTCGCCGCCGAACGCGCCCGCATCGCGCGCGAGCTGCACGACGTCGTCGCGCACAACGTGTCGGTGATGGTGGTGCAGGCCGACGGCGCCGCCTACGTCCTGGACTCCGCGCCCGACCAGGCGAAGAAGGCCCTGGAGACGATCTCCTCCACCGGCCGCCAGGCCCTCGCCGAGATGCGCCGCCTGCTGGGCGTGCTGCGCACCGGCGAGCACCAGGAGGGCGGCGAGTACGTCCCGCAGCCCGACGTCGAGCAGATCGACGACCTGGTCGAGCAGTGCCGCACCTCCGGGCTGCCCGTCGACTTCAAGGTGGAGGGCACCCCGCGCCCGCTGCCCAGCGGCGTCGAGCTCACCGCGTACCGGATCGTGCAGGAGGCGCTGACCAACACCCGCAAGCACGGCGGGCCCAACGCGGGCGCCAGCGTGCGGCTGGTCTACTTCGACGACGGGCTCGGGCTGCTCGTCGAGGACGACGGCAAGGGCGCCCCGCACGAGCTGTACGAGGAGGGCGGCGCCGACGGCCAGGGCCACGGCCTCATCGGCATGCGGGAGCGGGTCGGTATGGTCGGCGGCACCCTGGACGCGGGCCCGCGCCCCGGTGGAGGCTTCCGTATCAGCGTCCTGCTGCCCCTCAAAGCGGCGCATTGACGCCGACGCACGCCCCGCGTTGACACCTGTCACGCCCGCGCGTGACACACCCGCCCCCACGACCCCCGCCGAAGAACGACTTCTGCTGAAGAACGGAAGAGGCCCCGATGACGATCCGCGTGATGCTCGTCGACGACCAGGTGCTGCTGCGCACCGGGTTCCGGATGGTGCTCGCAGCCCAGCCGGACATGGAGGTCGTCGCGGAGGCGGGCGACGGCGTCGAGGCCCTCCAGGTGCTGCGCTCCACCTCGGTCGACGTGATCCTGATGGACGTACGCATGCCGAAGCTGGACGGCGTGGAGACCACCCGCCGCGTCTGCCTGGAGCCCGACCCGCCGAAGGTGCTGATCCTGACCACCTTCGACCTCGACGAGTACGCGTTCTCCGGGCTCAAGGCGGGCGCCTCCGGCTTCATGCTCAAGGATGTGCCGCCCGGCGACCTGCTGGCCGCCATCCGCTCCGTGCACAGCGGCGACGCCGTCGTGGCGCCGTCCACCACCCGCCGGCTGCTGGACCGCTTCGCGCCCATGCTGCCTTCTGCGGGCAAGGAGCCGCAGCACAGGGAACTGGAGCGGCTCACCGACCGCGAACGCGAGGTCATGGTGCTGGTCGCCCAGGGTCTGTCGAACGGCGAGATCGCCGCCCGGCTGGTGCTGTCCGAGGCGACGGTGAAGACCCATGTGGGCCGCATCCTGACCAAACTGGGCCTCAGGGACCGGGTGCAGGTGGTGGTCCTGGCCTACGAGACGGGGCTCGTCCGGGCCGGCGGGCACGGCTGACACGGCGCCGCCGTGGCCCGGCACGGGCAGGGGGCCGCGCGCCCGGGGCCCCGGCCGGGCGGTCGGTAGGGTCGGCGCATGCTTCTGTGGATCAACGGCCCTTTCGGCGGCGGCAAGACACAGACCGCGCACGAGATACGGCGCCGTCTGCCCGGCAGCGTCATCTGCGACCCCGAGCACGCCGGGTTCGGCCTGCACCGCATGCTTCCGCCCGGCCTCCGCGGAGACTTCCAGGACCTGAGGTCCTGGCGGCAGGGCGTCGTCGAGGTGCTCGACCTCGCCCTGACCGAACACGACGGCGTGGTCATCGCCCCCATGACGGTCACCGACTCCGGTCACTTCGCCGAGACCGTCGGCCGCCTGCGCGAACTCGGCCATGACGTACGGCACTTCACGTTGCTCGCCGAACGCCGGACCGTGCTGAAACGGCTGCGCGAACGCGGTTTCGGGCATCTCCTTCAGTTCGCCGGCGGGAAGAACTCCGGGCTGGGCAGGGAGACCTGGGCGGTGAGCCGGCTCGACCACTGCCTGGAGCGGCTGCGCGAACCGGAGTTCGCCGAGCACCTGTGGACGGACCACACCGGCGTCCCCGAAACCGCGGACCGCATCGCCGGCCTGGCCGGCCTCACCCTGCGCCCCAACCACGAGGGCCCGCTGCGGACCCGGATGAGGCAGGTGGGCGTGGGGCTGCGGCACATCCGGTTCGACTGAGGCCGCCGCCCCCACGCACCCCGTGTCCCGCGGCTACTTCGCCGCCGGCAGCCGGGCCGCGAAGTCCGCGACCGCCGCCTTCACGTCGGCCGCCGTCCACCCCAGGCCGTCGGACTGGACGGTGATCTCGGTGAAGCTCAGCCCCGGCCCGCCGCGCATCCAGCCGATCGGGAACAGCAGCGTCCCCGTCTCCTCGGCCTGCCGCACCGCCGCCTCCGCCGCCACGTCGGGGTCGTACGGCAGCCACACCTGGAACTGGTGCGTGTGCGGCTCCTCGGGGTTCACGCGCGCCCAGGGCACCCCGGCGGCGGCGAACCCCTCGCGCAGCGCCGCGGCCACCACGCGCGCGTGCCGCACGTACTCCGGCAGCCGGGGCAGCTCCCGCTCCAGCCCGACCAGCGCCGACAGGGCGGTGGGGAACTGCTGGAACACCATGCCGCCGTACCGGTGCCGCCAGGTCTTCGCCTCCTCCACCAGAGTCCTCGGACCGGCCAGCGCGGCGCCGCCGAAGCCGTCCAGGGACTTGTAGAACGACACGTAGACGCTGTCGGCGAGCCCGGCGATCTCGTCCAGGGAGCGGTCGAAGTGGACGGTGGTCTCCCACAGGCGCGCGCCGTCGAAGTGCACCACCGCGTCGCGCTCCCGGGCCGCCGCCACGACCTCGGTGAGCTCTTCCCAGGTCGGCAGTACGAAACCGACGTCCCTGAGGGGCAGCTCCAGCATCAGCGCCCCGAAGGGCTCCTCGAAGTCGCGTATCTCCGCGGCCGTGGGGAGCCGGGGCTCGTCGGTCACCCGGACCGGACGCAGTCCGCTCACCTCGCTGAACGCGTTCCGTTCGTGCACCTCGGGATGCGCCGTCGCGTGCAGGGCGACGGTGGGGTTGCCGGTGCGGCCCGCCCAGCAGCGCAGGGCCACCTGCTGGGCCATCGTGCCGGTCGGGAAGAACGCGGCGGCCTCGGTGCCCAGCAGTGCGGCGACCCGCTCCTCCAGGGCGGCCACGACCCCGTTGCCGTACATGTCCGGCCACTCGTCCAGGCCGTACACCTGCGGTGCCGCCTCCTGAAGCCGCGCCAGATGCTCCCCCAGCGTGGTCCGGAAACCCCCGCGCTGCAGCACCCGGGGGGATTTCCGGAACACGGCGGCGCGCCGCTCCCGCAACCGCTCCTGCACCGACTTCGCGCCGCCCTGTTCCACGCCCTGCCCCGCCGTATCGCTCATGCCCGGATCATGCCGCCTCCCGCCACGGCCGGGCACCGGATTTACCGCCCCGGAGCCCGTGTGCGCAAACCCACAGCCTGTGGACAACCGACCGCCCCTCGACCCGATAGCGTTAACATGACGAGAAATCGTCCGGTACCCAGAGCGGACTGGAACGGGAAGGCCGTCGTCGCGTGAGCACAGTCCACCAGCAAGACTCCAAGGACCGCCCCGCGCGGCTCACCGTCGGCGTCATCGGCGCCGGCCGTGTGGGTCCCGCGCTCGCCGCGTCCCTCCAACTCGCCGGGCACCGCCCGGTCGCCGTCTCCGCCGTCTCCGACGCCTCCCTGCGGCGGGCCGCGCTGCTCCTGCCGGACGTGCCGGTCGTGCCGCCCGCCGAGGTCCTCCAGCGCGCCGACCTGGTCCTGCTGACCGTGCCCGACGACACTCTGCCCGGCCTCGTCACCGGCCTCGCCGAGACGGGGGCCGTACGCCCGGGGCAGCTGCTCGTGCACACCTCCGGGCGGTACGGCGCCAAGGTGCTCGAACCCGCCCTGCGCGCGGGCGCGCTGCCGCTGGCCCTGCACCCGGCGATGACCTTCACCGGCACGCCCGTAGACGTCCAGCGGCTCGCCGGCTGCTCCTTCGGCGTCACCGCGCCCGAGGAACTGCGGCTGGCCGCCGAGGCCCTCGTGATCGAGATGGGCGGCGAGCCCGAGTGGATCGCCGAGGAGAACCGCGCGCTCTACCACACGGCCCTCGCCCTGGGCGCGAACCACCTGGTCACGCTGGTCGCCCAGTCCATGGAGCTGCTGCGCACGGCCGGTGTCGAGGCCCCCGACCGGATGCTCGGCCCGCTGCTCGGCGCCGCCCTGGACAACGCCCTGCGTTCCGGCGACGCCGCGCTGACCGGGCCCGTCGCGCGCGGGGACGCGGGCACCGTCGCCGCCCACGTCGCCGAGCTGCGGGCGCACGCCCCGCAGGCCGTCGCCGGCTATCTGGCGATGGCCCGCGCGACCGCCGACCGTGCGCTCGCCCACGGGCTGCTGAAGCCGGAACTCGCTCAGGACCTCCTGGGGGTACTCGCCGACGGGACGGCCGGCGCCGCGGGGTCCGGCGGCACCGGGGGATCCGGCGGCGCCGACGGCACCGAGGGCACCGAGGGAGACGGCCGATGACCGGGGCCGGGTTCAAGACCGCGACGGAGGGCCGCCCGGCGACGTGCGTGCCCGGGAACGGAGACCTGCGATGACCGCCGCCCTGCTGAGCACCGCCGACGAGCTGCACGCGCGCGTGCGCCGGGGCCGCCGCGCCGTCGTGATGACCATGGGCGCCCTGCACGAGGGCCACGCCACCCTGATCCGCACCGCGCGCGAGATCGCCGGGCCGGACGGCGAGGTCGTCGTCACCGTCTTCGTCAACCCGCTCCAGTTCGGCGCCGGCGAGGACCTCGACCGCTACCCGCGCACCCTCGACGCCGACCTCAAGCTCGCCGAGCAGTCCGGCGCGGACGCCGTGTTCGCCCCCGCCGTGGACGAGGTCTACCCGGGCGGCGAACCCCAGGTGCGCGTCTCCGCGGGCCCGATGGGCGAGCGCCTGGAGGGCGGGTCCCGCCCCGGGCACTTCGACGGCGTGCTGACGGTCGTCGCCAAGCTGCTGCACCTCACCCGCCCCGACGTGGCCCTGTTCGGGCAGAAGGACGCCCAGCAACTGGCCCTGATCCGGCGCATGGTGCGGGACCTGAACTTCGGCGTGGAGATCGTCGGCGTACCGACCGTGCGGGAGGACGACGGACTGGCCCTGTCCAGCCGCAACCGCTACCTCTCGCCCAGGGAGCGGCGCACGGCCCTGTCCCTGTCCCTGGCTCTGTTCGCGGGCCGCGACCGGCACGTCGCCCAGGAGGCGCTGCTCGCGCGGGCCCGCGAGGTGCCCGCCACGCGTGCGCGTGCCGAGGCGCTCAGTGCCATAGGGGAGTCCCGCGCGGCG
This sequence comes from Streptomyces sp. NPDC001480, assembly GCF_042894725.1. NCBI lineage: Bacteria > Bacillati > Actinomycetota > Actinomycetes > Kitasatosporales > Streptomycetaceae > Streptomyces > Streptomyces sp. NPDC001480. Next base: position 54,140 of record NZ_JBIAVX010000008.1, on the reverse strand, counting down.
GCCGACGCGCACGCCGTCGCCAAGGCGGCCCCGGGCGGCCCGGCGGCCGTCCGCGCGGCGGCGCGCCAGGTCCTCGACGAGGCCGCCCGCCTCGACCCGCCGCTCGAACTGGACTACCTCGCGCTGGTCGACCCGTCCGACTTCACCGAGATCGGCGACGACTTCACCGGCGAGGCCGTCCTCGCCGTCGCCGCCCGGGTCGGCTCGACCCGGCTGATCGACAACATCCCCCTCACCTTCGGAACCCTCGGAGCCGCCTCGTGACCAGCACAGGCACCAGCACAGGCATACGACTGCACGCCCCCGCCCCCGGGTGGTCCATCTCCGCGGACGTCATCGTCGTCGGCTCCGGAGTGGCCGGCCTCACCGCGGCCCTGCGCTGCGAGGCGGCGGGACTGACCACGGTCGTCGTCACCAAGGCCCGCCTCGACGACGGCTCCACCCGCTGGGCCCAGGGCGGCATCGCCGCGGCCCTCGGCGAGGGCGACACCCCCGAACAGCACCTCGACGACACCCTGGTGGCGGGCGCGGGCCTGTGCGACGAGGAGGCCGTACGGATCCTCGTCACCGAGGGACCCGGCGCCGTACGGCGGCTGATCTCCACCGGCGCCCACTTCGACACCGACGACGAGGGCGACATCCACCTCACCCGCGAGGGCGGCCACCACCGCCGCCGGATCGCGCACGCGGGCGGCGACGCCACCGGCGCCGAGGTCTCCCGGGCGCTCGTGGAGGCCGTGCACGCGCGCGGGGTGCGCACGATCGAGAACGCGCTCGTGCTGGACCTGCTGACCGACGCCGAGGGCCGTACGGCCGGTGTCACCCTGCACGTCATGGGCGAGGGCCAGCACGACGGCGTGGGCGCCGTGCACGCCCCCGCGGTGGTCCTCGCGACCGGCGGCATGGGCCAGGTGTTCTCCGCGACCACCAACCCGTCGGTGTCCACCGGCGACGGCGTGGCGCTGGCGCTGCGCGCGGGCGCGGAGGTCTCCGACCTGGAGTTCCTCCAGTTCCACCCGACCGTGCTGTTCCTCGGCCCGGAGGCGGAGGGGCAGCAGCCGCTCGTCTCCGAGGCGGTGCGCGGCGAGGGCGCCCACCTGGTCGACGGCGACGGCGTGCGCTTCATGGTCGGGCAGCACGAACTGGCCGAGCTGGCGCCCCGGGACATCGTCGCCAAGGGCATCCTGCGGCGGATGCTGGAGCAGGGCGCCGAGCACATGTACCTCGACGCCCGGCACTTCGGGGCCGACATGTGGGAGCAGCGCTTCCCGACGATCACGGCCGCCTGCCGCGCGAACGGCATCGACCCGGTCACCGACCCCATCCCGATCGCCCCGGCCGCCCACTACGCCTCCGGGGGCGTACGCACCGACTCCCACGGCCGGACCACCGTCCCGGGCCTTTACGCGTGCGGCGAGGTCGCCTGCACCGGCGTGCACGGCGCCAACCGGCTCGCCTCCAACTCCCTCCTGGAGGGCCTGGTCTACGCCGAGCGCATCGCCGCCGACATCGCGGCCGGCCACGCGGCCGAGCGCCTTCACGCGCGCGTGCCCGAGCCCGTCCCGGACCCCGAGAGGCCGGCGCACCCCCTGCTCGCCCCCGAGGCCCGCTTCGCGATCCAGCGGATCATGACCGAGGGCGCGGGCGTGCTGCGCTCGGCGGAGTCCCTCGACAAGGCCGCCGAGCAGCTCCAGCGGCTGCACTCCGAGGCCCGCGACGCCCTCGACGAGAACGGCAAGACCGCCGAGCCCGGCGTCGACACCTGGGAGGCCACCAACCTCCTGTGCGTGGCCCGCGTCCTGGTCGCCGCCGCGCGGCTGCGCGAGGAGACCCGCGGCTGCCACTGGCGCGAGGACCGGGCCGACCGCGACGACGCGAACTGGCGCCGCCACATCGTCGTACGGCTGAATCCCGACCGGTCGCTGGCCGTGCGCACCACCGACACCGCAGACTTCCCCCCGACCCGGCAGCACCAGCGTCCCCAGGAGCAGTGAGTCACGTGAGCACCCCCGACCTTCCCCTCGCCCCGTCCGGCGGCTGCGGCGACGGCTGCGCCTGCGGCGCGGGCGGTGACGAGGGATACGACGAGTACATGGAGTGCGGGCTCGACCCCGCGCTCGCGCAGCTCCTGGCCGACGCCGGACTCGACCCCGTCGAGGTCGAGGACGTCGCCAACGTGGCCATCCAGGAGGACCTCGCCCACGGTGTGGACGTGACGACGGTCGCGACCATCCCCGAGGACGCGGTGGCCACCGCCGACTTCACCGCGCGCGAGGCGGGCGTGGTCGCGGGCCTCAGGGTCGCCGAGGCCGTGGTCTCCGTGGTCTGCACGGACGAGTTCGAGGTCGAGCGGCACGTCGAGGACGGCGACCGGGTGGCGGCCGGGCAGAAACTGCTGTCGGTCACCACGCGCACCCGCGACCTGCTGACCGCCGAGCGCAGCGCGCTGAACGTCCTGTGCCGCCTGTCGGGCATCGCGACCGCCACGCGCGCGTGGGCCGACGTGCTGGAGGGCACCGGCGCCAAGGTGCGGGACACCCGCAAGACCACGCCGGGGCTCCGGGCGCTGGAGAAGTTCGCGGTGCGCTGCGGCGGCGGCGTCAACCACCGGATGTCGCTCTCCGACGCGGCCCTGGTCAAGGACAACCACGTCGTCGCCGCGGGCGGGGTCGCGCAGGCCTTCAAGGCCGTACGGGAATCCTTCCCCGGGCTGGCGATCGAGGTCGAGGTCGACACCCTGCACCAGCTGCGCGAGGTCCTGGACGCGGGCGCCGACCTGATCCTGCTGGACAACTTCACGCCGATGGAGTGCGAGGAGGCCGTCGCGCTCGTCGACGGGCGGGCGCTGCTGGAGGCGTCGGGCCGGCTCACGCTGGACAACGCCCGCGCGTACGCCGAGACCGGCGTCGACTTCCTCGCCGTGGGCGCCCTGACCCACTCCTCGCCGATCCTGGACATCGGCCTGGACCTGCGCGAGGCGGAGTAGCTGCCATGCTCCTCACGATCGACGTGGGCAACACGCACACCGTCCTGGGCCTGTTCGACGGTGAGGACATCGTCGAGCACTGGCGGATCTCGACGGACGCGCGCCGGACGGCGGACGAGCTGGCGGTGCTGCTCCAGGGCCTGATGGGCATGCACCCGCTGCTCGGCGACGAACTGGGCGACGGGATCGACGGGATCGCGATCTGCGCGACCGTGCCGTCGGTGCTGCACGAGCTGCGTGAGGTGACGCGGCGCTACTACGGCGACGTGCCCGCGGTGCTGGTGGAGCCCGGGGTGAAGACCGGCGTGCCGATCCTCACCGACAACCCCAAGGAGGTCGGCGCCGACCGGATCATCAACGCGGTGGCCGCCGTCGAGCTGTACGGCGGCCCGGCGATCGTCGTGGACTTCGGTACGGCCACGACCTTCGACGCGGTGTCCGCGCGCGGGGAGTACGTCGGCGGGGTCATCGCCCCCGGTATCGAGATCTCGGTCGAGGCGCTCGGCGTCAAGGGCGCGCAGCTCCGCAAGATCGAGGTGGCCCGGCCGCGCAGCGTCATCGGCAAGAACACGGTCGAGGCGATGCAGGCCGGCATCGTGTACGGGTTCGCCGGGCAGGTCGACGGCGTGGTGAGCCGCATGGCGCGGGAGCTGGCCGACGACCCGGACGAGGTGACCGTGATCGCGACGGGTGGGCTGGCGCCGATGGTGCTGGGCGAGTCCTCGGTGATCGACGAGCACGAGCCGTGGCTGACGTTGGTGGGGCTGCGCCTGGTGTACGAACGGAACGTCTCGCGTATGTGAGCGCGCGTGGGTACGCCTCCGCCCGGGTGGCTCACTCACGCCACACCAGCCTCTTATGTCGAATTTGTCTGATTAGCTCGTATCGTCGGCGTATGCCCACGCCATACGGAACCCGCGGCGGCATGGCGTTCGGCGTGGAGGAGCTGCGTGTGCTCCGCCGCGCTCTCGCCCTTGCCCTTCATCCCGGCCCGGCCTCGGCCGAGGACGTGCAGGAGTGCCTCCGGCTCGCCGAGTCGCTCGACGAGGCGATGCGCGAGGGGGCCAGGCTGCGCGCCTTCGTGATGGCGGACCTGGCCAGGTACCGGGCCGCGCTGCCCGGTACGGCCGCCGGTTACCTGGAGCTCCTTCGGGAGGCGCTGCGCGCGGGACACCGGCCGACGCCCGACGATCTGGCCGCGCTGCGGGCCCTGCGCGGGAATCCGGCCGCGGCGGCCCTGCTGGAGAGGTGCGCCTCGACCGTACCGGCCTGCCGTAGGCCGCTGTCGGGCCTCCCGGGGGGCCGGTGCGCGGAATCGGGTGAGGGCGGTACCGACGAGCCCGCCGAGAAGCCCGCGCAGAAACCCGCCCGGAAGCCCGCCGAGCCCGTCACGCCCGCCGCACCGCGTCCCCCGCGGCCCATTCCGACGCCGGGTGAGGTCTTCCCGCGCCGCAAGCCGGCCCCGCCGTCCGGGGAGCCCTCCAGGCGGCTCGCCGCGGTCTGAGCGCACCCCTGCCGGTCCGGGCGGATCCCCGTGGCTACCCTGGAGGCATGGACTACGTCTCCGCGCTCGTACCCCCGGTCGTCATGGCCGTCTTCTTCATCGGTGTGGTCAGGGTGATCGTGAAGACCCAGGGCGGCGCCGCCAAGGCCAAGGAGGACGCGGCCGTCGACGCCGCGCTCTCCCGCACGGAGGGTGCCCGCCAGGCCCCGGCCGGCACCGACGCCTGAGAAAGACCGCACGACCGGTCGCGGCGTACGCCCTTTTTGTTCGCGTTCGCGTCGAAAGTGCACGTCCGGCACGCCATTGCCGGGATCTCCCACTATTGTTCTGAGGTGTGCCCCGGCCATTGGGAGAACTCGAAGACGCGGTCATGACGCGGGTGTGGAAGTGGAACCGCCCGGTGACCGTTCGAGAAGTCCTGGAAGACCTTCAGCGAGAACGGTCCATCGCGTACACCACGGTCATGACCGTTTTGGACAATCTCCATCAGAAGGGCTGGGTGCGCCGCGAGGCGGAAGGCCGGGCCTATCGATATGAGGCCGTCTCCACCCGGGCCGCCTACGCCGCCGCACTGATGAACGACGCCTGGTCGCAGAGCGACAACCCGGCCGCCGCCCTCGTCGCGTTCTTCGGGATGATGAGCGACGAACAGCGCCGGGCCCTCAGGGACGCCGTACGCATCGTCCAGGGCCCCACGGATAGCGTCCCGGCGGATACCGGCCCCGATACGGCCCCGCATACCTCCCCCGATACCGGCGACGAGAACCCCGGCTCGGTACCGGAGCGCGGCGGGCGATAGCGTCCGCTCATGTCAGCAGAGCGCCCCGAAGTCACCGCAAAAGCCATCACCGTCCGGCGGGCGAGGACCAGCGATGTCCCGGCCGTGCGCCGCCTCCTCGACGTCTACGTGCGTGAGCGCATCCTGCTCGACAAAGCGACCGTGACGCTTTACGAGGACATCCAGGAGTTCTGGGTCGCCGAACGCGACGACAACGCCGAGGTGCTCGGCTGCGGCGCACTGCACGTGATGTGGGAAGACCTCGCGGAAGTCCGCACTCTCGCGGTGAAGCCCGGCCTGAAGGGCGTGGGCGTGGGTCACCAGTTGCTGGAGAAGTTGCTTGAGACCGCCCGCTGGCTCGGCGTTCGCCGCGTTTTCTGTCTGACCTTCGAAGTGGACTTCTTCGGGAAGCACGGCTTCGTCGAGATCGGGGAGACACCCGTCGACACCGATGTCTACGCGGAGCTGTTGCGTTCCTATGACGAGGGCGTCGCGGAGTTCCTCGGTCTCGAACGAGTGAAACCGAACACCTTGGGCAACAGCCGGATGCTTCTGCATCTGTGATCATCGGGCATTGCCCGCGCGCCCTATGTCCGAAACGCGCATGTTTCCGGTCTTCAGCGGCCCCTGAGTCTCTCCCAGGGGTTTGTGTTTTTCCGGCAAAAGCGGTTTGCTTTCCGACGTAACGCAGTACTGCATATAACAGGGGGTCGGCGAAACGGCGGGCGCCGCACACCCCCGGCCCTAACGTTATCGATGAAAGGAAATCCGGTGGCACAGAAGGTTCAGGTCCTTCTTGTCGACGACCTCGACGGCGGCGAGGCGGACGAGACCGTGACGTTCGCGCTGGACGGCAAGACGTACGAGATCGATCTCACGACTGCCAATGCGGACAACCTGCGCGGACTTCTCGAGCCCTATGTGAAGGGCGGTCGTCGTACCGGAGGCCGTTCCGCGGGTGGGCGTGGAAAGGCCCGTGCCGCTTCCGGCGGCAGCCAGGACACCGCGCAGATCCGCGCCTGGGCGAAGGAGAACGGCTACGAGGTCAATGACCGCGGCCGTGTTCCCGCGACCATCCGCGAGGCCTACGAGAAGGCCAACGGCTGAGCGCACACGCGCCGCAGCCGGACCCGGTGACAGTGCGTTGCCACCGTGTCCACCAGTCGCACGAGATCGGGGGCGCCCGCGCCGCCCCCCAAGGCCGACAGCGTCGGCAGCGAGGCCTCGACCTCGCACCCCGGCTCGGGGGGCCGCAGCCACACGGCGGCCCCCTGGAGGACGGCCGGGACGGCAGGAACACCGGAGCCGCCCGGGGGAAACGGTCGGACTCCGGTGGAAGCCCGCTCGGGGGGCGCCGGCGCATCCATGCGCCCGTCCGCGCCCAGCGCCACCAGATCCAGCGCCAGCGCGCCCCACTCCAGCCAGTCCAGCAGCCCCGGCAGTTCCTCGGCGCTGCCCGCGGCCACCAGCAGCCGCATCCGGTCCCCCTGCACGGCCACCGGAGAGCCCGGCCCCAGGCGCCTGAGCGCGGCCACGCCCGCCTCGGCCGGCACGTCCAGGACGTCGAAGCGCAGGCCGGTGACGAGCCGCGGCGGAGATCCCGGCACCGTGGCCCACCCCAGATCGTTCTCGTACCAGTGCCGGATTCCGGCGTTCGAGTCGAGCGGTCGACGAGGGAGGGGGACCATGGGGACCACGGGGGCAGTGCCAACCATGACAAGAGAAACCGCCGAAACAGGCTCCGGGTTACGCTGTGTGTACGAGGCATTGCGCACCGTGTCCGAAACGGGGGCACTCGGGGACGCGGAGGGGCGCAAGGTTGTTCGCCCATAGCGGAGCGAACCGGTGCGCGCGGCATGGACTGTCAGCGCGTACGGGTAAGACATCCCTAGTGGGAGGGGGCGACGCGCAGGACGGGCTTGTCTCACGTTCGCCATCGGCGTACTGGCGACAGGGGTAAGTGCCTGGCCTGCGGGAACATCGTCTCGCACCATCGGGTTGGAGCAGATGTCGGCGTCACGGGTCAGGAGGCCATCGACGGTGTCGGCAGTTGGAATGAGCGGTCCCCGCTTGCGGGACTAAGCTGCGGAAGGACAGGGAGGGGAAGTTCCCCCCACTGCCTGACCGCTCTGAGGAGCGATTAACGATGTTCGAGAGGTTCACCGACCGCGCGCGGCGGGTTGTCGTCCTGGCTCAGGAAGAAGCCCGGATGCTCAACCACAACTACATCGGCACCGAGCACATCCTCCTGGGCCTGATCCACGAGGGTGAGGGTGTCGCCGCCAAGGCCCTTGAGAGCCTCGGGATTTCGCTCGAGGCGGTCCGCCAGCAGGTGGAGGAGATCATCGGCCAGGGCCAGCAGGCCCCGTCCGGGCACATCCCCTTCACCCCCCGTGCCAAGAAGGTCCTGGAGCTGTCGCTCCGCGAGGCCCTTCAGCTGGGCCACAACTACATCGGCACGGAGCACATCCTGCTCGGCCTGATCCGTGAGGGCGAGGGCGTCGCCGCCCAGGTCCTGGTCAAGCTGGGCGCTGATCTCAACCGGGTGCGGCAGCAGGTCATCCAGCTGCTCTCCGGCTACCAGGGCAAGGAGACCGCCACCGCCGGCGGGCCTGCCGAGGGCACCCCCTCGACGTCCCTGGTCCTCGACCAGTTCGGCCGGAACCTCACCCAGGCCGCTCGTGAGTCCAAGCTCGACCCGGTCATCGGGCGCGAGAAGGAGATCGAGCGGGTCATGCAGGTGCTGTCCCGCCGTACCAAGAACAACCCGGTCCTGATCGGTGAGCCCGGCGTCGGCAAGACCGCCGTCGTGGAGGGCCTCGCCCAGGCCATCGTCAAGGGCGAGGTGCCCGAGACCCTCAAGGACAAGCACCTCTACACCCTCGACCTCGGCGCGCTGGTCGCCGGCTCCCGCTACCGCGGTGACTTCGAGGAGCGCCTGAAGAAGGTGCTCAAGGAGATCCGCACCCGCGGCGACATCATCCTGTTCATCGACGAGCTGCACACGCTGGTCGGTGCGGGTGCCGCCGAGGGCGCCATCGACGCCGCTTCGATCCTGAAGCCGATGCTGGCCCGCGGTGAGCTCCAGACGATCGGCGCCACGACGCTGGACGAGTACCGCAAGCACCTGGAGAAGGACGCCGCCCTCGAGCGCCGCTTCCAGCCCATCCAGGTCGCCGAGCCCTCGCTGCCGCACACCATCGAGATCCTCAAGGGTCTGCGCGACCGTTACGAGGCGCACCACCGCGTCTCCATCACGGACGAGGCGCTGGTCCAGGCCGCCACCCTGGCCGACCGCTACATCTCGGACCGCTTCCTGCCGGACAAGGCGATCGACCTGATCGACGAGGCCGGCTCCCGGATGCGCATCCGCCGGATGACCGCTCCGCCGGACCTGCGCGAGTTCGACGAGAAGATCGCCGCCGTCCGCCGGGACAAGGAGTCCGCGATCGACTCGCAGGACTTCGAGAAGGCCGCCTCCCTGCGCGACAAGGAGAAGCAGCTCCTCGCTGCCAAGGCCAAGCGGGAGAAGGAGTGGAAGGCCGGCGACATGGACGTCGTCGCCGAGGTCGACGGCGAGCTGATCGCCGAGGTCCTCGCCACGGCCACCGGCATCCCGGTCTTCAAGCTCACGGAGGAGGAGTCCTCCCGCCTCCTGCGCATGGAGGAAGAGCTCCACAAGCGGGTCATCGGCCAGAACGACGCCGTCAAGGCGCTGTCGAAGGCGATCCGCCGTACGCGTGCCGGTCTGAAGGACCCCAAGCGTCCGGGTGGCTCGTTCATCTTCGCCGGCCCGTCCGGTGTCGGTAAGACCGAGCTGTCCAAGGCGCTCGCCGAGTTCCTCTTCGGCGACGAGGACGCGCTGATCTCCCTCGACATGTCGGAGTTCAGCGAGAAGCACACGGTGTCGCGGCTCTTCGGTTCGCCCCCCGGCTACGTGGGCTACGAAGAGGGCGGCCAGCTGACCGAGAAGGTCCGCCGCAAGCCGTTCTCCGTCGTCCTCTTCGACGAGGTCGAGAAGGCCCACCCGGACATCTTCAACAGCCTGCTGCAGATCCTGGAGGACGGTCGCCTGACCGACTCCCAGGGCCGGGTCGTGGACTTCAAGAACACGGTCATCATCATGACGACCAACCTCGGCACCCGGGACATCTCCAAGGGCTTCAACCTGGGCTTCGCGGCCTCGGGTGACACGAAGACCAACTACGAGCGCATGAAGAACAAGGTCTCGGATGAGCTCAAGCAGCACTTCCGCCCCGAGTTCCTCAACCGCGTCGACGACGTGGTCGTCTTCCCGCAGCTCACGCAGGAGGACATCCTGCGGATCGTCGACCTGATGATCGGCAAGGTGGACGAGCGCCTGAAGGACCGGGACATGGGCATCGAGCTCTCCCAGTCCGCCAAGGAGCTGCTGTCCAAGAAGGGCTACGACCCCGTGCTGGGCGCCCGGCCGCTGCGCCGCACCATCCAGCGCGAGATCGAGGACAGCCTCTCCGAGAAGATCCTCTTCGGCGAGCTGCGCCCCGGTCACATCGTGGTCGTGGACACCGAGGGCGAGGGCGACGCCAAGACCTTCACCTTCCGGGGTGAGGAGAAGTCGGCCCTGCCCGACGTCCCGCCGATCGAGCAGGCCGCGGGTGGGGCTGGGCCCAACCTGAGCAAGGACGCGTAAGCGTCAGGGCGACGCCTTGAAGGGGCCGGTGCTTTTCGGAGCACCGGCCCCTTCGCGTTGTTCAACGGCGGTCCAGGTTGATGTCGAGGCCTGGGAAGAGACGGGCATGGCGGGCGAGGTGCGGGGCGGCAGGCAGGAGGCTGACCGACCTGAGGCCTGGTAGTCGGCGTGCGAGGTCGGAAAGGTCCTCGTCGCCGTAGACCGAGGTGATTCGCGGTAACTCGATGCCCGGCAGTTCGGGCATGACCGCGAACGAGTAGGAAAATTCCCGGATGGTTTCCGCGTTGAAATGGAGTTCCCTGGGCTCGGGCAACGCGGCGACTGCCTGCCAGTCGGTGTCCGTCAGCTCGGTGGTCAAACGCCCGAGGCTGAGCGAGCGGAGTCCGGCCCGGTGTTCAAGCCCGCGCAGTCCGGTGGTGTCCGTGCTGTGCGGACCGAGGAAGAGGGTTTCCAGCGGCGCGTCGACCGGCAGGACCTCGGTGAGGTCCGTGCCCGGCAGCTCCTGGGCCAGGGAGAGCCGCTGTAGGGACCGCAGGGCGCCAAGCCCGGTGACGTCGGCCACCTGAGTGCAGCCGAGGCGGACCAGTGGAAGCTCGGAGAGCCGGTCCAGTCGTGTTGTCGGGCACTCCGTCAACCGCAGCTCATGGAGGAAGCCGAAGGACAGCAGGGCATCTGCATCGATGATGTGGGGGTTGTGCAGCAGTTCGAGCGCTGTGACGGCTTCCGAAGTCGGCACAGCGGCCAGGATCTCCTCGAGCCGGTGCGGGCCGTGGAAGGACAGGGCCTGCCTCGGCCGCATCGTGGCTCGAAGGCGGTGTCCCGGTCGTCGGGGCGTGGGGTTTCGGGCGATCAGTACGTCGATCTTGCGGTCCGTCTCGGCTTGTCCCCGGGCCTGTTCCACCAGGGCGCGAGGTATGAAGGTCGACCGCCGCGTGAAGAACTCCAGGATGTGCAGGCACGCCGATTCGGTCGCGGCATCGAGGAAGAGGTGTCCAGGTCGCCGAGGGCGAGGAGGCGACGGGCCAGGGCGTCGGCGACGGCGGTCCGCTCGTCGGGCGGGAAGGGTGACTCGCCCGGCCGCTGCACCGACTGGCCTGCCAACTGTTCGGCGAGCCGACGTAATTCCCTCTCACGCAGTACGCGCTTCTCGCCCCGAAGAGAAGCAAGATCCGCCTCACCCCCGCATGCGTGCGAACGGAGGTGAGGCTACCTGGAGTCGACCGGCAGGGTCAGGACAACTGCCCGTCGTAGTCCGGCAGTTTGAACGTCTTCTCGGCGTGGCCGCCCGAGAGGTCGGTGGCGCTGTTGCCGATGTTCGCGATGATCGTGTAGCCGTCGTTCTCGATGTCGGCGCGCTGGGCGGTCTTGTAGGCGGCGACGTCCTTGAACAGGTCGAGCAGGCCACGCACGCGGAGACCGGAGACCTCGTAGCCGTCGTGCTCGAGGTTCCACTCGGTGGGCGCGGCGATGATGCCCGGGCGGGCGGTGACGAAGAAGAGCGATACGCCGTGCTCCTGCGCGTACTCGGCGACGTTCAGCACGGGCTTGTTGGCCGGCTGCGGGAAACTGAAGCCGAAGTCGGTCTCCAGCGTGGTGTTGTCGACGTCGAAGACGATCGCCTGCTTCTCGCCCGGCTTGGCGGCCGCGATGCGCTGCTCAAGGTACGGCAGGGCCTGGTCCATGACCGTCTGGCAGTCCTTCTGCCAGGTGGCGTAGTCCACCTTGGCGGCGGTGGTGCTCGTGCTGCCGGCCGCCGCGGCGTCGGCCGGGGCGGCCATGGCGACGAGGGCGGCCGCGGATACGGCGGTCGCGGATACGCGCAGCGCCCAGGGGCGTCGTCTGCTCATAGGTGGGGGGTCCTCTCACTCCATACGCTGCCGGTGTCGTGGGCATGATCGTGCGTGAGGGTGGCGCGAGGGGAACCGTAGGGTTACCGGGGGGTAGGCGTACAGAGATGTGCGTCACATCAAGGGAGTTGGCCGATGTGGCCGATCGCTCGCTGGACCACCCAGGCCAAGTCCTCTTCCGCCTGGACGAGTTCGCGGTCGGCGAGCGAAAGCGTCGAGCAGTCGGCCACGGCGAGCGGGTTGTTGCTGACGTAGAAGTTGAGTTTGCCGACGTGCTCGGGGCGCACATCCTTCGTCGTGAGCTCGAAGACGAAGAGTCGGGGCGGTACGGGTCCCGGGCCGGCTCCTTGAGCACCGCCGAGCCGTCGGGGATCGTCACCTCGAAGTTGGTTGCCGCGGAGCCCCGGGTCGCCGTCCATGACGGGAGTCACCTGCCGCCCTGCCCGCGGGGGCGGGTCGGTGGCGACGCCGAGTCTGGGCGCGGGCTGCTGCGAGCGGGGCAAAGGCGTGTGGTTCCGGCTCGACGGCCGCCGGGTGCCGTTCTGTTGGCCCGCGCCTGACGTGTAGCGCGGGTCACAATCGGGCGATTTCGGATCTTGCGGCCGGTGACATGCCGCACAGGCGATATGTCCGGTACTAGTAGAGATAGTGGGACTTATGAGTGGGGTGAAGGCGGTCTCTCCGCCCGCCTGTCGCCTGTCAAGGCCGGGTGGAGGTTAGAGCCCGCTTACTACCTATGGCCGTAGTTAGCCCGTTTTGGGATGAATGGGGCCGGGCTGTACCAAGGGATGGCGCCACCCGCTGGACGCAGTCGCGTCGGGTGGTCTTCCTGTTCCCGAACTCACGAGGTCTCGATGATCCAGCGCGTCCCGTTCCGCTTCGCCCGTACGTCCCCCATGCGCACCCGTGTCGCCGCCCTGGCCGTAGGCGTGGGCGCGTCGGCCGTGCTGGGTGTCGGGGTCGCGAACGCCGTCGGTCCGCACGCCGCCGCTGCCACCACGACCGTCGCCGCCAAGCCCGCGGCCGCCAAGCCCGCCAAGCCTGCCGTGAAGCCGGCTGCCAAGCACGCCGCCAACTCCGCCGCCACCTGGGTCGACCCGGTGAAGAAGTACACGCTGTCCGCGGGCTTCGACCAGGCCGGCAGCCACTGGATCCACAAGCACAGCGGGCAGGACTTCGCCGTGCCGATCGGTACCAACGTCGTCGCCGCGCACGGCGGCACCGTGGTCAAGGCCGGCGGCTACGGCGCCGGCGACGGGCCCGCCTACGGCAACGCCATCGTCATCAAGCACGCCGACGGGCAGTACTCGCAGTACGCCCACCTGTCGCGGATCGACGTCAGGCCCGGCCAGGTCGTCAGCACCGGCCAGCACATAGCCGAGTCCGGCAACACGGGCAACTCCACCGGCCCGCACCTGCACTTCGAGATCCGCAAGACCCCGAACTACGGTTCCGCGATCGACCCGGTCCCCTTCCTGCGGGCCATGGGCGTGACCGTCTAACTCCCCGTCCCGCGGGCGCCCTCGTGCGCCTGTGTGACCAGGTCCACGGCGACCTCGAGAACGGCCTCGCGCCTCTTCTCGGGGTCGCCTTCGACGTCCTGCATGATGAACATGCCCGCGTGCAGAGTGAACAGGGCGCTGACGCAGCGGACCTGGTCGACGAGGGGCGCGTCGGGGTCGATGATGATGTCGCGCAGGCCGCGCATGCGGTCCTTGAAGGCGTCGCCGATGCGCAGTTCCCGTACCGTCGCCTGGTTCTCCTGCATGAAGCGGAAGAGCGGTTCGGCGCCGGTCAGCGCCTGGCTGTAACGCCGTACGATCTCCTGCTTGGTCTCGAGCGTGTGCGGCTGTCGCGCGCCCCACTCGATCAGTTCCAGGATCGGCTGCGTCAGATCCTCGAAGAGACTGACGATGATCTCTTCCTTGGTCTTGAAGTGGTAGTAGAGCGCCGCCTTCGTGACGTCCAGGTGTTCGGCGATCTCCCGCAGGGAGGTCTTCTCGTAGCCCTGCTCGGCGAAGAGTTCGAGGGCCACGTCCTGGATGCGCTGGCGGGTGTTGCCGCGGCGCTGCTGCTTGGTGCCGTCCATGGTGACGCCCATCCTCGTACTCCTCGCGCTCCCGCGGAAACTTACTTGACGCCCGGCTAGTGACATCGCTACCTTCACCAGTGTAGTGAACTAGCCGGGCGGCAAGTAAGTAGCGGTCCTGGGGGAGTGGGAAAGATGGCGGACACAGAGGGTGCGCAAAGCGTGGAAAGCAGCGAAATAGAGGGCAAGAAGCCCCGGAGCGTGCGGGTCGTGCTGCTCGCGCTCATGATCGCGATGATGCTCGCGATGCTGGACAACATGATCGTCGGCACCGCGATGCCGACGATCGTGGGCGAGCTGGGCGGCCTGGAACACCTGTCGTGGGTGGTGACCGGGTACACCCTGGCGACCGCCGCGGCGACCCCGATCTGGGGCAAGCTCGGCGACATGTTCGGCCGCAAGGCCACCTTCCTCACCTCGATCGTGATCTTCCTGATCGGGTCCGCGCTCAGCGGCATGGCCCAGAACATGGGTGAGCTCATCGGATTCCGGGCCGTTCAGGGGCTCGGCGCCGGCGGTCTGATGGTCGGTGTCATGGCGATCATCGGTGACCTGATCCCGCCCCGGGAGCGCGGCAAGTACCAGGGCATGATGGCCGGCGTCATGGCGCTGGCGATGATCGGCGGTCCGCTGGTCGGCGGCACCATCACCGACAACTGGGGCTGGCGCTGGTCCTTCTACATCAACCTGCCGCTCGGCGCGGTCGCGCTGGCGCTGGTCAGTGCCGTGCTGCACCTGCCGAAGAAGCGGAGCAAGGCGCGCATCGACTACCTCGGCGCCGCGCTGCTCACCATCGGCATCACCTCGATCGTGCTGGTCACCACCTGGGGCGGCTCGGAGTACGCCTGGACGTCCGCGCGGATCATGGAGCTGATCGGCATCGGCGTCGCCGCGCTGGTCGGGTTCGTGTTCTGGCAGACCCGGGCCGCCGAGCCGGTCGTGCCGCTGCACATCTTCCGCAGCCGCAACTTCACGCTGATGTCCGTCATCGGCTTCATCACCGGCTTCGTGATGTTCGGCGCCACGCTCTTCCTGCCGCTGTACCAGCAGTCCGTGCAGGGCGCGTCCGCGACCAACTCCGGGCTGCTGCTCCTGCCGATGCTCGGCGCGATGCTGGTGACCTCGATGGTCGCCGGGCGGATCACCACCAACAGCGGGCGCTACAAGGTCTTCCCGATCGTCGGCGGCGTCCTGATGATCACCGGCCTGTACCTGCTGTCCACGATGGACACGGGCACCTCCCGGCTCACCTCCGGGGTGTTCATGGCCGTCCTCGGCCTCGGTATGGGCTGCCTGATGCAGATCACCATGCTGGTCGCGCAGAACAGCGTGGAGATGAAGGACATGGGCGTGGCCTCCTCGTCCACCACCCTCTTCCGTACGCTCGGCTCGTCCTTCGGCGTCGCCATCATGGGCGCCCTGTTCAACAACCGGGTCAAGGACGTCATGGCCGAGCGGGCCGGCTCGCAGGGCTCCAAGCTCACCGAGCAGTCCGCGCAGCTCGACGCGGCCAGCCTGGCGAAGTTGCCGGCGGCGGCGCGGGAGGCGTACCAGCACGCGGTGTCCGCCGGTACGCACTCGGCGTTCCTGCTGGGCGCGGTCGTCGCGGTGGTCGTCCTGGCCGCGGCGTTCTTCGTCAAGGAGGTCCCGCTCAAGGGCGGACCGCAGAAGCCGGAGGGCGGCGCGGCGGACAACGCCGACGCGGTGCCGGCACCGGTCATCGAGGCCGTCTGACCGGACAGTGAGCCGAAGGCCCCCGGAGGGTGTCCGCCCCGGGGGCCTTCGCCGTGCGCCGCCGTGGTCACGGCGGCGTTGTCAGTGCCGCGTGCCACCATCCCCGTATGGACAAACTGCGCCAGTTGCGCCTGGCCAAGGACGCCATGGACCGCGACTGGGCCGACCCGGGGCTCGACCTGGACGCGGTGGCCGCGCACGCCGGATATTCGCGCTACCACTTCATACGCGCCTTCAAGGAGACGTACGGCGAGACCCCCGGCCAGTACCTCACGCACCGCCGCATCGAGCGGGCCGAGGAGATGCTGCGCACCGCCAACCTGTCGGTGACCGAGATCTGCCATCTCGTGGGCTTCAGCAGCCTGGGCACCTTCTCCGCCCGGTTCAAGACGTGGACCGGGCTGACGCCCAGCGAGTACCGGACGAAGCACGTGGGACGCGGAGCCGCGCTCATACCCGGGTGCTACGCCATGCTGTGGGCGGGAGGGTTCAGGAGGGGCCCGGGCGCCGTGGAGCGCAATTCCGGAGAAGCGGGCTGAGGCCACCCCTGCCTACGGTGGCTGCGCAGAAGCCGATCGCCGTGGACAGGAGCGCGCCATGATCAGGGGACTCAAGATCTCTACCGTCTGGGTACTGGACCAGGACCGGGCCAAGGACTTCTACACCGAGAAGCTGGGGCTCGAGGTCCGCACGGACCTCACGATGGGCGACGGCGGCATGCGCTGGCTCACCGTGGGCGCCGGGAGCCAGCCCGACGTGGAGCTCACGCTGATGGTGCCGGGACCGCCCGCGATGGACCCCGAGTCCGCCGAAATGGTGAAGAAGCTGGTGTCCAAGGGGGTGCTCGGCGCCGGCGTGCTGACCACCGACGACATCCACGGCGACTACAAGACGCTCAAGGAGCGCGGCGTGGAGTTCCTCCAGGAACCGCAGGAGCGTCCGTACGGCACGGAGGCGCTGTTCCGCGACGACTCCGGCAACTGGTTCTCCTTCACCCAGCCCCGCGAGGGCGGCCTCGACACGTCGAAGGACTGGGAGGGATGGGCGAACTGAGCCCGGCCCGGAGCGGTCTCTGAGGGTCAGCGCCCCGTCGCCAGGTTCACCCCGCCGGTCGCCTCCAGGACGACCCCGGTCACGAAGGTGTTCGCGGCCAGCATGTGGATGGCCGGGGCGATGTCCCCGGGACGGCCGACCCGGCCCACGGGGGTCGCGGCGGCGAGGGCGTCGAAGGTGGCCTGGCGCCGCTCGGCCGGTACGGCGTCCCACCAGGGCGTGTCGACGACGCCCGGCGAGACGGCGTTGACCCGGAGCGGGGCCAGCTCGACGGCCAGCGGCGGGACCATCGCCTCCAGGGCGCCGTTGATCGCGGCGAGGCCGGCGGTGCCGGGCATCGCGGCGCGCGCGGAGGCGGCGGTCACCAGCGTCACCGAGCCGTCGGGGCGCAGCCGGGGCAGGGCCGCCTGGAGGACGCGCAGGTGCGGCCAGAACTTGCCGTCGAAGCCGGCCGCGAGGTCCGCGAGGTCCAGCTCGGCGAAGGGACCGCCGCCGCTGGCGCCGCTGAGGGCGAGGACCAGGTGGTCGACGGGGCCGGACCGGGCGAAGAAGGCGTCCACCGCGGCCCGGTCGGCCGCGTCCAGGCGGTACGCGGAGGTCTTGCCGCCGATACGGGTGGCAGCCGCGTCGAGCCGTTCCCGGTCGCGGCCGGTGATGACCACCTCCGCGCCGTCCGCCGCGAAGGCCGCGGCCGCCGCCTCGCCGATGCCCGAGCTGCCGCCCATGACGGCGACGCGCTGTCCGGCGAAAGCGGGGGAGGTGACGTGGTTCGGAGTGCTCATGAGTGGCTTCTCTCCTGTGACTCGCCGGGTCTCGACCCTTTGTCGAGAACGTCGGTCTCGTTAAAGTGTTGCCGAGACCGATAGTCTCGTCAAGCGAGTTCCGGAGGAGCTCTCGGAGAGGATGGGCCCGTGGACACGAAAGAACCGCGCCCCGCTGAGTCGCGCCCCCACACCGGCCGCCGCCGCAACGAGGCCGTCCGCCGGGCCATCCTCGATGCCGCGCTGGACCTGATCGCCGACGCGGACGGCGCTCCGGTGACCGTCGAGACCATCGCCCGTGCGGCCGGCGTCGGAAAGCAGACGCTCTACCGCTGGTGGCCCTCCAAGGGTGCCGTCCTGCTGGACGCGCTGACCGACTACGCCGCCCAGGAGGTGCCCACGCCGGACACCGGCAGCCTCCGCGACGACCTGCGGGCGCTGACGACCGCCACCTTCGAGGCGTCCCAGCGCGCCCCCTCCGCGCCCGCGCTGCGCACCCTCGTACGGGAGGCCGCCCGCGACCCCCACCTGGCCGAGCTGATGCGCAACTTCACCGAGTCCCGCCGGGCCGCCGTGCGCGGGATCCTCCAGCGCGGGCGCGAGCGCGGCGAACTGCCCGCCGACCGGGACGTCGACCTCCTGGTCGACCAGTTCTACGGCTTCTTCTGGTACCGCTTCCTACTCGGCCACGCCCCGCTGGACAGGGCCACCGCGGACCGGCTCACGGAGTCCCTGCTTCGGTGAGAGCCACGGCGCCGGAGCGGGGAGCGCCGGCCCCGGGCTGGGCCGAGAGCCCGCGGCGGTACCGGGCTGCTGGCGCGGGACGCTGCGCGGTGGGATGGCCCGGACGGGGCCGGGGGAGTTACTCCCGGTTGCGGTGGTGCCTGCGGCGTCGGCTGGGTCCGGCGCGGTCGCCGGTCGCGGGATGGGTTGCGGTGGGTGCCCGCGGCGTGGGGCAGGTCCGACGGGGGGCGGGACCGGGCTGGGCCGAGAGCCTGGGGCCCCCGGAGGGCTACGGCAGCATCGGGTAGCTGCCGGTGGCGGTCGGGGCGTGTTCCGGTAGCCAGAGGACCGCCACCGCTCCCTCCGCCGGGACGTGTTCGGGCGCGCCCGCGGGGCGGACGTTGCGGAAGGTCAGGCGGGCGCCCAGTACCCGGGCCTGGCCGGCGGCGATGGTCAGGCCGAGGCCGTGGCCCTGGCCGGCGCGGTCCTTGCTGCCGGTACGGAAGCGGCTCGGCCCCTCGGCGAGCAGTTCCTCGGGGAAGCCGCGGCCGTGGTCGCGGACCCGGATGACCCGGCCCTCGACACTGACCTCGATGGGGGGCTTGCCGTGCCGGGCGGCGTTGGCCAGGAGGTTGATCAGCACCCGTTCCAGGCGCCGAGGGTCGGTCGTCACCTCCGACTCGTGCACCACGCGCACGGCGACGTTCGGGTCCTTGGCGGCCACCCGCCGGGTCACGAACTCGCCCAGCATGATGTCCTGGAGCTCGGCCCGCTCGGAGGCGCTGTCGAGCCGGGCGACCTCCAGGACGTCCTCGACGAGCGTGCGCATGGCCTTGGCACGGTCGAGGACCAGCTCGGTCGGCCGGCCGGGCGGCAGCAGTTCGGCCGCCGTCAGCAGCCCGGTCACCGGGGTGCGCAGCTCGTGCGCGATGTCGGCGGTGACCCGGCGCTCGGCCTCCAGCCGCTGCTGGAGCGCGTCCGCCATCGCGTCCACCGCCCGCGCGAGGTCGTCGGTCTCGTCCCGTACCACCCCGCCGATGGCGTCCCGCACCCGTACGTCCGGCTCGCCCTGGGCGACCTGGTTCGCGGCGGCCGCCGCCTTGCGCAGCCGTCCCGAGAGCTGCCCGCCGATGAGCACACCGAGCGCGCTGCCGCCGAGCACGACCGCGATGGACCCGATGACCAGGGCCTGGTCGAGGTCCTTCATCACGTCGTTGCTGCGGTCGGTGAAGCGGGTGTGCAGGGACAGCACGTGCCCGTCCTTCATCGGCACGGCCGCCCAGATGTCCGGCGCGTTGCCGCGGTGGTCCGTCACGAAGGTGGCCCGGCGGCCGTTCTCGACCTTCTCCCGCAGCGCCGGCGGCAGCTTCGGGTCGTCGACCTCTGAGCCCGGGAAGTTCGTGTGCCGGTTCAGCACGTAGTTCCGCTCGGGAATCTGGAGCCGCTCCAGGGCGAGGTCGCGCGCGTTGTCCAGCATCGACACCCGGGCGGCGTTGTGCACGACGAGGCTGAGCGCGATCGCCACCAGCGCCCCGACCAGCGCGATCGCCGCGCTGAGCTTCCATCTGAGCCCCGTGCGCAGACTCGCACGCTCCACGCGCCCCCTGACCCGGCGCCCGATGATCCCCCGCATGCCCCTGCCCCGCTCAGGCCTTCAGCTTGTAACCGAAGCCGCGGACCGTCTCGATCCGGTCCTGACCGATCTTGGTCCGCAGCCGCTGCACATGGACGTCGACGACCCGGGTGTCCCCGCCCCAGCCGTAGTCCCACACGCGCTCCAGCAGCTTGTCGCGCGAGAGCACCGTCCCCGGCGCCGAGGAGAACTCCAGCAGCAGCCGCATCTCGGTCGGGGTGAGCGCCACCGGCTGCCCGGCCCGGCGCACCTCCATGCCCTCGGTGTCGACCTCCAGCTCACCGAAGGTCAGCAGCCCGCCGTCCACCGGGGATCCGGAGTCGTCCCCCCGGTCCCCGCCGCTCGCGTGCCCGAAGCGGCGCAGCACCGCGCGGATCCGGGCGACCAGCACGGCGCCGTCGAACGGCTTGGTCACGTAGTCGTCGGCGCCCGCCTCCAGCCCCAGCACGACGTCGATGGAGTCCGCGCGCGCCGACAGCATGATCACCGGGACCGTCGACTCGTCGCGGATGCGGCGGCACAGGCTGACCCCGTCCAGGCCCGGGACCATGACGTCCAGCAGCGCGATGTCGGGCCGGTTCGCCCGGAACGACTCCAGGCCCGACAGCCCGTCGGGCATCGCGGTGACCGCGAAGCCGTCCCGCTCCAGGGCGAGCTGTGTGGCCTCGCGGATGACGTCGTCGTCCTCCACGAACAGTACGTGGGTCTGTTCTGCCATCCCGGTGCTCTCAGTCCTCGTATGAATGTCGTGCTCTCGAACAGGTGACGCAGAGTGCGCCGGAGCGGTTCACTCCCGTGCCCGGCACCGACGTCACGTGTCCGGCACCGACGTCATGTGCCCGGCACCGGGGGTCAGGTGCTCGGCACCGGCGTCGCGTCGCCCCCGACCGCCTTGCCGTAGTCGGTGTGGTGGAAGTCCTCCTGGACGAAGCGTCCCGCGGCCCAGCTGTACGTGATCACGTTCTCGCCGGACGGGTTCGACACCGGGTCGCCCTTCTCGTACACCTGCTTGGTCACCATCAGGTCGCCCCGGTCGACCTCCGCGTACACCGGGGACTCCTCGGCCTTGAAC
Source organism: Streptomyces sp. NPDC001480 (assembly GCF_042894725.1). Taxonomy (NCBI): domain Bacteria; kingdom Bacillati; phylum Actinomycetota; class Actinomycetes; order Kitasatosporales; family Streptomycetaceae; genus Streptomyces; species Streptomyces sp. NPDC001480. Next base: position 33,288 of record NZ_JBIAVX010000008.1, on the reverse strand, counting down.
ACATTCTCGTACCTGCCGCTCTGCGCCCGGTACACATACGCGCCGAGCCCCACCGCGTCGCCGCAGGTCAGCACATTGACGACGACGTCGTCGACGCTTCCGCCGGTCAGGTTGCCGTAGGTCACGTCGACCGGGTAGTCGTCGCCGGAGCACGGCTTGAGGTCCCGTTTGACCGTCTCGGAGACCTTCGGGTCGTCCTTGACGAGCGCGACCGCGTCCACCCGCCGGAAGGTGTCGGAGGGGCTCGGCGCGGGGGAGGCCCCGACACCGGCCACCGAGTCGGCGTGCGCCGGACCCTCGTCCCGGGCTCCGGTGCCCCCGGTCGCGCAGGCGGCGAAAAGGCCGAGGGCGGCGAGCACGGCCGTCGCCGTGATCGCCGCCTGCAAGCTCACTCGGGCCCAGCTGGGCCCGGCCCCGGTCAGGCCGCGCAACGCTCCCGCTCCTCACGCTCCAGCGCGCGTGCGTCCAGATCGCGGGCCTCCAGCTCCTCGCGGAGCCGGGCGAGCGCCCGGTGCAGCGTGCTCTTGACCGTTCCGGCCGACATGCCGAGGGCCGCGGCGGTCTCCTCCGTGGACATCTGCTCCCAGTGTCGCAGCACGACGACGCTGCGCTGCTTCGGAGCGAGAACCTTCATGATGTCCATCAGCAGGGCCCGGTCCGCGTGCTGCTCGGTGGAGTCGTCCACGCAGGCGTCCGGCAGCTGTTCGGTGGGGACCTCCTCCAGCTTCCGCGCCCGCCACCACTCGGTCCGCGTGTTGATCATCACCCGGCGCAGATAGGCGTCCGCGAGCCGCTTGTCCGCGATGCCCTCCCAGCGGCCGTACGTCCGGACCAGCGCCGTCTGGAGCAGATCCTGGGCGTCGATCGGGTCGGGCACCAGCCGGCGGGCGCTGCGCAGCAGCGCGTCCTGCCGGGTGCGGACGTACTCCTCGAACTCGAGCACCTCGCCCTGCGCCATGATCAACCGCCTCCGTTCCCCGTTTTCTTCTCCGGCCCCGTGCCTGTCGTCCCCGGTGGTCTGCCGGGCACAGGGAAGAAGCTACGGAGCTGTTGTCACGGGGCTGTCCGAGAGAGCCTGCGGGTAGCACTCGGCTGTCCGTCGGTTGTGTAACGGAAATGAGTTCGGGGTAAAGAGGAGGGTTGAAAAGCTCCGGTTCAGGGTGATTTGACGGCCGGGAGGGTCCGTAACGGAGCCCCCGGCCCTGTGATGTGTCTGTGCGTCAGCCCAACGGCAGCCGGTACAGACCGCCCGGCAGCGGCTCCACCAGACCGTCCGAGACGAGCCCGTCCAGGGCGCGCGCCCGCTGCACCGGCTCGTGCCACACCCGGTCCAGCACCGCCTGCGGCACCGGGGCGTGCGCGTCGCGCAGCACGGCCAGCAGCTTGCCCCGGACCTGGCGGTCGGTACCGGCGTACGTCTGTCCCCGGCGCGGCGGCCCCGAGTGCTCCGGCTTGCCCGCCAGCCGCCAGGCGCACTGGGCCGAGATCGGGCAGCGGTGGCAGCCCTCGTTCTTCGCCGTGCACACCAGCGCGCCCAGCTCCATGGAGGCGGCGGCCCAGCGGGCGGCGGTGCCCTCGTCCTGGGGCAGCAGGGAACGGGCGAGTTTGCGCTCGGCCGCCGTCGTGGCGTTCGGCGGGTACTGCACCCCCGTGACCGCCCGGGCGAACACCCGGCGGACGTTGGTGTCCAGCACCGCGTGCCGCTGCCCGTACGCGAAGGAGGCCACCGCCGCCGCCGTGTACTCGCCGATGCCGGGCAGCGCGAGCAGCTGCGCGTGGTCCGTCGGTACGTCCCCGCCGTGCCGTTCCGTTATGGCGGCCGCGGCGCCGTGCAGCCGCAGGGCGCGGCGGGGGTAGCCGAGCCGGCCCCAGGCGCGGACCGCCTCACCGGGGGCGTCCTTGGCCAGGTCCGCCGGGCGGGGCCAGCGGGACAGCCACTCCTCGTACACCGGCAGCACACGGCTGACCGGCGTCTGCTGGAGCATGAACTCGCTGACCATCACACCCCAGGGGCCCGCCTCCGGGCGGCGCCAGGGGAGGTCGCGGGCGTGGGCGTCGAACCAGGCGATCACGGGGGTGTGGAGCGTCTCAGTCATGTCACCTCCGATCCTGCCACGGGTTGGAAGCGTCCGGTTTGCGGCTTGCCCCAAGCCGGGGTGCGGCGGGTTGACGGCGGCGGGGAGGGGGCGCTGCGCCGGCGGAGGTGGAACGGGAGGGCCCGTACGGGCAGTTACCGAAATGATGATCCGGAAAAGTTGTGGTCCGGGCGGCGGGTGAGGACAGCAAGCGGCGCGATCTCTCGTACAGTTTGGGCCGTGGGATCTCTGCGCAATCCGGTCGGGCCGCTCCCCTCCTCCATCTACTGGCGACGGAGGGTCGTACTGGTGTCGGTGGTCGCCGTGTTGGCGCTGCTGATCACCTGGATAGTCACCTCGGGCGGCTCCGGCGGCAAGAACCACGCCGGAGGGTCCGACGGCAAGAACCCCGCCCCTTCGATCACGCCGGGACCGTCCGACTCGGGCCCCGCGATCAGCCAACACCCGGGCGGGCGCGACGGGTCGGGGAGCGGGGACACCGGGAGCAGCGGGCCGGGCGGCTCCGGGGAATCGTCCGGCTCGGGGGACGGCACGGGGTCCGGGGAATCCGGGGGGTCCGGTGATTCGGGCGGGAGTGGTTCTTCAGGCTCCGGTTCCGGCGCCGTCGCCGTCGGTACGGGGGACACGCTCCCGGCGTCCTCCGCACTGCCCAACTGCACCGCAGGAGCGGTCACGTTGAGCCTGCGCAGCGTCCACAACACCTACTCGCCCGGTCAGACGCCCGCCTTCGAACTCACCGCGAAGAACAGCGCCGGGAGCGCCTGCAAGATCGACCTCGGCCCCAAGAAAGCCGTGCTCACCATCACGCAGGCCGACGGCAGCGACGACTACTGGTCCTCCGCCGACTGCCCCCAGGGCGCGGGCGGCCTCGTCTTCCGTGTGCCGGCGGACAGCGCGATCACCTACACGGTGAAGTGGGACCGCAAGCCGAGCGCTCCGGAGTGCGCCACGCCTCCGGCGGGGTCGGCGAAGGCGGGGACGTATCTGGTGGAGGCGAAGGCCACGGGGTTCGCCTCGGCGCAGACGTCGTTCGTACTGTCGGCGGACTAGCCTGGTCACGTCTCGGCGCCAGGGGGCTTCGCCCCCGGATCCCCTGTCGGCCTGAACGGCCTCGTCCTCAAACGCCGGACAGGCTGAATACAGTGCCGGCCGACGTCAGACGTAACGCTCCAGGATCGAGGACTCCGCCAGCCGTGACAGGCCCTCCCGTACGCTGCGGGCGCGGGCCTCGCCCACGCCGTCGACGGTCTGGAGGTCGTCGACGCTCGCGGCGAGCAGTTTCTGGAGGCCACCGAAGTGCTCCACGAGCCGGTCGATGATCGCGCCGGGCAGCCGCGGCACCTTGGCCAGCAGCCGGAAGCCGCGCGGCGACACCGCGGAGTCGAGGGTCTCGGGCGAGCCGGTGTAGCCGAGCGCGCGGGCGACCGTGGGCATCTCCAGCAGCTCGGCGTGGGAGAGGGCGTCCAGCTCGTGGAGGGCCTCGTCGACCGTGCGGGAGCGCTTGGCGGTGGGCTCCGGGACGTAGTCCCGCACGACCAGCTCGCGCTCCGGCTCCACGCCCGCGATCAACTCGTCGAGCTGGAGGGCGAGGAGCCGCCCGTCGGTGCCCAGTTCGACCACATATTCGGCGATTTCGGTGGCGATGCGGCGCACCATCTCCAGGCGCTGCGCGACGGCGGAGACGTCCCGGACCGTCACCAGGTCCTCGATCTCCAGCGCCGACAGCGTGCCCGCGACCTCGTCCAGGCGGAGCTTGTACCGCTCCAGCGTGGCCAGGGCCTGGTTCGCGCGGGACAGGATCGCCGCGGAGTCCTCCAGGACGCGGCGCTGCCCGCCGACGTACAGGGCGATCAGCCGCATCGACTGGGAGACGGAGACCACGGGGAAGCCGACCTGCTTGCTGACCCGGTCCGCAGTGCGGTGCCGGGTGCCCGTCTCCTCCGTGGGGATCGTCGCGTCGGGCACGAACTGCACGCCCGCCCGCAGGATCTTCGACAGGTCGGAGGAGAGCACGATGCCGCCGTCGAGCTTGCACAGCTCGCGCAGCCGCGTCGCCGTGAAGTCGACGTCCAGCACGAAACCGCCCGTGCACATGGCCTCGACCGTCCTGTCGGAGCCGAGCACGATGAGTCCGCCGGTGTTGCCGCGCAGCACCCGCTCGAGGCCGTCGCGCAGGGTCGTGCCGGGCGCCACGGCGCTCAGCGAGGCGCGCATCAGGCCGTCGGCACGGGGACTCCCACCGGACTTTCCGGGAGCTGCCGCCCGGTCGTTGGCTGCCACTGCACTCCTCCGGTCGCAGGTTCTTGGGCGCTCCCGTTTCGCGCACTCGGTTCGTACGGACGGGCGAGACCAGGGCAAAGTCTACCGGCGCTCCTCCGCATCCCGCGGGGCCTCTCGGCGACGGGAGCGGGGAAGGACCCGCAGCGCGTCCCCTATGTCCGCCACTTCCAGCACCTTCATCCCCGGCGGGACCTTGCCCGGATCGCCGGGGACGAGCGCGTGCGTGAAGCCCAGCCGGTGCGCCTCGGCGAGCCTGCGCTGCACGCCCGTGACCCGTCTGACCTCGCCCGCGAGGCCGACCTCGCCGATGGCGACGAGGTTCTTCGGCAGCGGGGTGTCGCTGGCGGCCGAGGCCAGCGCGAGGGCGACGGCGAGGTCGGCGGCCGGCTCCGAGAGCTTCACGCCGCCGACCGTCGCGGAGTAGATGTCCCGCTTGCCGAGGGCGCTGATCCGGCCCCGCTGCTCCAGCACGGCGAGCATCATCGACACGCGTGAGGTCTCCAGGCCGGACGTCGTCCGCCGCGGGGAGGGGATCTGCGAGTCGACGGTGAGGGCCTGCACCTCCGCCACCAGCGGGCGGCGGCCCTCCAGGGTCACCGTCAGACACGTACCGGGAACCGGTTCGGCACGACGGGTCAGGAAAAGCCCACTTGGGTCGGCGAGTCCGGTGATGCCCTCGTCGTGCAGTTCGAAGCAGCCGACCTCGTCGGTGGCCCCGTACCGGTTCTTCACGCCCCGCACCAGGCGGAGCCGGGCGTGCCGGTCGCCCTCGAAGTGGAGCACCACGTCCACGAGGTGCTCCAGCAGCCGGGGCCCGGCGATCGCCCCGTCCTTGGTGACATGGCCCACCAGCAGCGTGGACATACCGCGTTCCTTGGAGGCGCGGATCAGGGCGCCGGCCACCTCCCGCACCTGGGCCATGCCGCCGGGCGCCCCGTCGATCTCCGGGGACGCGACCGTCTGCACGGAGTCGAGGATCAGCAGGGACGGCTTGACCGCGTCCAAGTGCCCGAGCACGGCCGCCAGATCGGTCTCGGCCGCGAGATACAGATGGTCGTCGATGGCGTTGATCCGGTCGGCACGCAGCCGCACCTGGCTCGCCGACTCCTCACCCGTCACATAAAGGGTGCGATGCTCGTCACTCGCCGACTTCGCCGCCACGTCCAGCAGCAGCGTCGACTTGCCCACCCCCGGCTCGCCCGCGAGCAGCACCACCGCGCCCGGCACCAGGCCGCCCCCCAGCACCCGGTCCAGCTCGGGCACGCCGGTCGGGCGCGCGGTCGCCTGCCGCCCGTCGATCTGCCCGATGGGCAACGCGGAACTCGTGACCCGCCCCGGCGCCGTGGTACGCACGGCGGGCGCGCCGTACTCCTCGACCGTCCCCCACGCCTGGCACTCGGGACAACGGCCGAGCCACTTGGCCGTCTGCCAGCCGCATTCGGTGCAGCGGTAGGACGGGCGGTCCTTGGTGGACTTGGTACGGGCAGCCATGCGGAAACCGTAGCCGAGCCCACTGACAACGCCGCCGACGCCGTGGCACACGGGGACAGTTGTGTGGAGTTGGGGCAAGTGGCCTCCCCGGTGCGAAGGATCTCCGTACAATCAGCATTCGTCGAGACACGGCGTGTGACGGCGACGTCGTGGACCGGCCGCACCACGGGGGGAGTGTGGGCCGATGTCAGGCACTGACGCGGTCGAGCTGGCGCGGAACGTGTACGGGGGTCTCCTGGACCACACGTCGACCACGTTCGATCACGCCGTCGAGGTCGATCCGCTGCATGACCGCGCACCGCAGGTCGCCCGCCGGATCTCGGCGATCTTCGACGAGCATCCCGAGTACCGGGGCGTGGCCATCCGCGTCCCCGGTGCCTCCGACGGGCGGGGGATCGGGATCAGCAGCCGAGCCAGGGCGCGCGACGCCCTCGGCTCCGCGGGCGGCGAGCCCGGAGCCGCCGCGGACTGGGGCGCCGGCGACCGCGCCGCACTGCTCGGCACGTCGACGGGGTACCGGGTTCTGCTGTTCGCCTGCCCCACCTGCGGATCGGGCGCGGCGCGCGCGTACTACGACGCCGGAGACCTCCCCCGCTGCGCCGCCCACGGCACGATGGAGCTGGTCCGGTGAAGCTCGGCTCCTCGATGCAGCCGCCCGCCGGACTCGGGGCCGGGCGGCGGTTCTTCCTGGTGGGCTACCTGCCGACGTACGCGGCGGTCTTCTTCCTCGCCCTGCTGTTCTGGGCCGGCGCGCGCGGCTGGCACTCCCCGGTCGGCGGCCGCCTGAGCTTCTCGCGGGCCTGGGCCACGGCGGCCGCGCTGGGCGTCGGGGAGACGGTCCTCCTCGTACTGGGCGTCACCCTCCTCGCCGTCCTGCTCGCCCCGCTCCAGACCTCCCTGGTCCGCCTGCTCGAAGGAGCCTGGCCGGCGCAGGCCCATTGGGTACGCGCCCGGCAGCTGCGCCGCAAGCGGTCCTGGGAGCGGCGGGCGGCACTGCCCGCCGTCGTCGTCCTGCCGCCGGGCACACCGGGCTCCGGTCCGCCGCCCACGCCCGCCGTACCGCCGGACGTCGTCCAGCGCGCGGGCGTCGCCGGCACCGAGCTACGCCGCCGCTACCCCCTGCGCGACCACCTGGTCCGCCCCACCGCGCTGGGCAACGCGCTGGCCGCCGCCGAGGACACCGCGGGCCGGGCGTTCGGCTACGACGCCGTGGTGGCCTGGCCCCGGCTGTACCCCCTGCTGGGCGAGCAGACCCGCACGGTCGTCGACGACCGCCGGGACACCGTGGACGCGGCGGCCAGGACGGCGGTGACCACCGCCGTCACGGCCGTGGCCGCCGGGGTCGTCCTGATGCGGACCGGCTGGTGGCTGGCACTGGCCCTCGTCCCGCTGCTCGTGTCGTGGGTGGCGTACCGGGGGGCGGTGCAGGCTGCCCTCGCGTACGGCGAGTCCGTGCACGTCGCCTTCGACCTGCACCGGTTCGCCCTGCTGGAGGCCCTCGGCGGCCGCCGCCCCGACGCTCCCGAGGACGAACGCAAGACCGCCGAGGCGTGGTGCGACCTCTGGCGCCAGGGCGTGCCGCTGCCGGCCGCCTTCCGCTACACCGCGCACCAGGATCAGGGCACGACCGGGGGACAGGGACAACCATGACGGACACGAACGACGTGCGGGACGACTACGACTACGGCCACCACACCGGCGAGGGCGGTACCGGACCCGGCGAGGACGCCATCGAGCACTCCGCGGAGCACGATACGGACGCCGCTCACGCCGCGGAGGACGCCGCCGACGCCGCTCACGAAGCGGAGCAGGAGGCCGCCGCCCTCGCCACCGTGCTGCCCTACTCGCTGATCGTCGGCCAGGACGAGCTGCGCACCGCGCTGGAGATCGCCTACGTCTGCCGGGCCGTCGGCGGTGTGCTCGCCACCGGGCAGCGCGGCACCGCCAAGACGACCACTGTGCGCGCCTTCACCAAGATGGCGGTGGGCGGGCTGCCCGTGACGATGCCGATCGGCGCCACGGACGACCGGGTGCTCGGCGGCTGGCGCATCAAGGAACTGATGAAGGGCAAACCCCGCAAGTCCGACGGCCTGCTCGTACAGGCCTCGAAGTCCAAGGCCCACATGCTGTACGTCGACGAGATCAACCTCCTCGACGACTACCTGGTCAACATCATCCTGGACGCGGCCTCCACGGGCATCCTCGCGCTGGAGCGGGACCACCGCTCGGAACAGACGCAGCACGTGGAGTTCACCCTGGTGGGCACCATGAACCCGGACGAGGGCGGACTGCGGCCCCAACTCCTCGACCGGTTCGGGCTGGTGGCCGCCGTCGAGTCCGAATCGGAGGCCCGCAAGCGGCAGCTCATCGTGGAGCGGGTGCTCAGGTTCGAGGCCGAACGAGGGGATCCCGGCTCGCAGTTCATGGCGGACGCGGCACGCGCCGACGCCGAGAAACGTGCCGTGCTCGACGCGGCCCGCGAACGCCTCGACCACGTCGAGTGCGGTACCGCCGTCTTCGCCGGCTGCGCCGCGCTCGCCGAAGGCTTCCAACTCGCCGGACACCGCGGCGAGATCGTGCTGCTGAGAGCCGCACGGGCGCTCGCTGCCATCCAGGGCGCCCCCAGCGTGACCCTGCGCCACCTCGCCGACGTGGCGAAACCGGCCCTCTTCCACCGCCGCGGGCGGGGCGACACGGGCACCCTGCCGCTGTGGGGCGACGAGGACGACGCACAGGTGCGGGACCTGCTCGCGGACATCCGGGGCTGATCCATGCAGGACCGCCCCCTGGACGCCCGTCCCGAGCCGGACGGAGAGAAGCCCTCGCCGTCGTACGCCGTGCCCGCCCCGGCCGACCGCGCCGCCGCCCCGCCCGGCGTCCCCCGAGCGAGCTCCGCCCGCGCCGGCACCCCGAAGCCCGCGACGCCCGCCGGACCGCCGCCCCCTCCGGTCACCCGCGCCCTGACCCTGCTGTCCTGCCTGGCCACGGAACCGGGCGCGGGGGGCCTGCTCCTCCTGGACCTCGACCCGGAACTCCTGCCCGCCCTGGGTGCCTGGCTTGCCGCGCACCTGCGCTCCGGCACCCCGGGTTCCGACGACGACGTCCGCACCCTGGGTTCCTGGCTGGGCGAGGACGAACTGTGGCTGCGCCCCCGGCTGGACGCCGACGGACTGCGCCTCGTGCCGGGCCTGCTGGTGGAGAGACCCGGCGGCCCCCCTCCGGTGCTCCTCGTCCCCGACCTGGGCCAGGCCGGGCCTGCCGTCGTACGGGCCGCGGTGACGCTGATCGGCGCCGAGGCGGGCCACGTGGAGATGCACGGGCACAGCCTTCGCTGGCACCCCCGGGCCCGCTGGCTGGCGGCCGTCGACCGCACCGAGGCCGGCCGCCTCTCCCCTCACCTGCTGGACCGGTTCCCGCTGCGCATCGAGGCCGAGCCGCTCAACGACATCCTGTGGGGGCTCGGCACCGACCGGTTCTGGGATCTGCCCGCCGAGCGCGACAGCCTGGTCCGGGCGCTCCCGTCCCTCCCGCTGATACCGGCGTACGGACCCCGCCCCCTCCTGACGCCGGGCGCCGCCGACCGCGTGGCCGCCCTGGTCCCCGCGACGGCCGGCATGCGGCGCGGCCTGGCCCTCGCCCGCGTCGCCCGCGCCCTGGCGGCCCGGGCCGGCGCTCCCCGTACCGAGGTACGGCACGTCATGGAGGCCGCCGCCCTGCTCGGCATCACTGCCCCGCACGTCCCGTTCGAACCGCGCCAGGAGCCCCCGCCCCGCCCGCACCCCGCCCCGGCCGACCCCCAGCCGGCCAAGGAGCCGCAGCCACCCGCGGCCCCCGCGGTGCCCACCCCCGTGGCCGAGCCCGAGCCGCCGCTCCCGCTGTCCCCGACCCCGGTCGCCCCGCGCGTGCCGCCGACGCCGGCCCCGTACCCCGAGGACTCCCCGGACGCCCTGCCCCAGCCGGGCTCGCTGCGCCCGCCGGGCCGCCGCCGCACCGCGGCCAAGCGGCTCAACGGCCGCCCGGTGGGGACGATGAGGGCCCGTGACGTGCACGACCTCGCCCTGGTGCCGAGCATGGTCGAGGCCGCCAAGTCCCGGCTGCTCACCGCGGACCGTCCGGACGGCCCGGACAGCCTGGACGGCCCGCTCGCCCTGCGGGCGGAGAACCTGCGGCAGTACCGCCGCCGACCCGAACCGGCGCACGCGCTGGTGCTCGTACTCGACCACTCCTGCCGCGACTGGGATCCCGCGCCCGCGCTCGCTCCGCACCTGCGCTGGGCCTACGAGTCGAACGCGGCCGTGACGGTGGTGGAGTTCGGCCACCGCACCGCCGAACTCGAACTGTGCGCGGAACGCTTCCGGGCGCCCTCGCTGCTCCACCCCGGTCTCGTCGAGGCCTTCGAGCGGGCCCCGGGCGCGGCCAGCCCGCTCGCCCACGCCCTCGACCTCGGCGTCCACGAGCTGCGCCGCTTCCTGCGCCGGGGACGCGCGGTGGTCGACGAGGTGCTGTTCGTCGTCGTCACGGACGGCCGGGGCAACGTGCCCCTGGAGGCCAGTCTGCGCGGGCGCCCGCCGAGCGGGGTGCGCCGGGAGGGCGTCGACGACGCCCTGCGCGTCGCGGCCACGGCGGCCGCGCTGAACCGGATGCGCGCGGTGATCGTCGCGCCGGACCTCGACCAGTACGCGGAACTGCCCGCCGAACTCGCCGAGGCCCTCGGCGCGACGCTCCTCGTCACACCCCGGCGTCGACCGGGGGCGCTGTCATGACAGCCGAACCGATGAGCCTGCGCGGCTGGTTACAGGCCGACCTGGGCAGACCCGCCCCCGAGCGGCCGGAGCGGCCCACCGTCCCCCGGGACGAACCCGATGGCGTCCGCAGCTCCTCCCGAACCGCACGCCTCGACGAACAGGACGCCCCCCTCTCGGAGCAACTCCCGGTCGGAACAGCCCTGTTACGGGTCACGAGCGAGTCGTACGCGGGCAAGCCCAACTACCGCCTGGACTTCCACTACCAGGGCACGACGGTGAGCGCGAACGACGACGAGGACCTCCTGCGGCGCCGCCCGCCCGACCTGGGCCTGCCGCGCCTGGCCGAACTGGCGGTGGAGATCGGCTGGCGCGCCACCTACCGGCGGGTCAAGGGCTGGTGGAAGACGGAACCGACCCTGATCCGGTGGGTCGACTGGCTGGAGAGGGCCGAGAACCCCAAGCTGGTGGTCTGGGACCAGACGGCGTACGAGATCCCGTGGGAGCTGCTCTACCGGCAGCGGATCGGAGGCGCGGCGGTCATGAACGCGGCGGACGGAACGGGCGGCTGGATCGGCGCCGGCCTGCCCGTCATCCGCTGGACCACCGTGTGGAACGGTGTCCGTGCCGGGCGCTACGACCCCCCGCGGGGGGACTGCCGCGGCGGCGTACTCGTCTACGAGGACGAGGAGTTCCGCGCCGAGCACGACGGCGTCGGCCGGCACGAGGTCCTGCCTCGGTCCCGCCGCATGGCGGAACTCCGCCCCCGCCTCGAGGACCCGTACACCGCCTTCGGGCTGCTCCTCCTGCGCTGCCACGGCAACTACTCCCAGAACCCCGAGGAGTTCATGCTCGGTGACGCCTCGCTCGCCGCGCTGTCGGACGAATGGCAGATGCCCGCCCTGTTCGAGACGGGGGCGGCCGTCCTGATCAACTCCTGTGTGTCCGCGCGCACCGCCGAGGACCACCGGTACAACTCGGCCGTGCCCTGCACGTTCGCCGAGGTCTTCCTCAGATGGGGCGCCGGCGCGGTCGTCGCCACGCTCGCGGAGGTGAGCAAGGCGGACGCCCACGACTTCGCGGCACGGCTGCTCACCCAGGCGGCGGGCGGCCCGGTGAACCTCGCCGAGGCCCTCACGGAGAACCGCGCGTACCACGCCCGACGGGCCGAGAAGGCCGTCCGGCAGGGGGATACCGCCGCCCTGGCCGGCGAGGAGATCGACGAGGAGATCAAGGCCTTCTTCGGCGGCTTCACCTACGCCTACTTCGGCCATCCGGAGACCACACTGGCCCTGGAGGCACCGTCGGCGCGGGCGTGCGGAGGGGGTGGGGGCGCATGACCGTACCGGCGGACCGGCCGTCCGTCCCGCTCCGGCCCGTCGTCAGCTGGCCCGAGGAGGTGGAGGCCGGGCAGAAGTACCTGGTCACCGTCGACGTCGAGTTCGACGCGGAGAACGACGCCTGGCCGTACGACACCGAGGAGTACGCCATCGGCTGCATGGTCGAGGGCGGCACCGGCCTCGCCGTCGAGTCGGCCGGCGACACCACCCTCGTGCTCCACCGCTTCGGCGGCACCTACGGCCCGGCCCGGTTCGTCACCTACCCCGTGGACGAGACCGGCCCCGGCCAGGACACGGCACTGCTGCTCACCCTGATCACCGCCGGCGGGGTGCCCTTCCGCAGCGAGCGGCTGCCGGTGCGGACCAGCCCGGCCGGGCAGCTCCCACCGGGTCCGCGGACCGAGGTGGAGCTGCCCGGACCGCTCGATCCGGACGGGCCCGGGACCGAGGCGGAGGAGGAGAGCGAGGAGGAAGCCGGGACCGTCCTGGTGCTGGCCGGGTCCGACGTGCTGCACGCCGCGCTGTACGCCCGGCTCACCGACCGGAAGTTCAGCGCGGACCACACGATCGGCACCCTGGCGGGCACCGCGCGGCGGGTGGTCGTCATGTCCGTCGACTGGCAGTCGCCGCAGTTCCGGCGCGAGGTCATGGCGGCCGGCCAGCGCCACGGCGTGTCACTGGTGGTGTCCCTGGTCCACGGGCGCGGCGTGCGGCGCAGGCTGGAGTACGGCGACGTCGTCGTGGCCACCGAGGTCGAACTGCGCAGCAACATCGTCGTACGGCCCTCCTCGCGCCAGGTGGAGACGGCGCGCGTGGTCATGGGCAGCAGCGCCTACTACGAGCCCGTGCGCCCGGACACCCGGCGGGACCAGGTCTGCCTCACCACCGCGTACGCCACCCCCGCCGCCGAGCACCTGACGATCTGCGCGGTCGGCCGGGCGGCGGTCGACCGCGCCACGGAGGTGCTGAGGGCGGTGCTCGGCACCGAGGCCCCGCGCATCGCCCGGCTGACCCTGCCGCGCGTAACCGCGACCTTCACCGGACGGGACGCGGAGACGGGCCGGCTGCTGAAGCTGCTGGACCCCTCCGAGCGGATCTCGACCGAGCGGTTCACCCTGGTGTCCGGCATGCCCGGCATCGGCAAGACCGTGTTCGCGGCGGCGGCGGCCCGCGAGGCCGTGGAACGCGGCTGGTTCCCGGGCGGCGCCTACTGGATCCCGCCCGGCCCGGAGGAGAAGGCCGCCGCCGTGGCCCGGTCGCTGTCCCGGCTGCGGGACGGCCAGCAGCCGGTGCTCGTCGTGCACGACGGGACGACCTGGGCCGAGGCGCACGACACCTGGGAGGACGTTCCCGCCCGCAGCCGGTTCCACGTCCTGGTCACCTCCCGCTCCGCGACGGGGGCCCCGGACGAGCGGCACATGGTGCTGAGGCCGCTCACGCCCCAGGCCGCGACGGCCGTCCTCGGTGCCGCCGGCCCCGAGAACGAGGTGGCGCAGCGGCTGGCCGCCCTGTGCGGAGGCGTGCCCCTCGCACTGCGGCTCGCCGCCCAGTACCCCGGAACCCTCGCGCAGACGCTCGACCGTACCGAGTCGGCGGGAGGGATCTTCCACGTCTTCGACGAGCTCCGGCACGCCTTCGACACCGAGTACGCGAGGCTTTCGCCGGACCGGCGCACGGCACTGCGGCTGCTGTCGGCGGCGCCGGGCGACGACCTCGGGGCGGAATCGGTGGCCGTGCTGTTCTCCGGGCACGACGCGGTCGTGCGGGGGCTGCGCGGAGCCGGCCTGATCGTGCAGGAGGAGACCGCGGAACAGGGGCTCGCGGAACGGCTCCGGGTGGAGACGCTGCCCAAGGAGTACGTCCGCCAGGTGCTCGGCAGGGAGCCGGCCGTCCGGGAGGAGGCGACGAGCGCACGGCGGCGCCTGCTGGCCTTCAGCCTCGACCGGACCCGCGAGGCCGTCACCGGCCTGGGCCTGGGCGCCTCTCCCCCCGACGAGAACCGGCCCGGGGCACGTGAGGACGCGCTGGCCTGGCTGGACGGCGAACGCGACAACCTGGTCGCACAGGTCCTGGAAGCGCCCGCGCACGCCGACGCCGACCACGTCGCGGACCTGGTGCTGCTCCTGGGCGCCTACCTGAACTGGCGCCGGGACTTCGAGCGCTGCCTGGAGTGCTGTGCGACCGCGCTGGAGCAGCCCGTCAGCGAGCATCTGCGGGCGCACCTGCTGAACCTGCGGGGCGCCGCGCTGCGCGGCACGGGCCTGCTGGACGAAGCGACGGGTGCGCACGAGTCGGCCCTGACCCTGCACGAGCAACTCGGCGACGCCTGGGGCGCGGCCAAGGCCCACGAGGCCCTCGGCCTGGTGGCCGCCGAGCGGGGCGACTGGGCCATCGCCCTGGCGGCGCACACCAGGGCACTGGAGGGGATGACACGCGTCGGCGACCGCCGCGGCGAGGCCGAGGCGAGCACGGACCTCGGCGTGGCCCTCCTCAAGACGGGCGCCCACGCGGAGGGGTTCGAGCACCTGAGCCGGGCCACCGACATCTGCCGCGAGCTCGACGACCGCCCGGGCACGGCACGGGCGCTGCTCATCCGCGCCGAGGCCCTCTACGACTCCGGCGGCATGCAGGACGCCCTCGCGCTGGCGGAGGAGGCGGCGCCCCTGTTCAAGGAACTGACCGACGACTACGGCCAGGCCCGGGTCCTGGAGGTCAGGGCCCGGGCGAACGAGGAGCTGCGCCGCTACACCGACGCGCGCAACCAGTGGAAAGCGGCCGTGGAGGCGTATCGGCGGGTGGGGGACACGGAGAGCGCGACCCGGGCCATCAGGCACTCGTACCGCGTCGGCATCGGCGTGCACCAACGCGAGGCCCAGGTCCTGGTCACGGTGGCGAGCGGGCTCTTCAGGACCTCCTCCTACCGGTGGGCCGTCCTGCTGGCCCGCGGCCAGGGCTGGGAGACCCGGCGCGAGAGCCGGTCCTCCATCAAGATCAACGCGCTGCCCAAGGCCGTGGCGGAGCCGCTCAGCCGGACACTGCGCGAGGCCGACACGCCCCACAGCCCGGCGCCGGTCGAGTTCGCCCTGCCTCTGACGGGCTTCGACCTGGCACCGCACACCTGGCGGAGCACCGACTCGTCCCAGCGACTGGGCTCACAGCGCCCGGTGACCCTGCGCTACGCGGACCGGGGTGCGTGGACCCTGAACCCGGGATCCGCGGCCTGGAAGAACCTCCAGGGCGCGCCGGGCTTCCTCGCCTGGCACCTCCCGCTCCCCGCCGCGGGGGAGCCGCTGGGCGTCCACCCGCGCGGCGGGGTCCCCTTTCTGTGCGGCCCGGTCAGCCATGGGCCCGGCCGGGAGATCATGTCGCGGCTGCTGACACAGAGTCATGGCGTCGCACTGTGGACCACGGCTCCGCACGCGAGGGAGTGCGGCCCGCAGTGCGAGCGGCTGATCCGCACCGTCGACGGCTTCCTGCGCGGCATCGGATCCATCGCGGAGATCCCCCGCGCCCTGTGGTGGCTGCGCGTACAGGGCCGCGACGAACAGCTCTCGCTGCTCTACGACGACCCCCTGTCGCCCCTCCCCAACTTCCATCGCCCTGCTTACTGAGGCTTGCTGAGGCGCACTGAGGCCCCGCTGTCCCGCATTGGTCGCGGAATCCGAGGTTCCTGTCCCCTTATGAGGGATCGTTTCACCCGTACGGATTAAATGTGCTCAAGCCGCCGGAATGGCTCATCCCCCGCCGCCTACGGTCGCACGGGTGATGAGCACCAGTCCGGAGACCTCGACCCGCACCACAGGCGCACACAGAGCGCACCGTGAAGCGCGCGATCGTGCTGCGGCGCACACGTTGGCGCAGCGGCCGCCCGCGCGCTACGAGCCCTACCTGGACGGCCTGTTCACCTACTGCCTGTCCGTGCTGTGCGACCACGAGGCCGCGACCGCCGCACTGGGCGACGTCCTCGCGCTCGCCGAGCGGCGCGGGCAGCGGGTGCCGCAGGCGGTGGGCGACCGCAGGGCCTGGCTGTACGCCCTGGCCCGCTGGGCGTGCCTGCGCAAGCTGACCGAGGCCAAGCAGAAACGTCAGGCCACGCACGCGGCGGGCCGCGCCCGGGCCGAGAAGGGGCACGTCGCCGCCCCGCCCGTCTCGGCTCAGACCCAGGAGCAGCGGCGCGGCGAACTCGCCCTGCTCGCCTGGCCGGAGGCCGCCGGCACCAGCCCGGAGCAGCGCGAGGCGCTCGAACTCGCCGTGCGCCACCACCTCCCCGTCCAGGAGGTCGCCGCCGTCCTCGGCATGGACCTCGCCGCCGCCCGCGAACTGCTGGCCTCCGCCGCCTGCGAGGTCGAACGCACCCGCGCCGCGCTCGCCGTCGTGGAGACCGGCGGCTGTCCCGGCGTGGACCGGCTCACCGGCGACCAGCAGCTGGTGCTCAGCAGCGCCCTGCGGCGCGAGCTGGTGCGGCACGTCGACGACTGCCCGCGCTGCCGCCGCTCCGCCGAGCGCGCGGTCCCGGAACGCTGGCCCGGCGCCACGGTCACCCCCGCCGAGCTGCCCGTCCTGGAGGCACCCCGGGCGGCCCTGCACGTCGCCCTGGCCCACGGCCCGCGTGCGCGGGGCTCCGCCGCCCCCCGCTTCGACCGGCGCGGCTTCCCCATGGACCCCAAGGACCGTGCCGCCCGCCGGGACCGCATCCGCGCCCGTGCCGTCACCACGACCGTCGTCGCCACCGTCGTCGCCGCCCCCGTGCTGGCCCTGTGGGCCGCGTACCGGGGCACCCCGATCGGAGAGGACCAGGCCGGCCCCGCCGCCACCGCGCGCGAGGCGCACGGCCCCGGCGGCCTCGACGGCGACCCGGCCGACGGCTACGAGAACGCCGGGAACGCCTCCGTCCCCGCCAGAAGCCTCGCCAAGGACGGCTCCTCCGACGTCTCCGTGGAGGTGGTCGGCGTCCCCGGGGCCGGACACGAAGGGGCGGGACACCTCGCGGTCACGGCCGACACCAGCGGCGACACCACGCTCGTCACCCTCACCGCGTCCGGCCCCGCCCCGGTCCGCTGGTCGGCGACCACCTCGGCCGACTGGCTCTACCTCAGCCGCCCCTCGGGCACCCTCCGGCCCGGCGAGTCGGTCACGATCAAGGTGTACGTCGACCAGCTGCGCGAGCCCGCCGGCCACTGGACCGCCCGGCTGGCGATCACCCCGGCAGGCGCCGTCGTCTCGATCGAGGGCTACGGCCCCGCCCCCACCGGCCCCTCGCAACCGGCCGACCCGCCGAGCACCGCCCACCCGGACCCGACCCCCACGGCCTCGGCCCCCGCAGACCCCCCACCCACCGGCCCGCCCCCGTCCACGGACCCGACCCCCACCCCGACCGCCCCCTCGTCCCCTCCTCCGGACACCACCGCAACCCCGCCGCCCCCACCGACCGACGGCACCCCCCAGAACCCACCGGACACCCCGGCCTAGCCGAGCCCCACCGCATGCGAGACACCAGCCACTTCACGAACGAGCCCGCACCCGCCGCCGGCGAGGACACGCCACAGGGCCCGCCCGCCCAGGTCAGTACACCTAGGCCGGGTCCGCCGGATGCGGAGCCACCAGTGGCAGCTGCGAGGCCAGGCGCTGCTCGCAGAGCTCGACCAGCCGGTCGTAGCCGGCCTTGCCCATCAGCTCGGTCAGCTCGGGCCGGTAGGACACGTAGACCGGCTCGCCCGCGCCGTGGGCGGAGGTCGCCGACGTGCACCACCAGTGCAGGTCGTGGCCGCCCGGACCCCAGCCCCGGCGGTCGTACTCACCGATGGACACCTGGAGCACACGGGTGTCGTCGGGCCGGTCGATCCAGTCGTACGTCCGCCGGATCGGCAGCTGCCAGCACACGTCCGGCTTGGTCTCCAGCGGCTCGCGGCCCTCGCGCAGGGCCAGGATGTGCAGCGAGCAGCCCGCGCCGCCCGCGAAGCCGGGCCGGTTCTGGAAGATGCAGGAGCCCTGGAAGGGCCGGGTCTGCCGGGAACCGTCCTCGTCCTCCGAGACCCAGCCGCGCGCCAGCCCCTCGTCGTGGTTCTGCCAGATGTCCGGCGTGAGCCTCGCCACGTGCTCGGCGACCCGCTTCTCGTCGTCCTCGTCGGAGAAGTGGGCACCCAGCGTGCAGCACCCGTCGTCCGCGCGGCCCGCCTGGATGCCCTGGCAGCCGCTGCCGAAGATGCAGTTCCAGCGAGAGGTCAGCCATGTCAGATCACAGCGGAAGACCTGCTCTTCGTCCGCCGGATCAGGAAACTCCACCCACGCGCGAGCGAAGTCGAGCCCCTTCTCGTCGCCCACCTTCGCACGCGTGGAGGATTTGTCGCTCTTCGCCTTTTTCGTCTTTGGCACGCATCCAGGGTAAGTGGCCCAAGCCCGCTCCGGGGCCTGAGGACCGCGGTACTGGCAGTAGCGTTCCGTACATGAGACTCGGTGTCCTGGACGTGGGTTCGAACACGGTGCACTTGCTGGTCGTGGACGCACACCCCGGCGCGCGCCCCCTGCCCGCGCATTCGCACAAGGCCGAGCTGCGGCTCGCCCAGCTCCTCGACGGCAGCGGTGCCATCGGCGCCGAAGGCGTCGACAAACTGGCCGGCGTCGTCCGGGACGCCCTCCAGGCCGCCGAGGACAAGGGCGTCGAGGACCTGCTGCCGTTCGCCACGTCCGCGGTCCGCGAGGCGAGCAACGCCGACGAGGTGTTGGCCCACGTCCAGGACACCACCGGCGTCGAGCTCCAGGTCCTCACCGGCGAGGAGGAGGCCCGCCTCACCTTCCTCGCCGTCCGCCGCTGGTTCGGCTGGTCGGCCGGGAAACTGCTCGTCCTGGACATCGGCGGCGGCTCCCTGGAGATCGCGTACGGCATCGACGAGGAGCCCGACACGGCCGTCTCCCTCCCGCTCGGCGCGGGCCGGCTCACCGCCGGCTGGCTGCCCGGCGACCCGCCCGACCCGGAGCGGACAAGGGCACTGCGCCGCCACGTGCGCACCGAGATCGCGCGCACCATCGGCGAGTTCACCCGCTTCGGCGCCCCGGACCACGTGGTCGGCACCTCCAAGACCTTCAAGCAGCTGGCCCGTATCGCCGGCGCGGCCCGCTCCGCCGACGGCCTCTACGTGCAGCGCGAGCTCAAGCGCGAGTCCCTGGAGGCATGGGTCCCCCGCCTGGCCTCCATGACCGCGGACCAGCGCGCCGAACTCCCCGGCGTCTCCGACGGCCGGGCCGGCCAACTCCTGGCCGGCGCCCTGGTCGCCGAGGCCGCGATGGACCTCTTCGGCGTGGAGAACCTGGAGATCTGCCCGTGGGCGCTCCGGGAGGGCGTGATCCTGCGGCGGCTGGACCACATGGGGTCGGCGTAGAGCACACGGGGAGCACCCGGAGAGCACCCACAGTGCACTCGGAGAGCACCCGTAACGCACCCGTAGCGCACCCGGGGACAGGCCACGGACGACCGGTACTCGCCCGTGGCAAACCCCACAACGGCTAACAGGTACCCCACGTTCCGCTCACCGCAGCCCGTAACCTGTCCCTCATGGCAGAGCCCGTCCGCATCCCAGATGCGAAGGTCGCCCTCTCCACGGCCTCGGTGTACCCGGAGTCCACGGCGACGGCCTTCGAGATCGCCGCGCGCCTCGGTTACGACGGCGTCGAGGTCATGGTGTGGACCGACCCGGTCAGTCAGGACATCGAGGCGCTGCGCCGTCTCTCCGACTACCACGCGATACCGATCCTGGCGGTGCACGCGCCCTGCCTGCTCATCACCCAGCGGGTGTGGTCCACCGACCCCTGGGTCAAGCTGGAGCGCGCCCGGGCGGCCGCCGAGAAGCTCGGTGCCGGCACCGTCGTCGTGCACCCGCCGTTCCGCTGGCAGCGGCAGTACGCCCGGGACTTCGTCACCGGGATCTGGCGCATGGCGAACGAGACGGACGTACGGTTCGCGGTGGAGAACATGTACCCCTGGCGCTACCGCGACCGCGAGATGCTCGCCTACGCCCCCGACTGGGACGTCACCCAGGACGACTACCGGCACTTCACGATCGATCTCAGCCACGCGGCGACCGCCCGCACGGACGCCCTTGACATGCTCGACCGGATGGGCGACCGCCTCGGTCACGTCCACCTGGCCGACGGCCGGGGGTCGGCCAAGGACGAGCACCTGGTCCCCGGCCGCGGCACCCAGCCCTGCGCCGAGGTGCTGGAGCGGCTCGCGCTGACCGGCTTCGACGGCCACGTCGTCATCGAGGTCAACACCCGGCGGGCCATGTCCAGCGCCGAGCGCGAGGCCGACCTCGCGGAGGCCCTGGCCTTCACCCGCCTGCACATGGCCTCCCCGGTGAAGGTGCCCCGGCGGTGACCGGGACGACCGGCGCCCGCCGCCGCGGCAGGCCCCCACGCACCGAGTCGGCCGGCACCCGCGACCGCATCCTCAGCGCCGCCCGCGAGGAGTTCTCCGAGCGCGGCTACGAGAAGACGTCCGTACGCGGTATCGCCAAGGCCGCCGGTGTCGACTCCGCGCTCGTCCACCACTACTTCGGCACCAAGGACCAGATCTTCGCGGCCGCCATCGAGGTCGCCTTCGCGCCCGCCCTGAACGCCCCCGACGCGGTGGCCGCGGGCCCGCCGGACGGAGTGGGGGAGCGGCTGACCCGCTTCATCTTCGGCGTCTGGGAGAACCCCACCACTCGTACGCCCCTGCTGGCCATCGTGCGCTCCGCCGTCAACAACGAGACCGCGGCCGCCGTCTTCCGCCGCCTCGTCGCCACCCAGCTGCTGCGCCGCATCGCCGGTCAGCTCGACCTGCCCGACGCCGAACTGCGCGCCGAGCTGGCGGCCGCGCAGCTGGTGGGGTGCGCGATGCTCCGCTACGTGATCAAGGTGGAGCCGCTGGCCTCGGCGGACCTGGAGCAGATCGTGGCGCGGGTGGCGCCGGTGGTGCAGGGGCACCTGACCGGGCCCTGAGCCGGGACCTGAGCCGGAGCCGGGGCCTGAGCCGGGCCCTGCGCGCAGCCGTTCCCCAGCACCCGTTCCCGAGACATCCGTCCCGGAATCCGGACACCTTGTCCCGATCCCTGGATGACCGGCGTAGGCTCGTTACAGCCCTACTTGTCTGAAGGAGCGAGCGACGATGCCCGAGCTGAGGTCCCGCACAGTCACCCACGGCCGCAACATGGCGGGCGCCCGCGCCCTTATGCGCGCCTCCGGTGTACCCGGTGCGGACATCGGCCGGAAGCCGATCATCGCGGTCGCCAACTCCTTCACCGAGTTCGTGCCCGGCCACACCCACCTCCAGCCGGTCGGCCGGATCGTCAGCGAGGCGATCACGGAGGCGGGCGGCATCCCGCGCGAGTTCAACACCATCGCCGTCGACGACGGCATCGCGATGGGCCACGGCGGCATGCTCTACTCCCTGCCCTCCCGCGACCTGATCGCGGACAGCGTGGAGTACATGGTCGAGGCCCACTGCGCCGACGCCCTGGTCTGCATCTCCAACTGCGACAAGATCACCCCGGGCATGCTGCTGGCCGCCCTGCGGCTGAACATCCCGACGGTCTTCGTCTCCGGCGGCCCGATGGAGTCCGGCCGCGCCACCCTGGTCGACGGCACGGTCCGCACGCTCGACCTGGTCGACGCGATCTCCGACGCCGTGAACGACAAGATCTCCGACGAGGACATCCTCCGTATCGAGGAGAACGCCTGCCCGACCTGCGGCAGCTGTTCCGGCATGTTCACCGCCAACTCGATGAACTGCCTCACCGAGGCCATCGGCCTCTCCCTCCCCGGCAACGGCTCGGTCCTCGCCACCCACACCGCGCGCAAGCAGCTCTACGTCGACGCGGCCCGCACGGTCATGGACATCACCCGCCGCTACTACGAGCAGGACGACGAGTCGGTCCTGCCGCTCAACGTCGCCACCTTCCAGGCCTTCGAGAACGCCATGGCCCTGGACATCGCGATGGGCGGCTCCACCAACACGATCCTGCACCTGCTGGCCGCCGCCCAGGAGGCGGGCGTCCCCTTCGGCCTGGAGCAGATCGACGCGGTCTCCCGCCGGGTCCCGTGCCTGGCGAAGGTGGCCCCGAACGTCGCGAAGAACCGCACGTACTACATGGAGGACGTGCACCGCGCCGGCGGCATCCCCGCCCTGCTCGGCGAGCTGCACCGCGCGGGCCTGCTCAACGAGGACGTGCACTCCGTCCACAGCCCGTCGCTGGCGGACTGGCTGAAGACCTGGGACGTGCGCGGCGGCTCCCCGTCCGCCGAAGCGGTGGAACTGTGGCACGCGGCACCCGGCTGCGTCCGCTCCGCCGAGGCCTTCTCCCAGTCCGAGCGCTGGGAGGCCCTGGACGAGGACGCGGCGGAAGGCTGCATCCGCTCGGTCGAGCACGCCTACTCCAAGGACGGCGGCCTGGCGGTCCTCAAGGGCAACCTGGCGGTCGACGGCTGCGTGGTGAAGACGGCGGGCGTGGACGAGTCGATCTGGACCTTCGAGGGCCCGGCGGTCGTCTGCGAGTCCCAGGAGGAGGCCGTCCAGCGGATCCTCACCCAGGAGGTCAAGGACGGCGACGTCGTCGTCATCCGCTACGAGGGCCCCAAGGGCGGCCCCGGCATGCAGGAGATGCTCTACCCGACCTCGTACCTGAAGGGCCGCGGCCTGGGCAAGACCTGCGCCCTGATCACCGACGGCCGTTTCTCCGGCGGCACCTCGGGCCTGTCCATCGGCCACGCCTCCCCGGAGGCGGCCTCCGGCGGCACGATCGCCCTCGTCGAGGACGGCGACCGCATCCGCATCGACATCCCGAACCGCACGATCGAGCTCCTCGTCGACGAGGCCGAACTCGCCCGCCGCGAGCAGGCCCTGAACGGCGCCTACGCACCCAAGAACCGCGAACGCAAGGTCTCGGCCGCCCTGCGGGCCTACGCGGCGATGGCCACCAGCGCCGACAAGGGCGCGGTGCGGGACGTGACCAAGCTGGGCTGAGGGTTCCTACCCCGGCTCTCACCCCGGTTCTCACATCGGTTTGTACACCGGTTCGTACACCGGCAGGGGCCGCCTCCACCATCGGGGGCGGCCCCTTCGGGTGTCACCAGGCCGAGGGGTCGCGGCCGTCGACGGCGAAGACCGTTCCGTCGGGCGCGGCGGCGTACACGCGGCCCTTGACGACCACCGGGTCGGGCAGCGTGGCGACGACCCGGTCGGGGTGCGTGCCGAGCCGGGTCGGCGTCTGCCCGAGGAGCCTGCCGCGCCGGGCGTCGACGGCGAGCAGCCGCCCGTCGGGAATGGTGACGTACACATGGCCGCCGTCGACGACCGGTGCCGAGCCCCGGCTCACGGAGGTCTGCAACTGCCACAACTGCCTGCGCTCGCCCATGTCCACGGCCGACAGCGAGCCCCCGGTGGCCATGAGGTAGACCACGTCTCCCCGTACGGCGGCGTGGGCGTCCTCGGGGGACGCGGTCACGGCCACCCGCCGTGTCGTCCGGGACGCGGGGCTGTAGCGGACCACCGCCCGCGTGACCCCGTAGACCCGGTCGAGGGAGAGGAAGTAGAGCGATCCGCCGCTGGTGCCGACGGGCCGCAGCGATCCGTCGAGCCGCGCGTCCCAGCGCACGTCACCCGTGTCCGGGTCCACCGCCGTGACCCGCGTGCTCGACCCGTCGTCGGAGGTGCTCGTCGCGTACGCCACCCGATCCCCGGTGAACCAGGTGAACAGCGCAAACGCCTGCCCCGGCACCCGGCGGTGCCACTTCGTCGCGCCCGAGGCGCTGTCCACGGCCGTGACCGTCCCGTCGGCGCCGGTGAGCAGGAGGGTGTTTCCCGCGAACCGCAATCCGCCGCCCGCGGGTACGTCCTGCCGCCGCCGCACCTTGCCGGACGCGGGGTCGAGCGCCTCCAGGTGCCGCCCCTCGTCCGTCAGGATCTGCACCAGCCCACCCGACAGCACGGGCTGCCCGCTGCCGAGCGACGTGGCGGCGGGGTGCCGCCACAGCAGACTGCCGTCGGAGGGGGAGAGGGCGTAGACCCGTCCGGACTGGGTGCAGACCAACGCGGCGGCGGTGGCGGCACATTGGGGCGTCCCGGCGTTCCCGGACCCGGGCTTCTCCGTCCACGGCATGAACCCGTCGGCCGACGCCCCGGCCGACACGGTGTGCGAGCCGCCCGACGTCCGGGGAGCGGGATCGTCGAGCAACCGTACCGACGCGACCGCACCGCCGACGACGAGAGCCAGCACCCCGGCCGCCACACCCCACCACCGGCCCCGCCGCCCCGCGCGCCGCCCTTCGGGCTCGCCGACCTCGGGCTTTCCGGTCCGGGGCTTTCCGGTCCGGGGCTTTCCGGCCTCGGGTTCCGCGCCCGTCCGCCCCTCGGTTTCCCCACCGGTCCGCGCCTCGTCCGCGGACGGGTCGACCGTACGCTGCGACGGTATGAAGGTCTGCGTGTCGTACGAGGCCGCCACCGACCGCAGTTCCCGCATCAGTTCGTCCGGCGTGGGCCGCTCCTCCGGCTCCTTGGCGAGGCAGCGCAGCACCAGCGGCGCCAGGTTCTCCGGTACACCGGCCAGATCGGGCTCGTCGTGCACGACCTGGTACGCGACGACATAGGGGCTGTCGGAGTCGAACGGCCCACGCCCGGTGGCCGCGTGCACCATGACCGACCCCAGGGCGAAGACGTCGGCGGCCGGGCCCACCTCCCGCGGGCGCCGGAACTGCTCCGGCGCCATGAACGGCGGAGTGCCTATCAACTTGCCCGTCTCGGTGCGCAGTTCGCTGTCCTTGGGGCGGGAGATCCCGAAGTCGATGACCTTCGGCCCGTCCTCGGCGAGCAGCACGTTGCTCGGTTTGAGGTCGCGGTGCACGACCCCCACCCGGTGAATGTCGCGCAGCGCCTCGGCCAGCCCGGCCATCAGCCGGCGCAACCGGTCCGGGGGCATGGCCCCGTGCTCCTTCACATGGTCGGCGAGGGTCGACCCGGGGATGAACAGCGTGGCCATCCACGGCCGTTCGGCCTCCGGATCGGCGTCCACGACGGGCGCGGTGAACGCACCGCTCACCCGCCGTGCGGCGGCCACCTCCTGCCGGAACCGGCCACGGAACTCGGGATCCCGGGCGAACTGGGCGTGTACGACCTTCACCGCGACCTTCATGCCCGAGGTGCTGCGGGCCAGGTGCACGACACCCATCCCACCCGAGCCCAGACGCGACTCCAGTTGATAGTGACCGGCGTACTCGGGAAGTTCCGCTTCCGCGCCCGCTCCGGCGTTCCGCTGTGGCGCCATGGGACCACCCCCGTGCTGTTCGTCGGCGCGCGCGACGCACGGAGCCTAGTCGATGACGCGTACGAGACAGAGGCGGCTTGCTAGCGTTCGCGTGCGATTCGCGCACATGTGTTTCGTCTCGCGTTTCCGGGGAATCAACGGGACCCCATGGCAGTCATGGGGATCAACGGGGGGAGTTCAGATGTCTGTCACCGACGTCGGAGAAGTCGAGGGCGGGGACGAGACGGCGGCCGTCACGACGGCCGTCACGACGGCCGTCACCGCGGAGACCGCGGCCGCGCTCGTGCACTACTACCCGGTCGCCCCGGGCGTGGAGCTCCGCGTCCGCAGCGGCCCCGGCACCACCTACGGCATCGTCCGCACCCTGGCCGAGGGCGCCAAGGTCCCGATCTACTGCCAGACGCCGGGCCAGACGATCACCGGGCCGTACGGCACCAGCAAGATCTGGGACAACATCGGCGACGGCTACGTGTCCGACGCGTACGTCCACACGGGCGTCGACGGCTACGTGACCTCCCGCTGCTCCTGACCCGCCACGGAGCCCGCCGCGCCGTCCGGCCATAATCGTCCCGTGAGCGACGAAACCGGCACCCCGGACACCACGGCGGGCTCCCCGGGCGGCACCCCCGGCGACGGCCCCCGCCCCGAGCCCCTGCGGTTCTTCGGCACGACCTGGGTGAACCACGACAACGGCTACGCGGCCCGCCGCGCGGCCGTCACCGCCGGCTCGCTGGTGGCGGCCGTCGCCTCCTGCGTCGTCCTGCGGTTCGCCTACCAGGGACTGGAGATCGCGGGCAGCGGAGCCTTCGTGACCGTCCTGGTCGTCGCGATGTTCGCGATCTGCAGCGCGCTGGCCTTCCGCAACACCTGGGACGGCTTCGGCAAGCGCCACGACCCCGCCCGCCAGGCCTCCCTGCGCGGCCTGCTGGCCATCGGCTTCGTCGGCTCCCTCGTCGCCTACTTCTTCCGCTCCCTCACCGAGGCCCCCGGTGAGAAGCTGCACCGCGCCGAATACGAGGAGGCCCGCGCCCAGCACACCCGCCGCACCGCCCGCCGCACGGGCAATCCCTCCAAGAAGCGCCGCAAGGGATAGGCGGAAAGGGAAAGCGGAAGAAAGGCTTTCACCGTACCGACGGCATGCCCAGGCCCCAGCGGCCAGCATGACGGCATGACCACAACTCCATCACCGTCTCCATCGCCGTCGTCCCCCTCTCCATCCCCGTCGCCGTCACCCTTCGCCTCCCGGGCCCACTCCTTCAACGGCGCCGCCGCCCAGTACGCCGCGAACCGCCCCTCCTATCCGCCCGCCCTCTTCGACACCCTCGAGGAACTCGCCGCCCGCCCCCTCGCCGGCGCCCGGGTCGTCGACGTCGGCGCCGGCACCGGCATAGCCACCGCGCTGCTGCACGCGCGCGGCGCCGACGTGCTCGCGGTGGAGCCCGGCGACGGCATGGCGGCCCAGTTCCGCCGCACCCTCCCCGACGTCCCGCTGGTCCGCGGCAACGGCAACGCCCTCCCGCTGGCCGACGCCTCCGCCGACCTGCTCACCTACGCCCAGGCCTGGCACTGGACCGACCCGGTCCGCTCGGTCCCGGAGGCCCTGCGCGTCCTGCGTCCCGGCGGCGCCCTCGCACTGTGGTGGAACAAGAGCGCCCTCGGCGTCCCGTGGATAGACGCACAGAACGAACGCCTCCGGCACCACTTCGACATCGACCGGCGCGCGGAGGTGCACAACAGTTCGCGGTCCGCCCTCGCCGACCCCACCGGCCGCCTGGACTTCGCCGACCGCACGGTCCGCTGGAGCCGCCACGTCCCCCTCGACACACACCTCGCCAACCTCGGCAGTCACTCGGCCTTCCTGATCCAGGACCCGGCGACCGCCGACGCCTTCCTCACCGAGGAACGCGCCCACCTCCTCACCGCCTTCCCCGACGGCACGGTGGAGGAGGTCTACGACGTGGAGCTGCTGGTGGCCATCGCTTGACGGCACTCCACCCCGGGCGCATTATTCATCGCATGATGAATTATGCGCCCGGCCCTCCCGGGCTCCCGGCCGACCACCCTTCGTCCCCCGCCGTACAGGCCTCCTCCCTCACCGCCGTCCGAGGCCCCCGCACCGTCCTGCGCGGCCTCGACTTCACCGTCCCGCGAGGCAGGATCACCGGCCTGCTCGGCCCCTCCGGATGCGGCAAGTCGACCCTCATGCGAGCCGTCGTCGGCACCCAGGCCAAGGTCAGCGGCACCCTCCGGGTCCTCGGCCACCCCGCCGGCCACCCCACCCTGCGCACCCGCATCGGCTACGTCACCCAGGCCCCGTCCGTCTACGACGACCTGACCGTCCGCCAGAACCTCGACTACTTCGCCGCGATCCTCGACCCCGGCCGCGCCGCAGCCGACCGGCGCCACGATGTCGATCGCGTCCTCGCCGACGTCGACCTCACCACCCACGCCGACGCCCTCGCCGGCAACCTCTCCGGCGGCCAGCGCGGCCGGGTCTCCCTCGCCGTGGCCCTCCTCGGCACCCCCGAACTCCTGGTCCTCGACGAACCCACCGTCGGCCTGGACCCGGTGCTCCGCCGCGACCTGTGGCACCTCTTCCACGACATCGCCGCCACCCGCGGCGCCACCCTCCTGATCTCCTCCCACGTCATGGACGAGGCCGAGCGCTGCGACCGCCTCCTCCTCATGCGCGAGGGCCAGATCCTCGCCGACGACACCCCCGACGCCCTGCGCGCCCGCACCGGCGCAGACACCGTCGAGGCGGCCTTCCTGCACCTGGTGGACGAGGCGGTCGCCACCGGCCGCGCGAAGGAGACGGCACGATGACAAATCCGGCGCTCAGCCCCTCCCGCACCACCGCCACCGCGGCCCGCGTCCTGCGCCAGCTCCGCCACGACCCGCGCACCATCGCGCTGATGCTGCTGATCCCCTGCCTGATGCTGCTCCTGCTGCGCTACGTCTTCGACGGCAGCCCGCACACCTTCGACAACATCGGCGCCTCGCTCCTCGGCATCTTCCCGCTGATCACGATGTTCCTGGTGACATCCATCGCCACCCTGCGCGAACGCACCTCCGGCACCCTCGAACGACTCCTCGCCATGCCCCTCGGCAAGGCCGACCTCATCGCCGGCTACGCGCTCGCCTTCGGCGCCCTGGCCATCGTCCAGTCGGCACTGGCCACCGGTCTCGCGGTCTGGTTCCTGGGCCTCGACGTCACAGGCAGCCCCTGGCTACTGCTCCTCATAGCCCTCCTCGACGCCCTGCTGGGCACAGCCCTCGGCCTCTTCGTCTCGGCCTTCGCGGCCTCCGAATTCCAGGCGGTCCAGTTCATGCCCGCGGTGATCTTCCCCCAACTCCTCCTCTGCGGCCTCTTCACCCCCCGCCCCGCCATGCACCCCGCCCTGGAAGCCATCTCCGACGCCCTCCCCATGTCCTACGCCGTCGACGGCATGAACGAGGTCCTCCACCACACGGACATGACGACGACATTCCTACGAGACACCCTCATCGTGACGGCCTGCGCCCTCTTGGTACTGACCCTGGGCGCAGCCACACTGCGCCGCCGGACAGAGTGAACCCCGGCCCGGATTACTCAGCCCGTCCGGCGTTTGAGGACGAGGCCGTTCAGGCCGAAGCGGGGGTCTGGGGGCGGCAGCCCCCAGCGGGGTCGAAGGGGCGGAGCCCCTGGGGACGGGAACGGGTAGGGGCGGCGGGGGCGAAACCACATCCCGCCCACCGGACACCGCCCCACCCCCCGCACCCCCGGTGCAAAGATGACCCCATGACCCAGAAAGTCGCAGTCCTCGGCACCGGCAAGATCGGCGAAGCCCTGCTCAGCGGAATGATCCGAGCCGGCTGGTCCCCCGCCGACCTCCTGGTCACCGCCCGCCGCCGAGAACGCGCCGAAGAACTCCGCAACCGCCACGGAGTCACCCCGGTCACCAACGCCGAGGCCGCCAAGACCGCCGACACCCTCATCCTCACGGTCAAGCCGCAGGACATGGGCACGCTCCTCGACGAGCTCGCCCCCCACGTCCCCACCGACCGCCTGATCATCAGCGGCGCCGCCGGCATCCCCACCGCCTTCTTCGAGGAACGCCTCGCTCCCGGCACCCCGGTCGTCCGGGTCATGACGAACACCCCCGCCCTCGTCGACGAGGCCATGTCCGTCATCTCCGCCGGCACCCACGCCACCGCCGAACACCTCACCCACACCGAGGAGATCTTCGGCGCCGTCGGCAAGACCCTCCGCGTCCCCGAGTCCCAGCAGGACGCGTGCACCGCCCTCTCCGGCTCCGGCCCCGCTTACTTCTTCTACCTGGTCGAAGCCATGACCGACGCCGGCATCCTGCTCGGCCTGCCCCGCGACAAGGCCCACGACCTGATCGTCCAGTCCGCGATCGGCGCGGCCACCATGCTCCGCGACAGCGGCGAACACCCGGTCAAGCTCCGCGAGAACGTCACGTCCCCCGCCGGTACGACGATCAACGCCATCCGCGAACTGGAGAACCACGGGGTACGGGCCGCCCTCATCGCCGCCCTGGAGGCCGCCCGCGACCGCAGCCGCGAACTGGCCTCGGGCAAGAAGGACTGAACGGCCCAACGCCCGGTGGCCGGTGGCCCGATGGGCTCAGCCCGCCGCCCCCACCACCTCCTCCGTAGTCACCACCCGCGCGAACCCACCCCCGTGCAGCGACACCGCCGACGCCTGCGCAACCTCCTCCGCACTGCGCCGCCAGCCGAACGGCCCCTCCAGATCGAAGGTGTACGTGGCGTCGTAGGGCACCACCACGTCGTACCCGAGGTTCCCGCCCATCCGGGCCGTCGTCTCCACGCACATGTTGGTCTGGATCCCGATCACCACGACCTGCCCGATCCCCTCCGCCGTCAGCCAGGCCCCCAGGTCCGGCGTGCCGAGGAAGGCCGAGTTCACGGTCTTGGTCAGGAACAGCTCGGCCCCCGCCCCCTTCCCGCGCCGCTCCGCCACGTACTCCTTCAGGTCGTTCCCCGCATACCCCGGCCGCAGCGGCGACTGCGGCTTCGGCGAGTCGTGCCGTACGAAGACGACCGGCCGCCCCGTCGACTGCCATACGTCGATCAGCGCCGCGATGTTGTCATCGGCCCCCGGGTTGTTCCGCGGCCCCCAGAAGCCGGCCTCCTCGAAGCCCTTCTGCACGTCCACGACCACCAGTGCTGCGTTCTCCGCGATCTCCATGCCCCGATCCTGCCGCCGCCGGGCCCGCCCGCCCCATAGGGTGAAAAGACAGCGATCGATGATTTACTGCCACCCATGGCACCTGCGGCACCCATCGCACCTGCGGCACCCATCGCACCTGCGGCACCCATCGCACCTGCGGCACCCACGACCCGTCCTCATCGCATCGCCCTGGTCGCCTTCCCCGGCATCCGAGCCTTCGACGTCTCCGTCATCACCGAGGTCTGGGGCACCGACCGCACCGACCGCGGCGCCCCCGCCTTCGACCTGCGCCGCGTCGCCGCCGACACCGCCCCCATCCCCATGCGCGGCGGCCTCTCCCTACTCCCGGACCGCACCCTCACCTGGCTCGACCAAGCCGACCTGATCCTGATCCCCGGCCTGGACGACCACCTGACCCCCGCACCCACGCCCGTCCTCGACGCCCTCCGCCGCGCCCACACCCGCGGCACCACCCTCGCCGCCCTCTGCGGCGGCGCCTTCACCCTCGCCCAGGCCGGCCTCCTCGACGGCCGCCGCGCCATCACCCACTGGAACCTCGTCGACCTCCTGCGCGCCCACCACCCGCAGGTCACCGTCGTCCCCGACGCCCTCTTCATCGAGGACGACAACATCTGGACCGCGGCCGGCACGGCGGCCGGCATCGACCTGTGCCTCCACCTCGTCCGCCGCGCCCACGGCGCCGAGGCCGCGGCCACCATCGCCCGCTCCATGGTCACCGCCCCCTTCCGCACCGGCACCCAGGCACAGTTCATCGAGCGCCCCACCCCCCGCGCGGACCGCGACGCCGACACCCTCGCCGCCGTACGCGAACACGCCCTGCGCCGCCTCCACGAACCGCTGACGGTCGCAGACCTGGCCGCCCACGCGGGCATGTCCCCCCGTAGCTTCGCCCGCCACTTCACGGCGGCCACCGGCACGACTCCGCTGCGCTGGCTCCTCGACCAGCGCATCGCCGCGGCCCAGAAACTCCTCGAACGCACCGACCTCCCCATGCCCGAGGTCGCCCGCCGCGCGGGCTTCGGCAGCGAGGTCACCATGCGCCAGCACTTCGCATCGCGCCTCGCCACCAGCCCACGCGCCTACCGGTCAGCGTTCACGACGACCTCCGCCCCAGAAGACACGGAAGACACGGAAGAAACCGAGGACACCGGAGGCAGCAACCCGATCGCGCGATAAGCGGCATCCACGGTCGGCCGCGCCATCGCCCGGGCCCGGTCGGCCCCCTGACGCAGCACGGCCTCCACATAAGAGGAATCCGCGCACAACTCCCTGTGCCGCGCCCGCACCGGCCGCAACACCTCGACGACGGCCTCCGCGGTGTCCTTCTTCAGCGCTCCGTAAGACGCGTACCCCTCACCCAGGGCCGCCGGATCCCCACCCGTACAGGCTGCGAGGATCTCCAGCAGGTTCGCGACCCCAGGCCGCTCCTCCCGGTCGTACACGACGTCCCGCCCACTGTCGGTCACGGCTCGCATGACCTTCTTCCGCACCACGTCCGGCTCGTCGAGCAGATACACGATCCCCGGCCCGGAGTCGTCGCTCTTCCCCATCTTCGAAGTCGGCTCCTGGAGGTTCATCACCCGCGCGGCCACCTGGGGACACGTCGCCCTCGGCACCACGAACGTGTGCCCGTACCGCTGGTTGAACCGCACCGCCAGATCCCGCGTCAGCTCCACGTGCTGCGCCTGGTCGTCCCCCACCGGCACCTCATCGGTCCCGTACGCCAGGATGTCCGCCGCCATCAGCGCCGGATACGTCAGCAGCGACAGCCGCACACTCCCACCCCGCGCCCGCTCCCGCGCGGCCTTCTCCTTGTACTGGATCATCCGCCGCATCTCACCGTCGGTCGCCACGCACTCGAGCACGTACGACAGCCGCGCGTGCTCATCGACATGACTCTGTACGAACACGGTGCACAGCTCGGGATCCAGCCCCGCTGCCAGCAACAGCGTCGCCGCCTGACGGCTGAGTCTGCGTACCCGCGCCGGATCGTGGTCCACGGTCAGCGCGTGCAGATCGACGATGCAGAACAGCGCGTCCGACCTGTGCTGGTCCACCTCGGCCCAGCGCCGCATGGCCCCCAGGTAGTTACCCAGCGTCAGATGCCCGGTCGGCTTGATCCCGCTGAAGACTCGCGTCATCTCCACTCCACCTCCTGGTCGAGGCCACCGTCCCGGCCGGCCGACCCTCAGGAGCCCTGGAGGGAGAAACGAGAACGGCCGCCGAGGCGGCGGCCGTTGAACGCATACGTGAGCGCGGCCGCCGTCAGGCGGCCCACCACTGCTGGTTGCACGTACGCGTAGTCACGGACCCAGAGTACGCCGCCGGCGTGCCGTCCCGCCGCGAGTTGACACACCCCGACCAGATCCGTAAGGTTCTTCGAGTTGTCCGACGTGAGAGCCGACTCCGGTCGGTCCCCGGACAGCCATTCCGTAGGTACCAGCCATTGCTCGGCGATCCGTTGCCGTGTGCTTTGGCGCGCGTATTTACGAATGAGGAATCCGCGTTCGAAAGGACGCAGCCCCCGATTAGGTCGGGAGCGAGGAATCCGCTAAAGTCTCACTCGTCGGAACGGCCGAAGGGCCGGGAAGACAAAACCCGCCGGCCGGGAATCAGACACCGAAAAGGATCTGATAGAGTCGGAAACGCCGGAAAGGGAAACGCGAGAGCGGGAACCTGGAAAGCACCGAGGAAATCGGATCGAGAAAAGATCTGATAGAGTCGGAAACGCAAGACCGAAGGGAAGCGCCCGGAGGAAAGCCGCGAGAGAGTCTCTCGGGTGAGTACAAAGGAAGCGACCGTTCCTTGAGAACTCAACAGCGTGCCAAA